>NZ_JBVVOS010000001.1:0-451541 GCF_055807515.1 Bradyrhizobium sp. Kon69 | reverse complement strand
CCTTCTGGTGGCGTCGCTGCAGCGAGCAGTCGCGTTCACCGAGATGAATCGCGCCGCCGCGGCCGTCGCCGAGGATCTGGATCTCGATGTGACGCGGCTTCTGCAGATATTTCTCGAGGTAGACGGAGGCATCACCGAAAGCGGATTTGGCCTCGTTGGCAGCCGTCGACAGCGCGACCTGAAGATCGGCCTCGCTCTCGGCCACCTTCATCCCGCGGCCGCCGCCGCCGGCGGCGGCCTTGACCAGCACGGGGAAGCCGATCTTCTTGGCGATCGCCATCGCGTCGTCGTTGGGGCCGACCCCTCCGTCGGAGCCGGGCACCACGGGGATGCCGAGCTTCTTGGCCGTCCTCTTGGCTTCGATCTTGTCGCCCATCAGGCGGATGTGCTCGGCCTTCGGGCCGATGAAATGCAGATTATGCTCGGCGAGGATTTCGGCGAAGCGCGCGTTCTCCGACAGGAAGCCGTAGCCGGGATGCACGGCATCGGCGCCGGTGATCTCGCAGGCCGCGAGCAGCGCGGGCACGTTGAGATAGCTGTCCTTGGACGCCGGCGGCCCTATGCAAACGCTCTCGTCCGACAGGCGCACATGCATGGCATCGGCGTCGGCGGTGGAGTGCACGGCGACGGTCGCGATCCCGAGCTCCTTGCAGGCCCTGAGGATGCGAAGGGCGATCTCGCCGCGATTGGCTATGAGGATCTTGTCGAACATGGTGTCCTTATTGGACTGACGCGCGGAAAGCGGCGAGGGCGATGAGACCGCCCTCGAACGTCACTCAATGATCACGAGTGGCTCACCGTATTCGACCGGCTGGCCGTCCTCGATCACGATCTGCGTCACCGTGCCGGCGCGCGGCGAGGGGATCTGGTTCATGGTCTTCATGGCTTCGATGATCAGCAGCGTCTGGCCGACCGAGACCTTGCTGCCGACCTCGATGAACGGCTTGGCGCCGGGCTCCGGCGACCAATAGGCGGTGCCGACCATCGGCGAGGTCACGGCGCCGGGATGCTTCGACAGGTCGGCGGCGGCAGGCGCGGCGGCAGCTGCGGCCGCCGGGAGGGCGGCCGGGGCAGCCGCCATCTGCATCGGCATGGTCGCGGCGACGCTGATGTTGCGGGCGACGCGCAGGCGCAGGCCGGCACGCTCGATCTCGATTTCGGTGAGGCTGGTCTCATCGAGCAGCAAGGCGAGCTCGCGGACGAGGGCGGAATCCTCGCTGGAAAACTTTGCGGCTGCTTTGTCGTCTGGCTGGCGCGCCATGTTGTTTGATCCGAATGTTCTGTGTGATGGGAGAGCGTCAGGCTTTGGGCTTGATGCCGAGCTTGGCGGCAAGGCCCTGGATGGCGAGGCGGTAGCCCTCGATGCCGAAGCCGCAGAGCGAGGCGAAGGCCGCGCGCGCGGTGTAGGAGTGATGTCGGAAATTCTCTCGGGCGTGGATGTTGGTGACGTGCACCTCGACCGTCGGGATCTGCACCGCGAGCAGCGCGTCGTGCAGCGCGATCGAGGTGTGCGAATAGCCGCCGGCATTGATGATGATGCCCTTCATCTTGCGGGCATGTGCCTCGTGGATGAAGTCGATCAGCTCGCCCTCGCGGTTGGACTGCCGGCAGTCGGCCTTGAGGCCGAACATAGCCGCCGTCTCCCGGCACAGGGCCTCGACGTCGGCCAGCGACGCATGCCCGTACTTCTCGGGCTCGCGTGTCCCCAACATGTTGAGGTTCGGCCCGTTCAGGACAAGGATCGTGTCGGTTGCTGGTTCGGCCATTCCAATCCCGCAAGAGGTGCTTCGGCGTGGCGGGGGTTATAGGTAACAAAGCGCGTGAGGGGAAGCCTTGAAGGACCTCCGAGCTGGCTTCAGATGCCTCATCCGGGGTGCAAAAACCTGTGCGCAAGCTACGGAAATTGCTTGTTAACCAGTCCGAACCATGGCTGCCGCAGTGCCAGAGGGGCGGGGTCTCCCGAGAGACCGAAAGCCCCCGCCGATCTCTCGGCGGGGGCTCGTGCGGGACGGGTCGGTCAGCGGACCGGCTTACCCCTCGATGACGTACACGATCTCGCGCGTCTGCGGACGAACGATGACGTACTGGCCGTGCACGAAGATCACCTCGTAGCCGCGCCACTCCGGATAGATCTCGACGATCCGCGGCGGGAGCGGGTGGAAATGAACGCTGGCAGGGACCGTCGTGCCGACCGAAATGTTGAAGTTGACGTTGGTCGTTTCCTCGATCTTGGTCGACTTGATCGCGGATGTGATCTCGGTCCGCTTCTCGGGCGGCGGTGCAGAAGCGGTCGCGGAGGCCGTGCCGGTCGTGGTCTGAGACTTGGTATCGGCAGCCTTGTTGTCCGCACCCTTGGTCTGACTGTCTGCGCCCTTGGTCTGGGCGTTCATATTGCCGCTCTTGGTGTCAGTCTCCGTGCTCTTGGACTTGTCCGTCTGGGACTTGTCCATCGTGCTCTTTGACTTGTCCTGGGCTGCCTTGTCCTGCGCTGACTTGTCATGCATGGACTTGTCCTGCGGGGACTTATCCTGCGCGCCTTGGGCGTGCTCACCCTTCGCCGCGCCGGCCTTCTCGTCGGCCGCGTTCTTGTTCATCGCGCCGGACTTATCCATCCCGCCCGACGATTTCTCCTCGGCTGCACCGCCGGACTTCATGGCGCCGCCAGTCTGACCGACGGTGCCCTTCTCCTGGGCGGAGTCCTTACCCATCGAGCCGCCGCGCTCGGCGGCGCCGGAAGGCTGCGAATGCTGCGTCGGCTGCGCGCCTGCACCGCCACCGCTGTCGCGGTTCATGGTGCCCTGCGCGTTCGCCAGACCGGTGCCGGCGACGAGCGCGAGCGCGGCGACCGAGATCATAAAGCGGTTAGACATTGAATTCTCCTCACGTGTTTCTCTGCGTCATTGCCCGCGCCGACAACGAAAGGAGGTATCAGGAGTTCCGGAACATTGGCGGTTCCGCGGCATTTGTTTGTTGAATGCCCGATGAACGCGCGCGCCAGATTTCGGCGCAATGAAAAGGCCGGCTTTTCAGCCGGCCTCGTTGCATGCGTGAGTTGTAGACGTGATCCGCAGATCGCTGTCAGCAAGTCGCCTTGTTAGCAAGTTGCCTTGTTAGCAGGTCGCTTTGCCGCAGCGGGCCACAGCGATCTTTTCCTTCAGGCTATCGACACCGACGGCGCCGACAACGATCTGCTTGCCGATCACGTAGCTGGGCGTGCCGTTCATGCCCATTGCTTCGGCGAGCTTGAAGTTCTCCTCGATGGTGGTGCGCACCTCGGCGCTGCCGATGTCCTTCTCGATTTTAGCGGTGTCGAGGCCGGCTTCCTTGGCCGCCTGAAGCGCGCGCGCCTTGTCGGCCGCGCCACGGCCGCCGAGCAGCTTCTGATGGAAATCGAGATATTTCTTGCCGGAGGGATCCTGCATGCGCACCGCGACGGCGACCTGGGCTGCTTCCACCGAACCCTGGCTCAGTACCGGAAACTCCTTCAGCACCACCTTCAGCTTCGGATCGGCCTTCATGAGGGTGAGCATGTCGTCCATCGCGCGCTTGCAGTAGCCGCAATTGTAATCGAAGAACTCGACGAAGGTGACGTCGCCGTCCTTGTTGCCGAGCACGACCTGGCGCGGCGAGTTGAAGATCGCGTCGGAATTCTGGGCGACACTGGCCTCGTGCTTCTGCGTCTCGGCTGCGGCCTGGCGCTTGGTGAGCTCGGCCATCGCTTCCTCGAGCACCTCGGGATGGGTGACGAGATAGTTCTTGACGATCGCCTCGATGTCCGTTCGCTGGGCATCGGAGAAGCTGTCGGCCGACGCGGGCGCGGCTGCGCCGAACATGGCGAGCGCAAACAGCGCGGGAGCAAGCAGGCGCAGCGAAGGCATAGGCAAATCCTCTTATCCAAAGCAGGTTTCGGAAAACGTCCCGGCGGACTTAAGCTCGGTGTCGTGACGTCGTTTCGTAAGGCGTCGTTTCTTAAGGCATCGTGGCGTAAGGCGTCGTCTTGTCAGGTCGTCTTGGTCTTGTCAGTTGCGCGGCGGTTTCGACGCCACGATGTCGTCGGCCTTGACCCATCCGGGCGTGCCGACGGCGAAACGGGTTTTCGCGCGCGTCGCAAGCTCGCGGGCGGTCTTGTTGTCGCCGCGCAGATAAGCGGCCTGCGCCGACGCCAGATCGGCCTCGGCATAGTCGCCCTTCCGGCCATAGGCCATCGCGAGCTGCATGTAGCCGAGAATGGCCTCCGGTTCCCGTGCGACCGCGGCCCGGAGAATCCGAACGGCGTCATCGGTGTAGGCCTTATTATCGGACCCAACCAGAGCCTGCCCAAGTAACATCTCGATGAGGGGCGCGTTGTTCGAAAGTGCGACAGCCTTGCGCAGGGCAGGGATCGCCTCGGCAGGCTTGCCGCCCTCCAGCAGGGCCTGGCCGCGCACCTCGTAAAAATACGCATTGTTGGGCTGGACCTGGATCAGCGCGTCGATCTGGGTGAGCGCGCTGCGTAAATCCCCGTGCAGATAGGTGCTGATGGCGCGCGCGTAGCGCGCCGGCATGCTGTCGTTGGTCAGGGGATAGCGGCGATACACCGTTTCCGGCCGTTCCATGAAGGCGGAGATCTTGGCGCGCACCATGTCGTGGCGGAGCTGGAGCGCGGGATCGTCCTTCTTGTCCCAGTACGGGCTGGAGCTGGCGAACTCCTGCAGGGAAGCGACGCGCTCGGCGGGCATCGGGTGCGACTGGAGATAGGGATCGGCGCCGCGCGCCGCGAACAGGCTCTCGCTGGTGAAGCGCTTGAAGGTCTCGTACATGCCCTTCGGCGACTGCTGGGTCGCAGTCAGGAATTTCACGCCGGCGCGATCGGCGTTCTCCTCCTGCTGGCGCTGGTAGGACAGCAGCGTCCGGCGGATCATCTCCTGGGGGCCGGCAAGGGCGGCGGCTCCTGCATTGGCAAGGCCATTGTTGCCGGCGCTGCCACTGCCGCGGGTGCTGCCTACGGCCATCGCGCCGGCGCCGAGCAGCATGGCGATGATCATCTGGGTCTGCGCATTGGCGAGCTGCTCGCGCAGCTTGGACAGATGGCCGCCGGCCAGATGCCCGGTTTCGTGCGCGAGCACGCCGATGATCTGGTTCGGCGTCTCCGACTGGAGGATCGCACCGTAATTGACGAAGATGCGGCGGCCATCGGCGACGAACGCGTTGAACGAGCCCTCGTTGACGATCACCATCTGGATGTTCTGCTTTTCCAGACCGGCGGCGCGCAGGATCGGGCGCGTGTATTCGCGCAGCAGCTGCTCGGTCTCGGTGTCGCGCAGGACCGGCGGTCCCTTGGCCTGCGCATGCGCGGCCGAGAACGGCGTCAGCGCGATCGCAGTCGCCGCGACGAGGGAGGTGAGGGCGGTGGCCTTCTTGCGCAATGCGATCTGGAACAACATCAAGCGGTCTGGGTCAAACGGTCTTGTCAGCAGGCTTGTCAGGCATTCCTGGTCAAGCCGTTCAGTGATCGGTTTTGGCGATTGGCGGCGGACCGGATACGCGATATGCCCCTTTGAGCCGTACCCCTTATGAGCCGTACAATGCGGCCAGTCTGGGGCGCAAGCACCCCGTTTTTCCCGGGTCGGACGGATCGGCCCCGCCAGCGAATAGCAGAAATCGATGCACGATGCGACCTTGAGGAACCGATTGGGAGAGTGGCTCGCGCCCTCCCGCCGCAGCGATGTTCCCCCGTTCATGGTGATGGACGTGATGGCCGCGGCGGCCCGGATCGAAGCGGCCGGAGGCCATGTGATCCACATGGAGGTTGGCCAGCCCGCCGCCGGCGCGCCGAAGACCGCGATTGCGGCCGCCCATGCGGCCCTCGAGGCAGGGCGGATCGATTATACCTCAGCACTCGGCATCCCCTCCTTGCGCGCACGCATCGCGCGGCATTATCGCGATGCCTATGGCTGTGACGTCAGCCCCGAGCGGATCGTGGTGACCACCGGCTCCTCCGGCGGGTTCATTCTGGCATTCCTCGCGATGTTCGAGCCGGGCGACCGCGTGGCCGTAACGGTGCCGGGTTATCCGCCGTACCGTCATATCCTCACGGCGCTCGGCTGCGAGCCGGTGCTGATCGAGACCACGAACGAGACGCGCCATGCGTTGACCGGCGAGGCGCTGCTGGCCGCCCATCGCAAGGCGCCGCTGAAGGGCGTGCTGGTCGGCAGCCCCGCCAATCCGACCGGGACCATGATGTCCCGCGAGGCGCTCGCCGGGCTGATCGCGGCGGCGGAAGACGCGGGCATCCGTTTCATCTCGGACGAGATCTATCACGGGCTCGACTACGCGTTTCCCGCGGTGACGGCGGCGGCGCTGTCGGACCACGCGCTCGTGATCAACTCGTTCTCGAAGTATTTCTGCATGACGGGCTGGCGCGTCGGCTGGATGGTCGTGCCCGAGATTCTGGTGCGGCCGATCGAGCGGCTGCAGCAGAACCTGTCGATCTCGGTGCCGTCGCTGTCGCAGATCGCGGCCGAAGCGGCCTTCGACGGCGCGGCCGAGATGGAGGAGATCAAGCACGGCTATCAGGAAAACCGGCGCATCCTGATCGAGGGATTGCCCAAGGCCGGCCTGACCAGGTTTCTGCCGGCCGACGGTGCATTCTATCTCTATGCGGACGTCTCGGACTTCACCTCCGACAGTTTCGAGTTCGCCAAGCAGATGCTCGAACAGGCCCATGTCGCGGTCACGCCGGGGCTCGACTTCGATCCCATCCATGGTCGTTCATTCATAAGGCTCTCTTATGCGCGTTCGGCTGCGGAGATGCGGGAAGCAGTTGACCGGATCGCTCACTGGCTTAAATAGCCGCCAGTTTTCGACAGCCTTCTGGAGTGCAACTTGTCTGACCGTTTCGTCCCGTCTACCGCCACGCATTCTCCTCTCGCCGCATTGATGTGGCCAGTCCGGCCGGGTGAAACCGTCGGCGCCTTGCGCGCCGTCGTGCTGATTGCGCTCGGCACCGCCTTGATGGCGCTGTCAGCCAAGGTGAACCTGCCGTTGCCTTACGTGCCCATGACGTTGCAGACGCTGGTCGTGTTGATGATCGGCGCCGCCTATGGCTGGCTGCTTGGCAGCGCAACCATGATCGCCTACCTCGCCGAGGGCGCAATGGGCCTGCCGGTGTTCGCCGGTCCCGTTGGTGGAATCGCACCGCTGGTCGGCCCGACCGCAGGCTATCTATTCGGCTTCATTGGCGCCGCCTTCGTCACCGGCTGGCTCGCCGAGCGCGGTTGGGATCGCAGCGTAACGCTGCTGTTTGCGGCTATGGCGGCCGGCCACATCCTCATTCTGGCCGCGGGCTTTGGCTGGCTGGCCTTTGGCCTTGGCCTTGGCGCCGCAAAGGCGTGGCAGGTCGGCCTGATGCCGTTCGTTGCGGCCTCGCTGGTCAAGAACGCGCTGGGCGCGACGTTGATGCCGGCGATACGCCGGGTCGTCGATCCCAGGTAAAGCGCGCAATAACGAGCAGTTCCGATTGACAGGGCCGGCCAAGTTGATCTTGGCTGGCCTGGCGTTTTGAGGGGGAGTGAAACAATGACGACGACAACGATGGTGGGGGCGCCGGTCGCGCCGCCCGCCGCAAAGCCGTGGTACAAAGTCCTTTATATCCAGGTGCTGATCGCGATCGTGCTCGGCGCCATCGTCGGCTGGCTCTGGCCGTCAGTCGCCACCAATGAGTGGATCAAGGCACTCGGCGACGGCTTCATCAAGCTGATCAAGATGGTGATCGCGCCGATCATCTTCTGCACCGTTGTCTCGGGCATCGCCCACATCCAGGACGCCAAGAAGGTCGGCCGCATCGGCGTCAAGGCGCTGGTCTATTTCGAGATCGTCTCGACCTTCGCGCTGGTGATCGGACTTATCATCGGCAATCTGGTGAAGCCGGGTGCGGGCTTCGGCGGCGCCGCCGCCAACGCGCAGGCCGTCGCCAACTACGCCAAGCAGGCCGAAGGCCAGAAGTCGGTCGACTTCGTGCTGCACATCATTCCGGACACCGTCGTCGGTGCCTTCGCCCAAGGCGAGATCCTGCAGGTGCTGCTGTTCTCGGTGCTGTTCGGCTTCGCCATCATGGGGCTCGGCGAACGCGGCCACACCATCCGCAGCTTCATCGACGACGCCGCGCACGCGGTGTTCGGCGTCATCTCCATCGTGATGCGCGCAGCCCCCATCGGCGCCTTCGGCGCGATGGCCTACACCATCGGCAAGTTCGGCACCGGGGCGATCCTCAACCTGGTCGGCCTGATCGCGACGTTCTACGTGACCGCGGCGCTGTTCGTGTTCGTCGTGCTCGGAATCATCGCGCGCGTCGCCGGCTTCTCCATCTTCAAGTTCCTCGCCTACATCAAGGACGAGCTGCTGATCGTGCTCGGCACCTCGTCCTCGGAAAGCGCGTTGCCGTCCTTGATGGAAAAGCTCGAGCGCCTCGGCTGCTCGAAGTCGGTGGTCGGCCTCGTGGTGCCCACGGGCTATTCGTTCAATCTCGACGGCACCAATATCTACATGACGCTGGCGACGCTGTTCATCGCGCAGGCGCTGGGCTTCGATCTCACCTTCGGCCAGCAGCTCACGATCCTGGTGGTGGCGATGCTGACCTCGAAGGGTGCCTCCGGCATCACGGGCGCGGGCTTCATCACGCTGGCGGCGACGCTCGCCGTGGTCGATCCGCGCCTCGTGCCGGGCATGGCGATCGTGCTCGGCATCGACAAGTTCATGAGCGAGTGTCGCGCGCTGACCAATCTGTGCGGCAACGGCGTTGCCTGCGTGATCGTCGCCTGGTGGGAGGGCGAACTCGATCGCGACAAGCTCAACGCCAACCTCGCCAGGCAGATCGATCCGACCGACATGGAAACGGCGGTCACGACGGACTGATCTGCATTTGGCGGTGCCGAGCGCCGTCAGATCTTGAAGTAATAGGGCTGGTCGAGATCCTCGATCAGCCCTTTTTCTTTGGGCGACCAGCCGAGAGCAGCACGCGTCTTCGCGCTCGAGGTCGGAACGTCGGCGGCCGCGAACTGTGCGAACCAGCCGAAATGCGCGGCCGCTTCTTCGGGCGATTGGGACACCACGGGCACGCCGAGCCGCCGGCCGATCACTTCCGCAATCGCCTTGAACGGCACGCCTTCCTCGGCGATCGCGTGATAGTGCTTCGCAGCTGCGCCTTGCTCCAGCGCCAGCCGGTAGACGCGCGCGGCATCGATGCGGTGCGCGGCGGGCCAGCGGTTGCTGCCATCGCCTACAAAGGCCGATACGCCTTTCTGGCGCGCGAGGTTGATCAGGATCGGGACGAAGCCGTGGTCGCCCTCGCCATGCGTGGAGGGCGGAAGACGCACCACGGCGGCGCGGACGCCGGCCAGCGACAGCGCGGTCGCTTCCGACACGCGCGGAAAGCGGTGCGATGATTCATCGTCCTCGGTGGCGAGGCGGCCGGGCGCAAGCAGCGCGACGCCGGAGGTGACGATGAGGGGGCGACCAGAGCCCTTCAGTTCCTCGCCGAGCGCGAGGATGGCGCGGCGGTCGAGCTCGCAATTGTCCAGAAACTTCGAGAAGTCGTGGTTGAAGCCGAGGTGCAGGACGCCGTCGGAGGCGGCCGCGCCGCTGCGCAGGGACGCGTGATCCTCCAGCGACCCGCGGTGGACATCGGCGCCCATCGCGGCGAGCGCCGCGGCTCCCGCGTCGGAGCGGGCGAGGCCCGTGACCCGGTAGCCGGCAGCGATCAGGTCGCGCACGACGGCGGAGCCGACGAAGCCGGTGGCGCCAGTGACGAAAACACGCATGAGTATCTCCAGAGTTGGTGGAGACGACCATCTGCGCTAGGATTATCCGGGTAAAGTAGTGACATTATCCGGGTATGATAGCTAACAGGATGAGCGAGAGCGCGACAGCCGAGAACCTCTTGGGGACCTACCTCAAGGACCGCCGCACCCGGCTCGACGCCGCCGCGTTCGGCTTCGCGGGGAGCCGCAGGCGTACGCCGGGACTCCGTCGCGAGGAGGTGGCGCAGCGCGCCAATATCAGCCCGACCTGGTACACCTGGCTGGAGCAGGGCCGCGGCGGCGCGCCATCGCCCGATGTGCTCGACCGCATCGCGCGAGCGCTGATGCTGACCGATGTCGAGCGCGAGCACCTGTTCCTGATTGGCCTCGGCCGCCCGCCCAAGGTGCGCTACCAGGCGAGCGAAGGCGTCTCGCCGCGGCTGCAGCGCGTGCTCGACGCGCTCGAGACCAGCCCGGCGATCATCAGAACTGCAATTTGGGACGTCGTTGCCTGGAATCGCGCGGCGACCATCGTGCTGACCGATTACGCCAACCTCCCGCCGGAGCGGCGCAACATCTTGCGGTTGATCTTCTGCGAGCCGCGGGTGCGCGCCGCGCAACATGACTGGGACAGTGTGGCCCGCTTCGTGGTCGCCGCCTTCAGGGCGGATGCAGCGCGGGCCGGGGCCGTCTCGCATGTCGCCGACTTCGTCGACGAGCTCTGCGGCCTCAGCCCCGAATTCGCATCGCTATGGCGCGACAACGACGTCCGCGCCCATGGCGAAGGCGTCAAGCATCTACGCCACCCCGTGCTCGGTCCGATCGCATTCGAATATTCGGCCTTTGCCGTCGATGGCAGGCCCGATCTCGGCATGGTCGTCTACAATCCGGCGACGCCTGATGATGCCGAACGCATCAGGACACTTCTCGCCGAGCGCGCCGGCTGACGGAATTTGCGAACTCGCGCGTTCAACCTGCATCTGGCGACGCGCGCGCGGTGCTTGCCGTCAACACTGGGAATTAGAACCGCTCCGGCCGGTACGGCGTCGGATCGATCGCCGGCGTTTCGCCGCTCATCATCTCGGCGAGCAGGCGCCCGGTCGCGGGCCCCAGCGTAAAGCCCTGGTGGCCGTGGCCGAAGTTCATCCAGAGGCCGGGATGGCGTGGGGCAGGGCCGAGCACCGGCAGCATGTCGGGCGTGCAGGGCCGGGTGCCGAACCACGGGTCGGGCTCGACCCGCTTGCCGAGATCGATCAGCTCGCGCGCGGAGGCTTCGGCGCTGGCGAGCTGCACGGGCGTTGCGAGCGCGTCCAGGCCGGTCAGCTCCGCGCCGGTTGTGATGCGGATGCCTTTGGCCATCGGACCCATGGCGTAGCCGCCGGCTTTGTCGACCAGCGGCAGATCGAGCGAGGCGCCACCGCTGTAATGCATGTGGTAGCCGCGCTTGCGCACCAGCGGGATGCGATAGCCGAATTTGAGCAGCAGATCGGGCGACCACGGCCCGAGCGTCACCACCGCGTGGGCGGCGTCGATGTGTCCAACGTCGGTCTCGACCGACCAGCCGGTCGCGGTCTGCCGCAAGCTCTGGGCATCGCCAAGCACGATGGTGCCGCCGAGGCGCTCGAACAGATCGGCATAGGCCGTGACCAGCGCGCCGGGATCGGACACGGTCCAGGTGTCGAGCCAATGGATCGCGCCGGGCAGGTCGTCGCGCAGGACAGGTTCGGCCTTGGCGAGCTCGGCGCCCGAGAGCGCACGAAACCTCACGCCGAACTCGCGCTGGTCCTCTTCCGCCGCCTTGACGGCGAGATCGAACGAAGCTGCGTCGCGATGCAGGTGCCGGTATCCCGCGCGGCGGATCAGATTGTCGGCGTGGGCTTCGCGAATGAGGATGTCGTGCTCCGCCGTCGCGTAGGCGATCAGCCGCGCCCAGGCGTCGATCGCCTCGCGATGCCGCTTCGGCGCCGAATGCCACCAATAGCGGAGCAGGGGCTCGATATGGAGATGAAGCGACGACAGGCTGTAACGCACGTCGTTGGTGCGGCCGGTCGCGATCTTCAGGAGCGTGGCGAGGTCGCGTGGCATCGGATAGGGGCGCACTGCTTCCGCCTGGATCATCCCGGCATTGCCGTAGCTGGTCTCGCGGCCCGGCTCCCTGCGGTCGATCAGCGTGACGGACCAGCCGCGCTGCTGGAGGTGCAGCGCCGCGCTGACGCCGATCATGCCGCCGCCGAGGACGATCGCGCTTTGCATCGGAAGAAATTCTCCTGTCAGGCCGTCTGCGGCGTGAGCTTCGGCTCTGCCGTGTTGATGGTCGCGGCGACCACGACGGATAACGCCGTCATCGCCACGAGGAAGCCGAAGGCGGCATCGAACGATCCGGTTCCGGTCACGATGAAGCCGATCGCAACGGGTGCGACGAAGCCCGCGCTCTGGCCGCCGAGATTGACCATGCCGATGCCGGATCCGATCTGGTCGTCGCGGAGCAGCTTGGTCGGAAGCGCAATCACCGAGGCCAGCACGAAGGATTTGAAGAAATAGACCACCGACTGGTAGGTGATCAGCATCGCGATCGTCTCCGCCTTGTACATGGCGTAGAGGAAGATGCCGGTCAATGCGGAGGCGCCGATCAGCAGATATTTTTCGCGCTCGGCGAAGAACGTCGTCATCACCCAGCCGCCGATCGCAGTCGCGATCGTCGCCATCACGAACGGGATCGGCGCCACGATGCCGACGGTCTTGAGGTCGAGCCCGCGCTGCTGGAGCAGATAGAGCGGCATCCAGGAATCCAGGCCCTTGTTGACGCAGCTGAGGCCGAACCACACCACCATCAGCTGCCACAGCAGCGGATTCTTCATGAGCTCGCGCATCGGCGCACGGTTCTCGGCCTTCGTCCCCGCCGGGGTCGGATCGTTCGCGCCCGGGCGGCCCAGATACGGGACGAAGACGAAATAGGCCACCGCGAACACGATGCCCGCGATGCCGATCGCGTTGAAGGCATGGCGCCAGCCAAGCCAGAGGATCAACGGCGCCATGATCAGCGGCGCGATCATGCTGCCGGCATAGTTGGATGACAGCAGCAGCGCCGACATCTTCGGCCGGCTGTCCTTCTTGAACACCTCGGCGACGGCACGGATGCTCGCCGGCGGGAAGCCGCCCTCGGCGATGCCGAACATGAAGCGGATCGCGATCAGCGAGGTGAGTGACCAGGCAAGACTCGTGAACGCCGTGAACAGCGACCACATCACGATGGTGATGATCACCACATATTTCGATCCGAAGCGGTCGGAGAGCCATCCGCCCGGCACCTGCATCGCGGCATAACCGAGGAAGAACGCGCTGATGACGATGCCGAGATCTGCGGCCTGGAGATTGAAGTCCTTGCCGATCTGGGCCAGCGCCAGCGAGATCGCGGCGCGGTCGACATAGGAGATGCAGTAGGCGATGTAGAGCAGGACGAATGCGACGACGCTGGTCTTCCTCGGCAATTCCGTCATCCTCGTCTCCGTTGCTCTGCCAGGGCTGGCTTCGGTCGTTGCCGCGTTCAGGTCATTCCCAAGTTCTGATCATTCCCAAGTTCTGATCATTCCCAAGTCAGGAAGCCGGGTGCAGCCGACAGCGGCGGCGCCGCGGCAAGCCGGGCCAGATCGGGCGCGGGCCGGCACAATTGCGCGTCGCCGACGAACGCTGCTTCGAGGCTCGCGGCCACCGCGAGCACGGCGGCGTCACCGCCACGCTGACCGACGATCTGCAGGCCGAAAGGAAGCCCGGCTTCATCGAGGCCAAGAGGAATGCTGATGGCGGGATGGCCGGGAAGCGTGACCGCATAAGCGAGCGCGAGCCAATGGAAGTAGGATTTCGTTGGTACCCCGTCGATCTCCGCGGGATACGGCTCCGACCACGGCCGCGGACTGAGCGTGATGGTCGGGCTGATCAGCACGTCGCAGCTTTCGAAGAAACTTTGCCAGGCGCGATAGATCCGCGTCTGCGTCGTTGCGGCGCGCGCGTGATCTTCGAGCGTGTAGCCGAGGCCTTCCTCGACATTGGCGCGGACATTCGGCCCGAGCATCTCGGGCCGCTCCTTGTAGTTCTTGCCATGTGTCGCCAGGAACATGCCTGCACGCAGCACGGCGAAGGCGTCGTCGGCACCGGAGCAATCCGGCGTCGCCTCGCGGCACTCGGCAAAGAGAGGTGCAAGCTTGCTCACGCGCTGCCGGAACACGCGCCGGATCGCCTGCTCGGTCGGGGCGAAGCCGAAACCTTCGGTGAAGGCGAGGCGCAGCCTGCCGAGCTCTGCGGGGCGCGGCGCGGCCCAGCGTTCGGCACGCGCGCGCACGGACTCGCCGGGCAGCGTATAAGCGAGCGGATCGCGGGCATCGTCGCTCGCCATCACCGACAGCATCAGCGCGGTGTCGGCGACATTGCGCGCCATCGGCCCGTCGGTCGACAAATTGGACCAGCCGAACACGCGCTTCTCGCTGGCGACGAGTCCATAGGACGGACGCATGCCGACAATGCCGGCGAAGCCCGCCGGATTGCGCAATGAGCCGCCGGTGTCCGACCCCGAGGCGAGCGGAGCCATGCCGCAGGCGAGCGCCACCGCCGAGCCGCCGGAGGAGCCGGCCGCCGAGCGCATCGGATCGAACGGATTGCCGGTCGCGCCGAACACGGGGTTGCGGGTGTTGCCGCCGGCCGCCCATTCCGGCGTGTTGGTCTTGCCGAAGATGATGGCGCCAGCTGCGCGCAGCCGCGCGACCGAGGCCTGGTCGGCGAGCGGGACGTTGTCCGTGTGCAACGGGCTGCCATAGGTGGTGCGCAGGCGAGCAGTGTCCTGGGTGTCCTTGATGAGAACAGGGAGGCCGTGGAGGGCGCCATGATCCTCGCCGCGCAGGATGGCGGCCTCGGCTTCACTGGCAGCGGCGCGAGCGCCTGATACGTCCAGCGTCACGACGGCGTTGACGGCGGGATTGACGGTGGCGATCCGCGACAGGCACGACTCCAGCAGCTCGACGGGCGAGATGTCCCGGGCGGACAGGCGGCGGCGCAGCTCAACGGCGCTGGAATCGCAAAGGTCGGACAATGCCAATCCCTTTCAAGATTTGAAAACGATTTAGCATATCGGAAAGTGAAGGCTGCGCACCAATATTCGTCAGAACCGGCCGTTTCATGCACAAATGCTGGTTTACCTGCCCAAGCCGCGACCAGATGCGGAACCTGGCGCCGCCCTCAGTCGAAAAGATTAAGTGGATCGGTCAAACAATTTCTCTGTTGCCGTGGTAGCCTTGCTGCATGAGCGAGATCCTGACCACGCCGGAGGGCGCCAATTCCCAGCTCGGCCAATGCCTCAAGGCTGCCCGTCAGGCGCGGGGGCTGACGCTCAAGCAGGTGGCGGAGCGGACCGGCATGGCGCTGTCGACCCTGTCCAAGGTCGAGAACGGCCTGATGTCGCTGACCTATGACAAGCTTCTCCAGCTCACCTCCGGCTTGAAGATGGAGATCGCCGAGCTGTTCAATCCGGTGCCCCCGCGTCCCGAGCAGAGCCGGCCGGTCACGGCGCGACGGAGCATCAGCCGCGCCGGGCAGGGGCAGGTGATCACGACCGGATTCTACACCTACACCTATCAATGCACCGATCTGATCGGCAAACGCATGGTGCCGATCCTGGCCGAAGTCCGGGCGCGCTCGCTGGAGGAGTTCGGTCCGCTGCTGCGCCACGCAGGTGAGGAATATTTCGTGGTGACGAGCGGACGCGTTGCCGTCCACACCGAGTTCTACGCGCCGGAGATCCTGGGCGAGGGCGACGGCATCTATCTCGACAGCACCATGGGCCACGCCTACCTCAACGCTGGCGAAGCGCCCGCTGCGAAAGGCGTCTGCCTTTGCACCAGCGAAGCGCCTGACCTTTACGATCAGCTTCGCCGGATCGCATCGCGCGACGTGCCGCCGATCGAAGGCGATCCGCCGTCGCTCTGAACAGCAAAAAGAGAGCATGGAACGAAAAACGCCCGGCCGAAGCCGGGCGTTTTTGATTGGGGTTCGTCTATTCGCCGCCGCCGAAGCGGCGCGACCACCAGCCGGCACGACGCGGTGCGGCCGACGTTTCGCTTGCCGCTGCGGGCGCCGGCTCCGGAGCCGGTGCGGGCGGGGCAACCGGCTCGGCCGCCTGAGCAACCGGTGCCGGTTCACTCTGGCTGCTCGACAGGAAGCTCACCTTCTCCCGAACCGTCGAACGGCGTCGTGCAGCCTTGTCGTCGGCGTGCTCTTCGTCCGCGGCAGCAGGAGCCGGCTCAGGCTGGGCCGTTGCGTCGATCTTTGCCTCGGCGCGCGGCTCTGGCTGGGTGACCTGTGGCTGCGAGGTGTGCTCGGCCTGCGCGATCGAAGGCGCAGCCTCGCCGCCAAAACTGTCGAAATCGGCGACTGCGTCGGTCGCTTCCGACGGCGCATTGGCCGCGAGCTCGTCGCCGATGGAGCCGGCGAGACCTTCCTCGCCAGGACCACGACGGCGGCGTCCGCCACGGCGACCACGCCGGCGACGGCGATCGGCGCTGCCCTGCTGCTCGCCACGGGCTGCCTGTTCCTCGCCTTCCTCGCCGTCCGGCTCGGCCTCGGCATCCTCTTCGCCTTCGCCGGCTGGCATGGCCGTCTCGGCAAGAGCGGGAGCGCCATCCTCGCGCGTCTCCTCGTCGCGCGGGCCACCGCGACCGCGGCGACGACGGCGACGCTTGCGGCGCTGGCTGTCCTGTTCGGTCGCGGCGTCGCCTGCGGCCTGCTCCTCGACGAGACCCTCGGTCTCCTCGGTCTCGACCTCGGATTCGGTCTCGGGATCGAACTCTTCGTCGTCATAGGCTTCTTCGACCAGGGGCGGCGGGCTTGCGGCCGCCTGGGCCGCCAGCAGAGCCTTGGCGGCTTCCAGCGTATGCACCTGCTCGCCGCGGTCGATGACATAGGCCTGCGGCCCGTTGACGCTCGGGTCGGCGATGACCGCCAACGTGACCTTGAAGCCGTTCTCGAGGTCGCGCAGATGGCCGCGCTTGTGGTTCAGCACATAGAGCGCGACATCGGTGCGGGTCCGGACCACCAGATTGTGGGTCGCGCCCTTCATCAGGATCTCTTCGAGGCCGCGCAGCAACTGGAGCGCAACCGAGGACACCGAGCGCACATGGCCGGTGCCGCCGCAATGCGTGCAGGGATCAGTCGAGGACTCCAGCACGCTGGCGCGGATGCGCTGGCGCGACATCTCGAGCAGACCGAAATGCGAGATGCGTCCGACCTGGATCCGCGCGCGGTCCTGCCGGAGGCAATCGGACAGCTTGCGTTCAACCGCGCGATTGTTGCGCTTCTCGTCCATGTCGATGAAGTCGATGACGATCAGGCCGGCGAGATCGCGCAGCCGAAGCTGACGCGCGACCTCCTCGGAAGCCTCGAGATTGGTCTTGAGCGCGGTGTCCTCGATATGATGCTCGCGCGTCGAACGTCCGGAGTTGACGTCGATCGAGACCAGCGCTTCGGTCTGGTTGATCACGATGTAGCCGCCGGAGCGCAGCTGCACGGTCGGCGAGAACATCGCATCCAGCTGGCTTTCGACGCCCATGCGCGAGAACAAGGGTTGGCCGTCGCGATACTGCTTCACCGCGCTCACATTGGCGGGCATCAGCATCTTCATGAAATCGCGCGCTTCACGGTAACCGGATTCACCGGCAACTGAGATCTCGTCGATCTCCTTGTTATAGAGGTCGCGCAGCGAGCGCTTGATCAGCGAGCCTTCCTCGTAGACGAGGGTCGGGGCCTGCGACTTCAGCGTCATGTCGCGCACCGTCTCCCACATCCGGATCAGGTACTCGAAATCGCGCTTGATCTCGGGCTTGGTGCGGGCGGCACCCGCGGTGCGCAGAATGATCCCCATGCCCTCGGGCACGTCGAGATCCTGCACCACTTCCTTCAGACGCGAACGGTCCTGCGCGCTCGTGATCTTGCGGCTGATGCCGCCGCCGCGTGCGGTGTTCGGCATCAAGACGGCATAGCGGCCGGCGAGCGAGAGGTAGGTCGTCAGCGCCGCGCCCTTGTTGCCGCGCTCTTCCTTGACGACCTGCACCAGCATCACCTGGCGGCGCTTGATGACTTCCTGGATCTTGTACTGGCGGCGGGGACGGAAGGTGCGCTCCGGCACTTCCTCCAGCACATCGTCGCCGCCGACGGATTCAACGACGTCCTCTTCGGCTTCCTCGTCGTCCTCGTCTTCGTCGTCATCCTCGGCCGTCGCTTCGGAGTCGTGATGCGGAGCCTGCGCATTCTCGCCGGCGGCGTACACGGCGTCGGCAGGCTCAGCGGCCGATGTCACGGCCTCGGCAAGATCGTCGGCGTGTGCGTCGGAGGCAACTTCGTGCGGCTCGGCAACGGCCTCGGTGGCGACCGCGGGCTCGGCGCCGATCGCTGCGACAGGCGCCGGTGTCTCGTCGGCATGATCATGGTCGTGGTGGTCGTGCTCGCCGTGGTCGCCATAGTCGTGGGCGTGATGATCGTCACCATGGGCATGATGATGGTCGTCGTGGTCATGCCCTTCGTGGCCGTGATCGTGATGATCGTGGCCGTCGTGATGCTCTGCGGCGTGCAGGTGCTCGCCCTCGTGCGACGCGCCCTCGGGCAAGGCCTCGCCCTGGACCTGCCGGGCCGCGGGATCGCTGCCTTCGACGATTTCGCTGCGGACGCGCTCGCCATGACTACGGCGGCGGGAATTGCGGTGGCGGGAGCGGCGGCGGCCCTGGGAGCGGTTCTCGCTCTCTTCCTCGGCCTCGCGGTGGGCCTGCTCCTCGGCTTCGATCAGCGCCTGCCGGTCGGCAACCGGGATCTGGTAGTAGTCGGGATGGATTTCGCTGAAGGCGAGGAAGCCGTGGCGGTTGCCGCCATATTCGACGAAAGCGGCCTGGAGCGAGGGTTCGACCCTTGTGACCTTGGCGAGGTAGATATTCCCGCGCAGTTGCTTGCGTTGCGCGGTCTCGAAATCAAACTCTTCGACGCGATTGCCGCGGACCACGACGACCCGGGTCTCTTCCGGGTGGGTGGCATCGATCAACATCTTGTTGGGCATGTCTTAACTCTTGGCGGCGGCGGGCGCGATTCACCGTGGGCGCCATCAGCGCTGCCGGGTGACGCGACGGTCCACCTGATTCGGGGGTGAGGGGAAGGCCGAAACGCCGTCTCTCGCGCCTTGCCGAACCGAAAGCCGGAGGACCAAAGCGGCGCGCGGAATTTTCACTCCGCAGCGTCGCGAATGGTCCTTCAGAATTGGTCGGCACAGTCTGGCGCATCAAGCGTCGGCCCGTATGAAACATTGGGCGGCGGGGCCGCCCCTCAATCAGTTGCTGTTGGCCAGGCATGGCGCGAGCGCGCTCGCCTTGGGTATTACGAACCGCTCCCTTGGGATTAAGGGACCGGGTAACGGGTTGCGCCGCTGTCAGAACCGTCCCCGAAACGTGGTGGTAACCGGGAACCGTCCGCCGCCGGGGCTTGCCCCGCTCCACCTTGCTGCCGCGCACCGCGCTGGACTTAGAGGGGAACGGAAAAACGCTGGAATTCCCAAACCTTGAGAGTTCCGGCGCTGCACCGGGAGGCTGAATGCGACACAACCGGAAATATCGGCCGTCAGCATTCCGTACATACGTGGATTGGGCCATCCGTGCAAGGAGCGTCGCACGGCGGTCACAGTCAGCGAGTTTCGCGTGTCTGTCATTAAGGATCGTTTAACCCTGTGGTTCTATTGCGTTAAAGAGGCTGCTCGGAGGCACGGAATCGGTGGCGAGCCGCGCAAATCAAAGGATCTTGCTGGGATGCGTGCTGCTCTGCGCGGCGGCATTGCCGTGCGCTGATTCCTCCCGCCTGAAGGCCGCCGAAAGTCAGCCTCAACTCCCTGTTGCATCAGCGAATTTCCCGACGGCCTCGGCCGCCCGGCTGGCCGGTGACGGCAAGCAAACCCGCTTTGTCCTCGATATCGATCAGACCGTGACCTTCCGCGCCGTCACCCTGGCTGACCCGTACCGGGTGGTGGTCGACGTGCCCCAGGTCAATTTTCAACTTCCCGCCGGCACCGGGTCCGGCGGGCGCGGCCTGGTCAAGGCCTTCCGCTATGGGCTGGTGATGCCCGGCGGCTCCCGAATCGTGTTCGACCTGACCGGCCCGGCCAAGATCGCCAATTCCTACGTGGTGGAGGCTGCCAACGGTCAGCCGGCGCGGCTGGTGCTCGAACTGGAGGAGGTCGAGCGCACCGCCTTCGTGCCGTCACTGGCTCCGGAAAACCGTCCTGAGTTGCGGCCGGCAATTGCCGATCCGCCGCCCGCGACGGTTCCGGCATCTGCACACCCTGAAGCCGGGCAGAAGGCCGATGGCCGCGCGGTGGTCGTGATCGATCCCGGCCATGGCGGCATCGACAACGGCACGCAGTCGAGCGGCGAGAGCGAGAAGAATCTGGTGCTGGCCTTTGGCCTGGCGCTGCGCGAACGGCTGGAAAAGACCGGCAAATATCGCGTGGTGATGACGCGGGACGACGACACTTTCATCCCGCTCAACGATCGGGTCAAAGTCGCTCGCAACCTCAAGGCGGCGTTGTTCGTCTCTATCCATGCCGACGCGCTGCCGCGCGCCGAGGGCGATGCGCAGGGCGCGACCATCTACACCTTGTCCGACAAGGCATCAGACGCCGAGGCGCAGCGGCTGGCGGATGCGGAAAACCGGGCGGACGCCATCGCCGGCTTCAACCTCGCGGAGGAGCCGACCGATGTCGCCGACATCCTGATCGATCTCACCCAGCGGGAAACCCGCACCTTTTCAAGTCGTTTTGCCCGCCTGTTGATGGGCGAAATGAAGTCGACCGTGCGGATGCACAAGCATCCCCTGAAGTCGGCCGGCTTCCGGGTGCTGAAGGCGCCCGACGTGCCGTCGGTCCTGGTCGAGATCGGCTATGTCTCCAACAAGGGCGACCTCGAGCATCTGGTCTCCGAGGGATGGCGGTCACGTGCCGTGGGCTCGATGGCGCAGGCGATCGACGGGTTTTTGGCCAAGCGGATGGCTACGGCCGGATCGTCCAATTGACGACCCCGGGGATCGTCGAATTGAGAGTGATTTTCCGTCCCGCCGCAAAAGCCCTAGTTTGGCCACAGCGGGCGCTTTATAAAAACGCCGCAGGGGGTTCCGGAATCGGCGAGAATCCCGCTCGGCAAGCGTCTTGGGTCCGGCACTGATAGTATTGAGTAAGGCCGGTGAATTCGCGATGGTTTGGTGCCTGTTTCGGGTGCTGAGGGCTGATCTTAAGCTGGTCTTGGGCTGTTCTTTGGGCTGATCTTTGGGCTGATCCAGAGTTTGAACGGATAAACAGATAATGCGCTTGCTGGTGCGGTTCATGGGCTTCCTGTTCGCCGCGGGAACGGTGTTGTTCCTTGTCGGGGTCGGTGCCGTCGCAGGCCTGATCTGGCATTTCTCCAAGGACTTGCCGGACTACTCTCAGCTTCAGGATTACGAGCCGCCGGTGATGACCCGCGTGCACGCGACCGACGGCTCGCTGCTCGGCGAATACGCCAAGGAGCGGCGGCTTTACCTGCCGATCCAGGCAGTGCCGAAGCTGGTGATCAACGCTTTCCTCGCGGCCGAGGACAAGAATTTCTACGAGCATGGCGGCATCGACTACACCGGCATGGCGCGCGCCGGCGTGGTCTACATCCAGAACTACGGCTCCAACCGCCGTCCGCAGGGCGCTTCCACGATCACCCAGCAGGTCGCCAAGAACTTCCTTCTGACCAACGAGGTCTCCTTCGCGCGCAAGATCAAGGAAGCCTTGCTGGCGATGCGGATCGAGAAGACCTACTCGAAGGACAAGATCCTCGAGCTGTATCTGAATGAAATCTATCTGGGCTTAGGTGCCTACGGAATCGCGGCGGCGTCCCTGGTTTATTTCGACAAGTCGGTGAACGAGCTGACGGTGGCGGAAGCGTCCTATCTCGCGGCGCTGCCGAAGATGCCCGCGACCCTGCATCCCGTTCGCAACCGCGACCGCGCCATCGAGCGCCGCAACTACGTGATCGATCGTCTGGTTGAGAACGGCTGGGTCAAGCAGGCCGACGCCGACAAGGCGCGCAAGGAGCCGCTGGCCGTGACCAGCCGTTCCAACGGCGCCCACACCTTCGCCGGCGAATATTTCGCGGAGGAAGTGCGCCGCGACATCTTCGAGCGCTATGGCGAGAAGAAGCTGTACGAGGGCGGCCTCTCGGTCCGCACCACGCTCGATCCGAAGATCCAGGTCATGGCGCGCAAGACCATGGTCGCCGGTCTCGTCAACTATGACGAACAGCAGGGCTATCGCGGCGCCATCAGCAAACTCGACATTTCGGGCGACTGGGGCGTGAAGCTCGCCGAGATCAAGTCTCTGTCCGATATCTCGCCGTGGCGCATGGCGGTGGTGCTGGAGACCAGCGACCAGTCGGCGCGCATCGGCTTCCAGCCGAGCCGCGAGCTCGGCGGCGCCGTCAGCAAGCAGCGCGAGACCGGCCTCATCACGCTCGACGGCATCAAATGGGCGAGAGCGGCCTCGGGGGCTGCGAAGGGCAGGGCGGCGAGCGCGGTATCGCAGGTGCTCCAGCCCGGCGACGTGATCTACGCCGATCCGCTATACAAGGACGCCCAGCCTGTCGAAGGCCAGTACCGGCTGCGACAGATCCCCGAAGTGTCCGGCGCGATGGTGGTGATGGACCCCTGGACCGGTCGCGTGCTGGCGATGGTCGGCGGCTTCTCGTTCGACCAGAGCCAGTTCAACCGCGCCACGCAGGCCTATCGGCAGCCCGGCTCGTCGTTCAAGCCGATCGTCTATTCGGCCGCGCTCGACAACGGCTATACGCCCTCGACTGTCGTGCTCGACGCGCCCATCGAAATCGACCAGGGCCAGGGCGCCGGCGTGTGGCGGCCTGAAAACTTCTCCTCGGGCAAATTCCAGGGGCCGGTGACGCTGCGCAATGCGCTGCGGCAGTCGCTCAACACGGTGACGGTGCGCCTCGCCCAGGACATCGGCATGCCCCTGATCGGCGAATATGCCCGCCGCTTCGGCGTTTATGACGAACTGCCGAACTATCTCTCCTACGCGCTCGGCGCCGGCGAGACCACGGCGATGCGCATGGTCACCGCCTATTCGATGCTCGCCAATGGCGGCCGCCGGGTGAAGCCGACCCTGATCGACCGCATCCAGGATCGCTACGGCCACACCATCTTCAAGCACGACCAGCGCGAATGCCGCGGCTGCGACGCGCCGGGTGGTTGGAAGAACCAGAACGAGCCGCAGCTGATCGACCGCCGCGAGCAGGTGCTGGATTCCATGACCGCCTATCAGATCACCGAGCTGATGGAAGGCGTGGTCCAGGCCGGTACCGCCACCGTGGTCAAGCAGGTCGGCAAGCCGATCGCCGGCAAGACCGGCACCACCAACGAGGCCAAGGACGCCTGGTTCGTCGGCTTCTCGCCCGACGTCGCCGTCGCCATCTATATGGGCTACGACAAGCCGCGTCCGCTCGGCAAGGGTAACGCCGCGACCGGCGGCCATCTCGCAGCTCCCATCGCACGCGACTTCCTCCAGCTCGCGCTCGCCGACAAGCCCGCGGTCCCGTTCAAGGTGCCGGCCGGCATCAAGCTGGTGCGGGTCGTCGCCAAGTCCGGCATGCGCGCCGGTCCGGGCGAGACCGGCGGAACCATCCTCGAAGCCTTCAAGCCGGGCACGGCGCCGCCGGATAATTATTCGGTCATCGGCGTTGCCGATGCCGACGGCCGCATGCCGGCGTCACAGCAGCAGCAGCCGGATTCCGGTTTCTTCATGCGGCCTGGCACCGGCGGGCTGTACTAAGGCTTAGGACAAGACAGACGTTCGACGCCGCGGCGGTTGCGCTTTGCAGCCGCCGCCGCTACATCCCGATGTCATTAGACGCGGAACAATCCCGCGAGACCAGAGAATCCCATGCGCGCCGAAATCGAACGGTTGGTAGAAGAGATCAAGCAGTCTGTCGGGCTGCTGAGGAGGCATCTTTGACGTCGAGAAATCGACGGCGCGCCTCGCTGAGCTGAACAAGCTCGCAGAAGATCCCAACCTCTGGAACGATCCCCAGAAAGCCCAGAAATTGATGCAGGAGCGCACCTCGCTTGAGGATTCGCTCTCCGGCATCGGCAAGGTCGAGCAGGAGCTCGAAGACGACATCGGCATGATCGAGCTCGGCGAAGCCGAGGGCGATGAGGGCGTCGTCAAGGAAGCCGAAGCTGCGCTGAAGACCCTCAAGAAGGAAGTCGCCCGGCGCGAGCTCGAGGCGCTGCTGTCGGGCGAGGCCGATAGTTTCGATTCCTATCTCGAAGTGCATGCCGGCGCCGGCGGCACCGAGAGCCAGGACTGGGCGCAGATGCTGCTCCGCATGTACTCGCGCTGGGCCGAAACCCGCGGCTTCAAGGTGGAGATGCTGGAAGAGTCCGAGGGCGAAGAGGCCGGCATCAAGTCCGCGACCATCCAGGTCTCCGGCCACAATGCCTATGGCTGGCTCAAGACCGAGGCGGGCGTGCACCGCCTGGTGCGGATCTCGCCATTCGATTCCAACGCGCGGCGGCACACCTCGTTCTCGTCCGTCGCTGTGTTTCCGGTGATCGACGACACCATCAAGATCGACATCAAGGAATCCGACGTCCGCGTCGACACCATGCGCTCCGGTGGCGCCGGCGGCCAGCACGTCAACAAGACCGAGTCCGCGGTGCGGCTGACGCATATCCCGACCGGTGTCGCCGTGGTCTGCCAGGCCGGCCGCTCGCAGCACAAGAACAAGGCGCAGGCCTGGGACATGCTGCGCGCCCGGCTTTACCAGATCGAGCTGAAGCGGCGGGAAGAAAAGGCTGCCGCCGACCAGGCCGCCAAGACCGACATCGGCTGGGGTCACCAGATCCGCTCCTACGTGCTCCAGCCCTACCAGATGGTGAAGGACCTGCGCACGGGTGTGCAGACCTCCGACACATCGGGCGTGCTCGGTGGCGATCTCGACGACTTCATGGCCGCGACCCTGGCGCAGCGCGCATTTGGCACTCCCGGTGCCGACATCGAGGACGTGGACTGATGCCCCGGATCGCCTTCATCGGGCTTGGGCGGATGGGCCATGGCATGGCCGGTCGCTATCTCGATGCAGGCTTCACGGTGACGCTGTGGAATCGCAGCAAAACAAAAACTGAAGACCTGCTCGCGCGCGGCGCGCTGTGGGCGACTTCGCCTGAAGACGCGGCGATCGACGCCGACGCCGTCGTGACCATGGTCGCCGATGACGAGGCCTCGCGCGCCGTCTGGCTCGGGCCCGAGGGCGCAGCCAAGACGGCGAAGGCCGGCACCATCGCGATCGAATGCTCCACCGTCTCCTATGACCATGCGCGCGAGATGGGCCGCGAAATGAATGCGCGCGGGCTGATCTATATCGATTGCCCCGTGACGGGATTGCCGGATGCGGCCGCCAGCGGAAAGCTGACGCTTTTGGTTGGCGCCGCTGCCGCCGATCTCGAACGCGCGCGGCCCTATCTCGAACCGATCGGCTCGACCATCCGCCATTTCGGCGCGGTCGGCGCCGGCACGGTCTACAAGCTGATCAACAATCTGATGGGCGCGATCCAGATCGCCGGCCTCGCCGAGGGGCTCGCCATTGCCGAGCAGGCCGGGCTCGACATGAACCTTGTGCTGGACTCGATTCAGGCTGGCGTGGCCGCAAGTCCGCAGGTGCAGCGTCACTCCAAGCGCATGGTCGCCCGCGATTTTTCCGGAGCGACGTTCACGGCGGCGCTGCGGCACAAGGATGCCGCCTACGCGGTGAAGCTCGCCGAGAGCCTGCTGGCCGACAAGCCGCTGGTCGCGCGCGCCGCGGTGGAGGCCTACGCGCAGGCCAAGGCCGCGATGCCTGACGACGACGAAGGCAAGATGATCGAGCTAGTGTCGCGGCCGAAGAAGCCGTCCTAGCGGATCACATCGACATGGGGCAGCCTCGTTCGGAACGCGGTCTCGGCATTGCCCTCGTCATATCAGCCGCGATTGCCTGGAGCACGGCGCCGTTCTTCACGCGGCTTCTGCCTTTCGATCCCTGGACCATCCTGTTCTGGCGCGGCCTGTTCGGCGGCAGCCTGACCACGGTCTTCCTGGTCATGATGCAGGGCCGCGCTGCGCTATGGCAATTGGTCGTGCCGGGGAAGGGCGGCTTGCTCGTCGCGTCATCGTCGACGGTCGCTATGGTCTGCTTCATTCCCGCTCTTCAGATGACCAACGTCATGAATGTCGCGGTGCTGATCGCAACGCAGCCCTTCGTCGCCGCGGCGCTGGCGTGGCTGTGGCTTGGCGAAGCCGCCACATGGCGGACGCTGATCGCGAGCGTGATTGCCTTTGCCGGCGTGGCCGTCACGGTCGGCGGTGTGCAGGCCGGAGCCGATCTGGGCGGCGTCGCCTTGAGCTGCCTGATGGTACTCGCCGTCTCCGCCATGACCGTGGCGATCCGGCGCTACCGGCAGACATCGATGGTGGCGGCGGCCGCACTCTCGAATTTCCTGGGAAGCCTCGCCAGTCTGCCATTTGCCCGTGATCTCGCGCATGTGGGTGGAAGTGATCTTCTGACACTTGCGATGTTCGGCTGCCTCCAGGTCGCACTCGGCCTGACGCTGTTCGTGCTCGGCTCGCGCTTCTTGCCGTCTAGCCAGTCCTCCCTGATCGCGACGCTGGAGACGCCGCTGATGCCGTTCTGGATCTGGCTTGCCTTTCGCGAGATACCTGCCGTCCACGCTCTCGTTGGCGGTGTCCTGGTGATTGGAGCAGTCGTCGCCGACATCGCTGCTGACGCGCGAAGCCGGGAAGACGTTTGACGGCCAACGTTGTGTGACCTGTGGAGCAATCGTCATTTCGGAAGCTGAACGAGGGATGGAACGCAGAGCCGAATGCTCCGTGGCCGCGCGTGGCTATATCTGGCCGAGACATCTTGCTGCGCTTCCTGGTCAACGCTTTTCGATTCACGTCGTTCGCGGAGGAAGATGAAGGCATCCTTCGTTTCAAAAATTGCGACCGGTATCGCCTCGGGCCAACCAACGACGAGGGATGGTTTCGCGGGCAATGCCGTTACAGCAAATTAGCGCCGGGTTGGGGTGAATTCTACGAGATCGCAGGTCCTGATCTCCATTTGATGGATCCCGTCGACTGGAAGATGGCGGGTGGGGCTTCGACTTCGTCGCGTCACTTCCTGTTCTATTTTCGCGATGAGACGTTCGAGTGCATCGCCGACGAATGGACTTTCGAACCTGTTCCGGAAAATGCTTTGGCCAACAAGCTGCGTGCCGGTTGAGCTGAATCCCACTTCCCGATCTCCGTCGCGTCGGAAATCGGGTGGCGCTGTTCGCTGCGGTGTCCTAGGGCGGCTGTCTCGCCCACCGTCATGAGACGCCATGCCCCCGAATGATAACCGGATCGACGCGCGAGACTGGTCGCTGCTCGCTGTGCTCTCGGTGCTCTGGGGCGGCTCGTTCTTCTTCAACGGCGCGGCGCTGCGGGAATTGCCGCCGCTCACGCTGGTGCTTTTGCGCGTTGCACTTGGCGCGGCCCTTCTGCTGCCGCTGCTCCGCATGCAGGGCATCAGTTTCCCCCGGGGCATCGCCGGCTGGAAGCCATTCGTCGCGATTGGGCTCGTCAACAACGTCATTCCGTTCTCGCTCATCGTGGTCGGCCAGACTTTCATTCCAAGCGGGCTGGCGTCGATCCTGAATGCCACCACGCCACTCTTCACGGTGGTCGTGATGGCGGCTGCAGGCGAAGAGGCCTTACGGCTCCGCCGCGTCGCCGGCGTAGCACTGGGCCTCGCCGGCGTGATCATCCTGCGCGGATGGGGCGTCGAGACCCGGGCGGGGCAGGGGCTGGGCATCCTGCTCTGCCTCGGTGGCGCCTTGAGCTATGGCTTCGCCGCGCTGGCGGCGCGGCGGTTGTTGAAGGACGCAGCCCCGATGGGGACGGCAGCATTTCAACTGATGGCTTCCACGGTGATGATGGCGATCGTCGCCGGCGCAGTGGAGCAGCCGTGGCGCCTGCCGCTGCCGGGCGTGACGATTTGGCTCGCGGTGCTTGGCCTTGCCGGCCTGTCGACGGCGCTCGCCTATATCGTCTTCTTCCAGATCCTGCAGCGGTCGGGCGCGACCAACGTGATGCTGGTGACGCTGCTCATTCCCGTCACCGCCATTCTTCTGGGATGGCTGGTGCTGGGCGAGCCGATCTCCCTGCGTGAAATCGCGGGCGCGATTGTGATCGGCAGCGCGTTGCTGGTGATCGATGGGCGCGTTCTGAACCTGCTGCGGCGCGACACATAGTTGCAGAGCCGCCGTTTCACCTCACGGAAAATCGCGGCGCTTGCCAGTCGCAGGCGGCCTTGCGACACTCTCGGCAAAACAAGGCTACAAAACAGGGGAGAGAACGATGCCGGGTCGTCGCAATAACCTTGCTGCCCTCGCCATTCTTGTTGCCGGCGTGCTCGTCACGACACCGGCCCTGGCGCAGAAGAAATACGATCCCGGCGCCACCGACACCGAAATCAAGCTTGGCAATATCATGCCCTATAGCGGGCCGGCGTCGTCCTACGGCGTGATCGGCAAGACCGAGGCCGCGTTCTTCAAGATGATCAACGACCAGGGCGGCATCAACGGCCGCAAGATCAATTTCATCAGCTATGACGACGCCTATTCGCCGCCAAAGGCGATCGAGCAGGCGCGCAAGCTGGTCGAGAGCGACGAGGTGTTGCTGATCTTCCAGCCGCTCGGAACGCCTTCGAACTCCGCCATCATGAAATACATGAATTCCAAGAAGGTGCCGCAGCTCTTCGTTGCCTCCGGCGGTACCAAGTTCGGCGACCCCAAGAATTTCCCATGGACCATGGGATTTCAGCCGAACTACCAGAGCGAGGGGCGGATCTACGCGAAATATATCCGTGACAACTTTCCGAACAGCAAGATCGCGGTGTTCTGGCAGAACGACGACGCCGGCAAGGACCAGTTCAAGGGCCTGAAGGACGGGCTTGGCGACAAGGCCAATATGATCATCGCCGACAAATCCTATGAGGTCAGCGATCCCTCGATCGACTCGCAGATCGTTGCGCTTCACGATTCCGGCGCCGACATCTTCTTCTCATGGGCCGCGCCGAAAGGCTCGGCGCAGGCGATCCGGAAAGTCGGCGAACTCGGCTGGAAGCCAAAATTCTTCCTGGCTAACACCGCGACCTCGGTCGCCTCGGTGCTCAAGCCCGCCGGGCTCGACTATTCCAAGGACATCATCTCGACCGTCTATTTGAAGGACCCGACCGATCCGGCCTGGGACAAGGATCCTGCGGTGATCAAATGGCGCGAGTTCATGGACAAATATTACCCTGACGGCGACAAGGCCAATTCCAACAATGTCTACGGCTACGTGCAGGCGGAGGCGATGGCGCAGGTGCTGAAGCAGTGCGGCGACAACCTCACTCGTGACAACGTGATGAAGCAGGCCACGAACCTGAAGGATTTTCACACCGACCTGATGCTGCCCGGCATCATGGTCAACACCTCGGCCGACGATTATTTTCCGATCGAGCAGATGCAGCTGATGCGCTTCAACGGGCAGGCCTGGGAGCTGTTCGGCGACGTCATCACCGGTGAGGTCGGCCACGAGCGGGGCCAGTAGTCAGCCTCATTTTCGGCGTCACCGCTTATTCGGTGACGAGATCGGCGGCGCGTTTCGCCTTCTTGCCGGCACTCTTGACCGTCTCTTCTCCGACCTTCTCGGCCTCGGCGCGAAGCTCACATTTGGTGCGGATCTCGTCGAGCTCGTCGTCGGTCAAATGCTCAATTCCCACGAAAGAATTGTGTGCCGCGCTCACCCGGATCAGTTCGTCGAGCTTCACCTGGATGGCCGCGCTATCGCGATTCTGGGAATTCTGAATCAGAAAGACCATCAGGAACGTCACAATTGTGGTGCCGGTGTTGATCACCAGCTGCCATGTGTCGGAGTAATGGAAGACAGGACCGGTGACCGCCCAAACCAGGACGATGCCGGCGGCAATCATGAATGTCAGCGCGCGCCCGGCAGCTTGAGATGTTCGGTTAGCAATATCGCTGAAGAGTTGAGCCGCGCTGTTGCGTGGCTGGTCCGCTTTATCCTTGGCCGGACGAGCTTTCGTATCGGTCGGTTGCATCAGAAGATCGCGCCATTGAGGACCTGCGACCTAACGCGGAGGGAACTCCGAAGTTCCGCCATGTAAACCCGGACTAGGCGAGCGCGCTCCCAAGGAGCCTAGCCCGCGCTGAGTCGCACGCCGGCGCGCAAGAACTTCTGCGGATCGACCGCTTCGCCGTCGATGCGGGTTTCATAGTGCAAATGCGGGCCGGTGGATCGGCCGGTCGACCCGACGAGACCAACGACCTGGCCGATCTTCACGATCTCGCCGACCCGGACATTGATCTCGGAGAGATGGCCGTAGCGGGTCGCGAGGCCATTGCCGTGATCGACCTCGATCATGCGGCCGTAGCCGCCGGACCAGCCGGCGGAGACGACCTTGCCATTGGCAGTGACGCGAACGGGATCGCCGCTCGCGGCGCGGAAGTCGAGCCCGGTGTGCATCGCGGGCCGGCCGAGGAACGGATCGCTGCGCACGCCGAAGCCGGAGGTGAACTCAACCTCGCCGATGACGGGCTTGCGATAGGGCACGAGTGCGAGCGTGCGATTGAGCCGGTCCATCTCGGCGCGGGTGCTGTTGATGCGATAGAGCTGCTTCTCGAACGGCCCCGAACTGGCGGTGAGCTTAACGGGTACGAAAGGCCCGCCCATTGCCGTGCGCGGTACGGCGGCTTCGAGATTTGCGAGGTTCAGGCCGAGATCGCTGACGACGCCGCGCATCCGGCGCATGCGCGAATCCATGCCTTCCTCGACGGCGTTGAGCGCCGCCATCTGGCGACGCTCGACCTGGTCCAGCGAGCTCGTGAGCCGAACGACGACGTTGTCGAACCCTTGATTCTTGGCGAATTGATTGACGGGCGGAGCTGCGAGGGTCGGCGCGCGCGACTCGAGCCGCGCTTCGCGATCCGGCGGTGCCACGAAGATGACGGTGTCGCTAATTGGCGAAGGCTTAGGCGTGCCCTGCGTCGTCTGGCTGGCATCGCCACGCTGAGGGGTGGAGCGGGGAATCGACCCGGTCACGTCCGGCATGGACCCGAGCGCCGTGGCACGGGACTCCAGCGCCGTCTGGCGCTTCATGATCTGGTCGAGCTTCTGGTCGAACTGCTCCTGGTCGAGCAACTGCCGGCTGGTGGTGCGGTCGACTTTGGCGCGCAGCTCGGCGATGCGGTCCTCATAGGCGTATTGCATCTCGGCCTGCCGGGCGATCAGCCGGGTGAGGACGTCGTCGCGGAAGGCGAAATAGGTCGCGGTCGCGGCCGACCAGAGCCCGAGCAACACGATCGTGCCGACCACGATCCAGAACACCACAGGCCCCAGGCGAACCTGCTTGCCGTGATGCACGATGGTGTAGGCGTCGTCGGTATCCTGAAGGGGTAGCGCGGTTGCCACCGCGGCAGCACGGCGATGAAAGGCGCGTCCGTGGTCGTGGGGGTGATGTTGGGGGTACTGCGAGAATTGGGCAGAACTTTTCGACATCGGCACTCCCGCGCCGATCGGATGATTCCGTACGGCCTAATTGCCGCGGCAATCTGGGCCGGTCATGGTTAATTTTCCGGAAACGGAACCGCTTGAATTTAAATGATTGGTTAAAGGCTCCTTGCGGCTTCCAGCACCTCGTCGGCGTGGCCGTCGACCCGGACATTGTGCCAGATCCGGGCGATCTTGCCGTCGGCGCCAAGCAGCATCGTGGTGCGAAGAACTCCCAGGAAGCTCTTGCCATACATGGACTTTTCGCCCCAGGCGCCGTAGGCCTCCAGCATCTTGTGCGTCTCGTCCGAGATGAGGGGCACGCCGAGACTGTGCTTGTCGCGGAACTTCTCCTGAGCCTTGACCGGATCGGCGGAGATACCGAGCACGGCGGTGCCAGCCGCGGCGAAGGCGCCGGTCAGCCGGGTGAAATCGATGGCCTCCCTGGTGCAGCCCGGCGTGTCGGCGCGGGGATAGAAGAACAGGACCAGCTTCTGGCCGGCGTAATCCGACAGCGCGACGACACCGCCACCGTCGCGGGGCAGGCGGAAGGCGGGGGCCTTCTGACCCTCGGCCAAGCCGGCCTTCACCGTCGCTTTGGGCGCTGATGCCGATTTGGAAGAATTTAACCGTTTCGATGCGGCCTTATGCGATGCTGTCTTTGCTATGGTCCCAGTTGATTTGCTCGCCGGTGTCCGCTGTGTTTTCGCGGACTTGGTTTGAGTCGCAGCCCGCACTTTCACGGGTGTCTTTTTAGCCGTCGGACTGCCGGAGGGCGTTTTGGACGATTTCTTTCGGGATTTCTTGGACATACGCCTTCCTTTCGTCGCTTTCGGCGGGTCAACCAAAGCGGTATTGCAGCCCTTTTCCGCTATGCCGGAATCGTGCCCTCGGCGGGGCGAGTCTGACGACGCCGGAGTCTGGTTACAAGGAATTCCACGCACCACCCCACTGCTCGTTGAACGCGCTCCCGGGGCGACATGACGAACAGAAGGAATATTCGAGGTATGGCGGCAATGCCGGCGCGGGAGGCTTCGCTTCCCGTCGACGGTTGCGGCCCCGGCGGCGCTCAATCCAACGACGGGCGCCTGTATCGAGAGGCAATGGCAAGGAATACGTCGCCCCAGGATTACAATCGGGATTCGGATCGGCGCGGCAGCCAACCAGAGCAGCAGCAATGGGACGACGCCGATTGGGATCCGGATCAGGAAGCGGCGGCGGGCTATCGGGCACGCCGGCTGTTGTCGCGTTCCAATTCGGGCTTCCATCGCTTCGCTGACGGGTTTGGGCCGCTGCGCCGCTGGCTGGGCGGCGGTCGCTGGCTGAAGCGCGTGGCCGTGGTCGTCGGTGCCCTGGTCGTCATCTTCGTCGGCTGTTTCGGCGCGCTGTGGTGGCGGCTCGGCGCCGGCCCCATCAATCTCGACATTGCGACGCCGTGGCTCGCGGCCGCGATCGAGGACAATATCGGTCACGGCAACACCGTGGAGGTTGGCGGCACGCAGATCGAGCGGGCCGGGCGGATCCGGATCGCCGTGCGCATCCGCGATATCGTCGTGCGCGACCACGATCATGTCATTGTCGCCACCGCACCGAAGGCCGAGGTGAAGCTGTCGGGTGCAGGCCTGCTGATGGGGCATCTGCGCGCCGAAAGCCTCAACCTCGTCGACGCCGAGCTCGCGATCCGGATCGCGCCTGACGGCACCGTCACGGTATCGGCTGGCGACACCGCAAAGCCGCTCGCAACCGGCGTCGCATCCAAGAAGGACGCGGGGCTGCCGCCGACTTTCCCGCGCAACGGTGTGCCACCGCCGCCATTCGCCACCGAGCCTGCGACCTCCGACGCATCGCAAGCCGCGACCCAGGTCACGGCCCCGACTGGCATTCTTCAGGGCCTCGACTGGCTCGACAGTCTGAGCATGACCGGCCTCGACGGCCAGAATCTCAACGAGATCGGCCTGAAGAACGGCAATCTGATCGTCGACGACCAGCAGCGCGGCAGCAAATGGACGTTTGAGAACATCACGCTCAGCCTCCGCCGACCGAGCCGTGGCGGCGTCGCGCTCAGCCTCGGCGAGGAGGGGGCGCGTCCGTGGTCGCTGCGTGCCACGATCGGCCCCACCGAGAACGGCGTGCGCTCGGTCGATATCCGCGCCGACAAGGTTTCGACCGCCAACATCCTGCTGGCGCTGCGGGTGAAGGATCTCACCTACACCGCCGACCTCCCGCTGACCGGCGAGCTCAAGGGCGAGCTCGGCCGCGACGGCGTGCCGACCTTCTTTCGCGGCAAGATCGCAGTCGGTGCGGGCAACATCATCGACACCGATACACCCGATTATCCGATGGCGATCGACTCGGCCGAGATCAATGTCGAGTGGGACGCCAATCGGCGGGTGCTGGTCGCTCCGTTCAAGGTCCTCTCGGGCGCGAACCGTATGACGCTTCTGGCTCATGTCGAGCCGCCCAACGGCACCGTCAATGACTGGCAGCTCGGTTTCAGCGGCGGTTCGATCCTGCTCGGCGGCATCGACAACGAGCCGCCGCTGGTCTTCAACCGTATTGCGATCGGCTTCCGCTTCGACACCGACCACAAGAGGCTGCTGTTGACGCAGGCCGATATCTCCAACGGAGAGATCGGCGTCGCCGGCACCGGTGCCATCGACTATTCGGGCGAGCCGCGGCTGACATTGGGTTTTGCGGGAACGCCGATGTCGGCCTCCGCGCTCAAGCGGATGTGGCCGACGCTTGTCGTTCCCGAATTGCGCGAATGGGTGATCGAGCGGATCGAGCGTGGAACGCTCCAGCGCATCGAGATCGGCGTTAATTCACCGACCAAGAATCTTCCGCGCAAGGGCCCACCCATTCCCGACGACGGCCTGTCGGTCAATATCGTGGCGAGCGGTGTCACGGTTCGCCCGGTCGATGGCCTGCCGGTGGTGCACGATGCCGATTTGAAGGCGCGCGTGACCGGGCGCACCGCGACGGTGAATATAGGGCAGGGCATCGCCGATACGCCAGCGGGCCGCAAGATCACGATTTCCGACTTCGTCTTCGAGGTGCCCGATATGGCGCCCAAGCCGTCGCCGTCGCGGACCAGGTTTCGTGTCGAAGGCCCGGTGCCTGCGGCCGCCGAAATGCTTTCCAATGATCGCCTGAGCGATCTGTCGTCGACCGTCATCGATCCCAATACCAGCAAGGGGACGTTCTCGGCGAACGTCCAGCTTGGGCTGCCAGTTAAGGGCGAGCTGACCAAAGCCGACACCACCTACAGCGTTACGGCCGATCTCAATGGTTTTGGTGCCGACAAGTTGGTGATGAACCAGAAGCTGGAGGCCAACAACCTCAAGATCGTCGCGAGCAACCAGGGCTATCAGGTCAAGGGCGACGTCAAGATCAACGGGCAGGCGGCCTCGCTCGATTATCGCAAGCCGGCCGAGGGCGATGCGGATGTCAAATTGCAGACCACGCTGGACGATGCGAGCCGCGCGCGCCTCGGATTCGATCTGGGTCCCGCCGTCAGCGGATCGGTGCCGATCAAGCTGTCGGGCAAAATCGCCGGGGGGCCCGACCAGACGACCAAGCTCGGCATCGAGGCCGACCTGACCTCGGTCAAGCTCGACAACATCCTGCCCGGCTGGGTCAAGTTGCCGGGCAGAGCGGGCAAGGCCAGCTTCAAGGTGGTGCCGACAGCGCAATCCACGCGCCTGGAGGAGATCGTCGTCGAAGGCGGCGGCGCCTCGATCAAGGGGTCGCTCGAGGTCGATGCCAACGGCGATCTCATGAACGCAAACTTCCCGACCTACGCGCCGTCCGATGGCGACAAGGCGTCGCTGAAGGTGGAGCGCAGCCAGGACGGCGTGGTCAAGGGCACCATGCGCGGCGACGTATTCGACGGCCGCGGCTTTCTGAAATCGGCGATCTCAGGCAATTCCAAGGACGACGCCAAGAGCAAGACGAAGAACGTCGATTTCGACATGGACGTGAAGCTCGGCGCCGTCATGGGGTTCAACGGCGAGGCGATGCGCAGCGTCGAGGCCAAGATGTCGCGGCGCAATGGTGCGGTCAAAGCCTTCGCGCTGAGCGGCAGGATCGGCAAAGACACGCCTGTGGCCGCCGATTTGCGCGGCGGCCGTGCCCAGGGCAACCGCGAGGTGATCTATCTCCAGACCAGCGATGCCGGCAACTTCCTGCGCTTCACAGACACCACCAACAAGGTCTTCGGCGGCCAGATGGTGGTGGCCATGGAGCCGCCGACGTCAGAACCTACGACGCGGGAAGGCCTGATCAACGTGCGCGACTTCTCGGTCAAGGGCATGGATCAACTCGATCGCGTCGCGGCGGGCGCTCCCAACGGCGCGCAGAGCGGCGTGGCCTTCACGGCGTTGCGCGCGGAGTTCACGCGGCAGAACGGCGCGCTCACGATCCGCGACGGCGTGGTCAAGGGGCCGATGATCGGCGCCACCATCGAGGGCTCGATCGACTTTCCCGGCAACCAGGTCTGCATGAGCGGCACCTTCGTGCCGATGTACGGCGTCAACAACATCTTCGGCCAGATCCCGTTGTTCGGCATCTTCCTCGGCGGCGGCAACAATGAGGGATTGATCGGCGTGACCTACGAGGTCGTCGGCACGCCGGCCGCGCCCGTGATGCGCGTCAATCCGATTTCGGCGATGGCGCCCGGTCTGTTCCGCAAGATCTTCGAATTCAACACCGGCAAGCAGAACTCGCCGTTCGAGGAATTCCCGTCGCAGTCGAGCGATGGCTCGACCGGAACGACGCGCCAGCTCTCGAGCGGCTGCACCCTCGCGCGGCGATAGCGGCGAGCTGACTTCGTCATGCCCGGGCTTGTCCCGGGCATCCACGAACTTTGTTTCCATAAGCGCGCAGAACGTGGATGGCCGGGACAAGCCCGGCCATGACGAGGTGCTGACTGCCCTACGCCGCGCGCACGCCCGCCAGGAAGGTCCCGACCTCGCCGGAGAGCTGTTCGGCCTGCTTGGAGAGGTTTGAGGCCGCGGCGAGCACCATGCCCGCGGCATTGCCGGTCTCGTTTGCTGCCGTGCTGACGCCGCCGATATTGGTGGTGACTTCCTGGGTCGCCTCCGCCGTCTGCGAGACGCTGCGGGCGATCTCGGCGGTGGCGGCGCCTTGCTCCTCGATCGCAGCGCCGATCGAGGTGGCGATCCGGCTGACCTCCTCGATGGTGGCGGTGATGCCGCCGATGGCGTCTACCGCTTCCTTGGTCGCGCCCTGGATCTGGGCGATCTTGTCGCCGATCTCGCGGGTGGCTTCCGCAGTCTGGCTCGCCAGCGACTTCACCTCGGAGGCGACGACGGCAAAGCCGCGACCGGCTTCGCCGGCGCGTGCGGCCTCGATGGTGGCGTTGAGCGCGAGCAGATTGGTCTGCGCCGCGATGCTGGAAATCAGCTCGGCAACATGCTCGATCTGCTGGGCGCCATCGGAGAGCGCGCGCACGATGGTGTCGGTGCGGCGTGCGCTGTCCACGGCGCGACCGGTGACCACGGCGGACTGCGCGACCTGACGGCTGATCTCGGTGATGGAGGAGGAGAGCTCCTCGGCGGCGGCCGCGACCGTCTGGACGCGCTGGCTGGCTTCAGTGGCAGCCGAGCCCACGACGGCGGCGCGGCGGTTGGTGCCTTCCGCGGTCGACGACATCGACTTGGCGGTGACCTCCAGCTCGCCCGAGCCCGAGGCCATCAGGCCGACGAGCTGGCCGACGGAGGCATCGAAGCGATCGGCAAGCGAGATCAGCGCGTCGCGTTTCTCCTGTTCGCTGCGGGTCTTGGTGGCGACCTGCTCGGCCTCCAGCTTACGCGCCGTCAGCGCGGTCTGCCTGAGCACTTCGAGGGTCTCGGCCATGCGGCCGATCTCGTCGCCGCGACCGGTCTCCTCGACCGCCGTGTCGATGGCGCCTTCGGAAATGGCCTGCATGCGGTTCTTCTGGCGGTCGAGCGCGCCGAGCACGTCGCGGGCAATCAGCCAGGACAGCGTCGCCATCAGCAGCATCAGGCCGATGCCGATCGCCCCCAGCTCCAGCGTCAAGGCTCGCACGTCAGCATCGATGTCGTCGACATAGAGGCCGTAGCTGATCGTCGCGTTCCAGGGCGCGAATTTGCGCGCGAAAACGGTCTTGCGGACCGGCTCGGTCTGGCCGGGGCGGGGATAGAGATAGGAGGTCACGCCGCCCTGTGCGGTCTCAGCGCCGGCCTTGATAATGGCGTCGGCGATCAGGACGCCATTGGAGTCCTTCGCACCGGTGATCTTGCCTTCGAGCTGCTGGTTGGCGCCGTTGACGATGAGGGACGTATCGGCGTTATAGACGACCGGATAGCCTTGGCCGCCATTGAAGCTCATGCGGCGGCCGCGCTGGTGGAACTGGATTTTTGCTTCAGCCTGCGTCAGCTTGCCGGCGCCGACTTCCTCCTCAAGTGATTGGGCGAGGTTGTGGAGCATATCGACCGCGGTCCGCATCTGCTGGACGCGGTCCTCCAGCATGCGGCTCTTGCTGAGCACGGACGACACCCCGATGATGGCCGTGACCGTAAGTGCCGAAAGACAGACCATGCTGGCGAGCTTGGTGCGGATCTTGAGGTGGCTCAGCAGCTTCATCACGGCCTCGACGGAATGGTTATTGTTGCTCGCGTCGGTAGCATGAAATTCTTACCAATCATGAATGGACGCGTGCGACGAGCTGCCGCGCAAGAGGCGTCCGCAAGCTGCATGCGCAAACATCCATGCGGAAATGCGCCGCGTGGGGCATGGCAAGTCAAGTGGGAGAAAGATTGTGTGGGTCTTTAGTCCCGACCGAATCCGGTGGGAGCCGACATGAACCGATTCGTTCACCGCCTCATCATGTCGATGCTGCTGGTCGCGGTCCTCGTCCTGGTCTGGAACGTGCTGGGCTCGCGCTGAGATGGCACCCGTAAATGTACGGGTGCCATCCCTTTATCCGCGAATCAATTGCTGACGCCTCAGCGCCGCGCGAACGCGCCGCCGGTTGTGCCGCTAGTCCTTGCTCATCGCCGCATCGGCGCTGACCGAGCCGCCGCCGGCTGCCGAGAGATAGAGGCAGGCGAAGCAGAACAGGATCGCCGCGGTGCCACCATTGAGCAGCGGCAGGAACACCGGCGTCTCGCCCTTGAACATGTGACCCATGAAGTAGGCAAAGGCCATCTCACCCGACAGGATGAACGCCGCGAGGCGGGTGAACAAGCCGATCATCAGCAGCGCGCCAAGCACGAGCTCAAGCGTACCGGCTGCGTAGATGATCGGCGGGATGTTTGCGAAGTAGGGAAGCACCGGAAACTTGAACAGCTTCGCGATGCCGTACTGGAGCAACAGGAGTCCAGTGATGAAGCGAAACAGGCTCAAGAGAACCGGTTGAAAGCGAACGAGATAGGGAAAGTTCATTGGTTTGTGCCCTCCATCCAATGCTTGCGACTAGGACCGCATTCAGTTCTGCCCTGCAAGCCGCCCAAGGGCAATCTGCGCTGACATTTTTGTCATGTCGGACAAAAACACCGCAGCCAGGACGTTCAGTCGCGCGCGATCCACATTTTTTTGCGGCTGTTCGCGTCGTGCCCATCCGTAATTTCCCGGTGACGCGAATGCGCTCAAGTTACCTTGAGGAGACCTACCGCCGCAAGGCGGGCACGACCAGGAACGGGATCATCCCGAGCACCACGCTCGCAAGCGCGAAGGCGAGCAGCGCGTTGTAACCGTGGGTCGCGTCATGGATCAGGCCGCCGCTCCAGGAGCCGAAAGCCGAGCCGAGCCCGCTGCCGATCGAGATCGTGCCGTAGATGGTGCCGACGCGCTTGCCCCCGAAGATTTTCATCGCGGTCGCCGTGATCAGCGGTCCACGTGAGCCCATCATGCTGCCGAAGCAGACCACGAATCCGGTGAGCAGGAGGAGATTGGCGGAGTATTGCAACAGCCACAGCAGGAAGATGCCGAGGATCGAGATTGCGTAGCTGAGCAGCACTGACGGCCGACGTCCGATCAGGCCGTCGAGCGCGGACACGCCGAGCATGCCGAACACCAGCACGACGCCGGAGAAGCCCCAGGCCGTCGCGGCCTGCAGCGGCGGAAAGCCGGCATCGATCAGATAGGCCACGATCTGGGCTGCGATCGCATACATGCCGACCGCAGTGAAGAAGAAGGTCGAGAACAGCGCCCAGAAGGCGTGATGGCGCATCGCGCTCGGAAGGGTCCAGCCGTGATCGACGAAATCCGGATCGGTCTTCTTCGCGATATGCGGCGAGCCCGAGGCGAACCGCCGCCATGGCAGCAGCATGAGCGGCACCAGCAGGCCGAGAGCGGCGAAGCCGAACAGCTGGTAGGTTTCGCGCCAGCCGAGACGATCGATCAAAAGCTGCGAGGCCGGCAGCAGCGCCAGTACGCCGCCACCCATCGCCGAGTAGACCACCGCCATCGCGGTCGGCAGCTTTGGGCCGAACCAGCGGCCCAGCAGGATCGAGTTCGGCACATTGCCGATGAAGGCGACGCCGACGCCGACGCAGAGTCCGATCGAGAGCTGGAACTGCCAGAGTGACTGCGCGTGGCTTGCGATCAGGAAAGCCGAGCCGAGCAGCAACAGGCCGAGTGCGTAGACGATGCGCGGTCCGGAATGATCGAACAGGCGCCCGACCAACGGCGCGGTCAGTCCGCTGACGAGCCAGGTCAGCGAATAGATCGAGACCACCTGGGCGCGATCCCAGCCAAAGTTTTCCGAGATCGGCTTCAGGAAGACGGTGAAGCTTTCGCTGAGGCCGCGGCCGAGCACGGCGAGTGTGAAGCAGAGCGCGAGCACCACGAGCGCGGTGCGCACGACGCCCTGCGGCGTCGCCGTGACGCGTTCCCTGGTCGCTTGCTTGGACTGTTCCTCTAGCGTGTTCTGGTCCATTGCCGATCAGGGAGCGCGCTTCAGCGCGCCCTGACAAGCAGCGAAAAGCTCATACGCCTATGCAGGCCTGAGCAGGATGTGCTTCTTCTTGCCGAACGACAGTTTGATCACGCCTTCCGGCGTCAAGTCGGCCGCCGACAACGCCATCTTTTCGTCGGTGACGGGCTCGTCATTGACGCGCAGGCCGCCGCCCTTGATCTGGCGCCGTGCTTCGCCGTTGGAGGCAACGAGACCCGCCTTGACGAAGGCGTTGAGCACGCCGAGGCCGGCGTCGAACTCGCCGCGCGGAATTTCCACGGTCGGCAGGCTCTCGGCCAGCGCGCCTTCCTCGAAGGTGCGGCGCGCGGTCTCGGCCGCCTCGTTCGCGGCCTCGCGGCCGTGCAGCAGCGCGGTTGCCTCGGTGGCGAGCACCTTCTTGGCCTCGTTGATCTCGGAGCCTCCGAGCGCCTCGAGCTTCCTGATCTCGCTCATCGGCAGCGTCGTGAACAGCTTGAGGAATTTGCCGACGTCGGCGTCTTCGGTGTTGCGCCAGTACTGCCAGAAATCATACGGCGAGAACTGGTCGGCGTTGAGCCAGACCGCGCCTTGCGCGGTCTTGCCCATCTTGGCGCCCGACGCGGTCGTCAGCAGCGGCGTCGTCAGCGCGTACAGTTGATGGGTGCCCATGCGACGGCCGAGATCGACGCCCATGATGATGTTGCCCCACTGGTCGGAGCCGCCCATCTGCAAGTTGCAGCCGGTCCGCCTGGCGAGCTCGACATAGTCGTAGGCCTGGCAGATCATGTAGTTGAACTCGATGAAGCTCATCTCCTGCTCGCGCTCGAGGCGGAGCCGCACCGAGTCCATGGTCAGCATGCGGTTGACCGAGAAGTGCCGGCCGACGTCGCGCAGCATCTCGATGTAGTTGAGCTTTGTCAGCCACTCGGCATTGTCGAGCATGATGGCGTCGCTCTTGCCCTCGCCATAGCGCAGCACTTTTGCGAACACACCACGGATAGATTCCTTGTTGGCCTCGATCTCGGCGACGGAGCGGATCGCACGCGTCTCGTCCTTGCCGGAGGGGTCGCCGACCATGGTGGTGCCGCCGCCCATCAGGGTGATCGGCTTGTTGCCGGACTGCTGCAGCCAGTGCAGCATCATCATGGTCAGGTAATTGCCGATGTGCAGCGAGCGGGCGGTGCAATCGTAGCCGACATAACCGGTCACCTCGCCCTTGGCGGCGAGTGCGTCCAGCCCCTCGAAATCGGAGCACTGATGGACGAATCCACGTTCCTGCAGCGTGTTGAGGAAATCCGATTTGAATGCAGTCATTTGTCGGCGCGCCTGACAATTCTTGGTTTACTGTTTTGGGAGCAATTTAAGGGTCTTCTATGGGAACTCGATTGCTGCCCGCCACTTTGGCCTGTGGCATTATAAGATGTGTCCCTCTGGCACAAGATCGGCATGCCGGAAGGGTCTCTTGAGGACGCTGATCCATGATGTTGACGGCACTCGGTTTGATGAGCGGCACCTCGCTGGACGGGGTGGATGTCGCGCTGATCGAAACCGACGGAAAGCAGGTGAAGGCATTCGGGCCGTCCGGCTACCGGCCCTATAGCCCGGCGGAGCGCAACCTGCTGCGGCAGGCGCTGAGCGAGGCGGTGCACCTGCCGCAGCGCGACGCCCGGCCGGGGATCTTGGCCGAGGCCGAGCGCGCGGTGACCCAGGCGCATGCTGAGGCGGTGGCCGCCTTCATCGCCCAGAACCGGATGAAACCGGAAGACATCGACATCGTCGGCTTTCACGGCCAGACCGTGCTGCACCGCCCCGAGAAGCGACTGACCGTGCAGATCGGCGATGCGCCGGCGCTGGCCAAGGCGATCCATATCCCGGTGATGTATGATTTCCGCGCCGCCGACGTCGAGGCCGGCGGGCAGGGCGCGCCATTCGTGCCGGTTTATCACCGCGCGCTCGTCCATTCGCTGGAGCGCGAAGGGCCGATCGTTGTGGTCAATATCGGCGGCGTCTCCAACATCACCTATATCGACGGCAACGACACGCTGATTGCCTGCGACACAGGCCCTGGCAACGCGCTGCTCGACGATTTCATGTATCGCACCATGAACCAGGCGTTCGACGCGGACGGAAAGTTCGCGGCCCTCGGCAAGGCGGACGAAGCCTGGATCGCACGGGCGCTGGAGTTGCCGTTCTTCGCAAACCCGCCGCCGAAATCGCTCGACCGCAACGACTTTGCTGCCCTCAAGCTGGGCGATATCGCGCCGGCCGACGGCGCCGCGACGCTCACCGCCTTCACCGCGGCGGCCATCGCCCGCATCATCCCGCTGCTGCCACGCAGGCCGCGAAGCTGGATCGTCTGCGGCGGCGGCGCCCGCAACCGGACCATGCTCCAGATGCTGCGGGAGCGCGTGGGGTCCGCCACTGTCGAGGCCGCCGAGACGGTCGGCTGGGCCTCCGACGCCATCGAGGCGCAGGCCTTTGGCTTCTTGGCTGCCCGCGGCCTAAAGGGCCTGCCGCTGTCGTATCCCGCTACCACGGGCGTGCCAATGCCAATGACGGGCGGGGTGATCGCGCGACCGTGAGGTGATCCTACAGCGATACCGGTCGATGCAAATGCATCGAACTTGACGAGTGCATGCAAATGCATCTATATTGGATGCAGTTGCATCCAACCGCCGGGATCGTTGCCATGACCGCTTCCCTCAAACTGATTAGCCACAAGCTCTGCCCATACGTGCAACGCGCGGTGATCGCGCTCAAGGAGAAGGGCGTTTCGTTCGAGCGGGTCGACATCGATCTCGCGAACAAGCCCGACTGGTTTCTCAAACTGTCTCCGCTCGGCAAGGTGCCGGTGCTGATCGTCTCGACCGACAAGGGCGAGGTCGCATTGTTCGAGAGCAACGTGATCTGCGAATACATCGAGGAGACGCAAGGCGGCCGAAAACTGCATCCGACTGATGCGCTCGAGCGTGCCGAGCATCGCGCCTGGATGGAGTTCGGCTCAGCGATTCTCGGCGATCTCTGGGGGCTGGAGACCACGACCGACCCGGCGACCTTCGAGAGCAAGCGTCAGGCGCTTGCGGCGAAATTCGCGCGTGTCGAAGCAGCGCTCGTGGCGGGGCCTTATTTCTCAGGCGAGGCGTTCAGCCTGGTCGACGCGGTGTTCGCGCCAGTGTTCCGCTATTTCGATCTGTTCGATGAACTGACCGAGCATGGAATCTTCAGGGATTTGCCAAAGGTGCAGGCGTGGCGGGCCGAACTGGCGAAGCGCCCCAGTGTGCGCTCGGCGGTCGACTCAAATTATCCGGAATTACTCCGCGCCTTCCTCGTGCGCCACGACGCGCATCTGCTCAAGCTTGCGGCCTGAGCCCAAGCCGATGTCGCAATCCATGGCCTGGCTGATGCTGGTGATCGCCGGCGCACTTGATGTCGGTTGGGCGATCTCGATGAAATATGCGGAAGGCTATACGCGCGCCGGCTGGAGCGTCGTTTCGCTCGTGCTGCTCGTAGCCTTCGTTGTCCTGCTCGGGCGTGCCTTGAAGGTGCTCGAGGTCGGCGTCGCCTATTCGGTGTGGACCGGGATTGGCGCCGCCGGCACCTTCATCATGGGCGTCGTGCTGTTCGGCGAGACCTTGAGCGCGATGAAGCTTGCGGGCATCGCGCTCGTCTTGATGGGAATCGTCGCGCTCAAGCTGGCTTGAGCGGTGCCCCTTTAGCGCACGTTGGCGAGGCGCATGTCGAGATAGGCGGTGATGGTTTCCATCAGCGGCTCGAGCTTGGCGTCGAAGAAATGATTGGCGCCAGGGATGACCTGCTGGTCGATCACGATTCCCTTTTGCGTCTTCAGCTTCTCGACCAGCGTGTTCACGTCCTTGGGCGGCACTACCGCATCCTTCTCGCCATGCACGATCAGGCCGGAGGACGGGCAGGGCGCGAGGAACGAGAAGTCGTAGAGGTTGGCGGGCGGCGCGATCGAGATGAAGCCCTCGACCTCCGGACGGCGCATCAGCAGCTGCATGCCGATCCAGGCGCCGAAGGAGAAGCCGGCAACCCAGCAGGCGCGCGCTTCGGGATTGATGGTCTGCGCCCAGTCGAGCGCCGCGGCCGCGTCCGACAATTCGCCGGTGCCGTGGTCGAACGAGCCCTGGCTGCGGCCGACGCCGCGGAAATTGAATCGCAGCACCGAGAAGCCACGGTGCGCGAACGCATAGTAGCACTGGTAGATGATCTGGTGATTCATCGTGCCGTGGAACTGCGGATGCGGATGCAGGACCATCGCGATCGGCGCGTTCTTCTGCTTGGCCGGATGGTAGCGGCCTTCGAGACGGCCGGCGGGGCCGGTGAAAATAACTTCAGGCATGATGATCTCTTGATTGATCCCTTGAAGACGCTCTTCAACAATCAACCGATTGTGCGGATTTCATCGGCTGCTGGGCCGATCAAGCCGCGAATGGAAGGGTGGAGCGGCGCCCTCGGATGATGCGCGAGCGGCGCGCGGCGAACTGACGCGCGCGTTCTAACATGAGGCGAGGGTCAAAAAGCAAGCATCTTGAACATCCCGCAATCGGCTCAAGACCTTAGCGTGTCATGGCCGTCATCGCGCGAAGGCGATTGGGAATCGAGATTGCCAAGCGCTGCCCGGGGGCCCATGTCGGGTACCAGTGCGTAAGAAGCAGCCTGATCCGGATGGTAATATAATACGTCATGCCGAGCCGTGTTTATCTCGACTGGAACGCGACCACGCCGCTTCGCCCTGAGGCGCGAAGCGCAATGCTCGCAGCCTACGAGCTGATCGGCAATCCGTCCTCGGTTCACGCCGAGGGGCGCGAGGCGCGTCGGCTTATTGAGGAGGCACGGACCACGCTTGCGATGGCTGTGGGAGCGCTGCCGCGGAACGTCGTCTTCACCTCCACGGGAACCGAAGCCAACGCGCTGGCGCTGTCACCGGGGCTTCGGGGGCCGTCTGGGGGGCCTGTCGAGCGGCTTCTGGTCTCGGCCGTCGAGCATGCTTCGGTACTGGCAGGCGGTCGGTTCCCGGCAGATGAGATCGGTCAGATCAGGGTCACGCGTTCCGGTGTGATCGACCTCGATCATTTGAAGGCGCTGCTCAGCGAGGGGCCGCCGGCGTTGGTCTCCGTCATGGCCGCCAACAACGAGACGGGCGCACTGCAGCCGGTCACTGACGTCGCGGGAATCGTTCACGGGGCCGGCGGCCTCCTGCACGTCGATGCAATCCAGGCGCTTGGAAAAATCCCCTTCGATATCAGGGTGATCGGCGCGGACCTTGCGACCTTTTCTGCGCACAAGATCGGCGGCCCCAAGGGGATCGGCGCACTGGTCGTGGCCGAGGGCGTGGCCGGACTTGAGCCGGTGCTGCGGGGCGGCGGGCAGGAGCTGAACCGGCGCGCCGGAACCGAGAATGTCGCCGGCATTGCCGGCTTCGGGGCATCCGTGCGGGTTGCCCTTCAGGCTTTGCCGGAGGATGCGGAACGGATAGTAACCCTCAGATATCGCTTGGAAAATGGCATTTGCTCCATGGCCGGCGCAACGGTCTTCTCAGGTGACGTCAGGCGGTTGCCTAATACCGTTCTTTTCACGGCTCCTGGCTTGAAAGCCGAGACCGCCGTGATCGGCTTCGACCTCGAAGGCGTCGCCGTGTCTTCAGGCTCCGCCTGTTCCTCGGGTAAGGTGCAGCCGTCCCACGTGCTGTCGGCGATGGGGTATGATCCCACCGTCGCGCAGGGAGCGGTGCGTCTCAGTCTGGGCTGGTCCACGGAGCCGGATGACATCAACAGGGCGTTAGAGGCTTGGCGAAAGCTCGGTAATACCCTACTTAAGGGATAAGCGATGAAACACGGCTTGAACGGTTCTAAGCGCGTGCGTCCCGCCAAGAAACATCGTAATAGTCGTCCGAGTTTGATGATCCACCGCGGTCCTTGAAACCGCGAGCGGAGGATAGAATGCCAGCCGTGCAAGAGACGGTCGAGCGCGTGAAGCGCATCGACGTCGATCAGTATCGTTATGGGTTTGAGACCCTGATCGAGTCCGACAAGGCCCCCAAGGGGCTGTCGGAAGAGACCGTCAAGTTCATCTCCGAGAAGAAGAACGAACCCGCCTGGATGCTCCAGTGGCGGCTCGAAGCCTATCGGCGTTGGCTGACCATGACCGAGCCGACCTGGGCCCGCGTCGACTATCCCAAGATCGACTTCCAGGACCTCTATTACTATTCGGCGCCGAAGCCGAAGAAGACGATCACCTCGCTCGACGAGATCGATCCGGAGATCCTCAAGACCTACGAAAAGCTCGGCATCCCCTTGCGGGAAGTCGCCATGCTCGAAGGCGTCGAGCCCAAGCCCGGCGAGCAGGATCCCAACAGGCGCAAGATCGCGGTCGACGCTGTCTTCGATTCGGTCTCGGTTGCGACCACCTTCCAGGCAGAGCTGAAGAAGGCCGGCGTGATCTTCATGCCGATCTCGGAAGCGATCCGCGAGCATCCCGAACTGGTGCAGAAATATCTGGGATCCGTGGTGCCGACGTCGGACAATTTCTATGCGACGCTGAACTCGGCGGTGTTCTCGGACGGCTCGTTCGTCTACGTGCCGCCGGGCGTGCGCTGCCCGATGGAGCTGTCCACCTACTTCCGCATCAACGAGCGCAACACCGGCCAGTTCGAGCGCACGCTGATCATCGCGGACAAGGGCTCCTACGTCTCGTACCTCGAAGGCTGCACCGCGCCGCAGCGCGACGAGAACCAGCTGCACGCGGCCGTGGTCGAGCTCGTCACGCACGACGACGCCGAGATCAAATATTCGACGGTGCAGAACTGGTACCCGGGCAATTCGGAAGGCAAGGGCGGCATCTACAATTTCGTCACCAAGCGTGGTGACTGCCGCGGCAACAATTCCAAGATCTCCTGGACCCAGGTCGAGACCGGTTCGGCGATCACCTGGAAGTATCCGAGCTGCATCCTGCGCGGCGACAATTCGCGTGGTGAATTCTACTCGATCGCGATCTCGAACGGCTATCAGCAGGTCGACTCGGGCACCAAGATGATCCATCTCGGCAAGAACACGTCGAGCCGCATCATCTCCAAGGGCATTGCGGCCGGCAGGTCGCAGAACACCTATCGCGGGCTCGTCACGGCGCATCGCAAGGCGACCGGCGCCCGCAACTTCACCGCCTGCGATTCGCTGTTGATCGGCGACAAATGCGGCGCGCACACCGTGCCCTACATCGAAGCCAAGAACTCGTCGGCGACGTTCGAGCACGAGGCCACCACGTCGAAGATCTCCGAAGACGTGCTGTTCTACTGCATCCAGCGCGGCCTCACGCAGGAGGAGGCGGTCGGCCTCGTCGTCAACGGCTTCGTCAAGGACGTGCTGCAGCAACTGCCGATGGAGTTCGCGGTGGAAGCGCAGAAGCTGATTTCGATCTCGCTGGAAGGATCGGTCGGCTAGCGCCGGCCCTCGCGGCGCGCGTTGCGCGCCCCATGCATCATTTGAATAAACTGGACACCAAGATGGCTTTGCTTGAAGTGAAAGACCTCAAGGTTCGTGTCGAGGAGCGTGAGATCCTCCACGGGCTGACGCTGACCGTGAACGAGGGCGAGATCCACGCGATCATGGGGCCGAACGGCTCCGGCAAGTCGACGCTGTCCCACGTCATCGCCGGCAAGCCGGGTTACGAGGTCACTGACGGCGAGATCCTGTTCAAGGGCGAAGACCTGCTCGCGATGGCCCCGAACGAGCGCGCGGCCAAGGGCGTGTTCCTGGCGTTCCAGTATCCGGTCGAGATTCCCGGCGTCTCCACCATGAATTTCTTGCGCACCGCGCTGAACGCGCAGCGCAAGGCGCGCGGCGAGAGCGAATATTCGACGCCGGACTTTTTGAAGAAAGTCCGCGACGTCTCGAAATCGTTGAACATCCCGCAGGACATGCTCAAGCGCGGCGTCAATGTCGGCTTCTCCGGCGGCGAGAAGAAGCGCAATGAGGTGCTGCAGATGGCGCTGTTCGAACCCAGCCTGTGCATCCTCGACGAGATGGATTCCGGCCTCGACATCGACGCGCTGCGCATCGCAGCCGACGGCGTCAACGCGCTGCATTCGCCCAAGCGCGCGATGGTTGTCATCACCCACTATCAGCGGCTGCTGAACTACATCGTGCCTGACGTCGTGCACGTGATGTCAAAAGGCCGTGTCGTGAAGAGCGGTGCCAAGGACCTGGCGCTGGAGCTGGAGTCGTCCGGCTACGCCCAGTACGAGGACGCGTAAGGAATTTTGCGATGAACGTTGCTGTGGCAAAGACCGGAAACGGCCGCGCGGTGAGCGATCTGTTCGCCAGCGCCGAAGGCCGTCTGCCGGGTTCGCCTTCCGTGATCGCTGTGCGCCGCGAGGCGTTCGAGACCTATGAGCGTCTCGGCCTGCCGCACCGCCGGATCGAGGAATGGAAATACACCGATCTGCGCGCGCTGGTCGGCGAGGTGTTGCCGCTGGCGGCTGCGCCCGATGCGGCTGCGTTGAAGCGCGCTGCGGAGGCGGTGAAGGCGCACGCGATCGCAGGCGCCCGCAAGCTGGTTCTGGTGGACGGCGTGTTCGCTGCCGATCTGTCCGACGTCAAGGCGCTGGCCTCCGAGGCGGGCTTTAAGACCTTGCGGGAGACGCTGGAGAAGGATTCCAGTCTGTTGAAGACCGCGGCCACCGATGCGGTGATCGCGCTGAACGCGGCGATGGCGACCGACGGTGTCGTGCTTGATATCGCCGATGGCGCGCAGCTCTCCGCGCCGATCCAGATCATCCACATCGCGATCACGTCTTCCGCGTCGACGTTCACCCGCTCGCAGATCGCGATCGGGAAGGGCGCTCGTGCCACCATCATCGAGAGCTTCGTCGCGGCCGGCGCCAAGGCTTACCAGGTCAGCGATGCCGTCATCCTCTCGGTCGGCGACAACGCAGACGTCGCGCATATCCGCTTGATGGATGATTCGCCGGATGCGGTGAACATCACCTCGCAGTTCGTCAGGGTTGGTGCGAACACGAAGCTGAATTTCTTCAACATGACCACCGGCGCTGCGGTCAGCCGCCTGCAGGGCTTCATCACGCTGGCGGGCGAGGGCAGCGAGCTCTCGGTCAACGGCGTGAACCTGTTGCAGAAGACCGAACATGGCGACACCACGCTGGTCGTCGATCACGCGGTGCCGAATTGCGTGAGCCGCGAAGTCTTCCGCGCCGTGATCGACGATCGCGCGCATTCGGTGTTCCAGGGCCGCATCATCGTTCGTCCCGACGCACAGAAGACCGACGGCAAGATGATGATCCGTGCGCTGCTGCTCTCGGACGAAGCCGAGGCCGACAACAAGCCCGAGCTCGAGATCTTCGCTGACGATGTCTCCTGCGGTCATGGCGCTACCGCCGGCGCGCTCGACGACAGTCTGCTGTTCTATCTGAAGGCCCGCGGCCTGCCCGAGAAGCAGGCCCAGGCGCTGCTGATCCAGGCTTTCGTCGGCGAGGCGATCGAGCAGATCGCCGACGATGATCTGCGCGAGCACGTGATCGGCATTGCCGAGCGCTGGCTGGAGCGGCGCCAATGAGCACGCATCCCGCAGTCAAGAACGGCTCTTACGACGTCGCGCGCGTGCGCCAGGATTTTCCGGCGCTGGCCATGCAGATCTATGGCAAGCCGCTGGTCTATCTCGATAACGCGGCTTCCGCGCAGAAGCCGAGTGCCGTGCTCGATCGCATGACGCAGGCCTACACCTCCGAATACGCCAACGTGCACCGCGGCCTGCATTATCTCGCCAACGCCGCGACCGAAGCCTATGAGGGCGGTCGCACCAAGGTGGCGCAGTTCATCAACGCTGCCCGGACCGAGGAAGTGATCTTCACCCGCAATGCGACCGAGGCAATCAACCTCGTCGCCTCGTCCTGGGGTGAACCGAACATCAGAGAGGGCGACGAGATCGTCATCTCGATCATGGAGCACCACTCCAACATCGTGCCCTGGCATTTCCTCAGGGAACGCCATGGTGCCGTGATCAAATGGGCGCCGATCGACGATGAGGGCAATTTCCTCATCGACGAATTCGAGAAGCTCCTGACATCGAAGACCAAGCTGGTCGCGATCACGCAGATGTCGAATGCGCTCGGCACCATCGTTCCGGTCAAGGACGTCGTGAAGATCGCCCACGCCCGCGGCATCCCCGTGCTGGTCGACGGCAGCCAGGGCGCCGTGCATCTGCCCGTCGATGTCCAGGACCTCGGCTGCGACTTCTACGTCTTCACCGGCCACAAGGTCTACGGTCCGACCGGCATCGGCGTGCTCTGGGCCAAGTACGACCACCTCGTCGCGATGCGTCCGTTCAACGGCGGCGGCGAGATGATCCGCGAAGTCTCGCGCGACATCGTCACCTATGGCGATCCCCCGCACAAATTCGAGGCCGGCACGCCGGCGATCGTCGAGGCCGTCGGGCTTGGCGCCGCCATCGACTACGTCAATTCGATCGGCAAGGAGCGCATCGCCGCGCACGAGCACGATCTCGTCACCTACGCCCAGGACAAGCTGCGCGAGATCAACTCGCTGCGGCTGATCGGCACGGCACGGGGCAAGGGCCCGGTGATCTCGTTCGAGCTCAAAGGCGCCCACGCCCATGACGTCGCCACCGTGATCGACCGCCAGGGCATCGCGGTGCGCGCCGGCACCCATTGCGTGATGCCGCTTTTAGAGCGGTTCAACGTCACAGCCACCTGCCGGGCGTCGTTCGGCATGTATAATACGCGGGAAGAAGTCGATCATCTGGCACAGGCGCTGTTGAAGGCGCGGGATTTGTTCGCATGAGTGACACGGCAGAAATCAAAGCCAATCCGATGGAAACCCAGTCGGCGCTGCCGCCTGAGGAGACCGAGCGTCTCACCACCGAGATCATCGCCGGGCTCAAGACCGTGTTCGACCCGGAAATCCCGGCTGACATCTATGAGCTCGGCCTGATCTACAAGGTCGAGATCAAGGACGATCGCTCGGTCGACGTGCAAATGACCCTGACGACGCCGAACTGCCCGGCCGCCGGCGAGTTGCCCACCATGGTCGAGAACGCGGTCGCCAGCGTTCCCGGCGTCGGCGTGGTCGACGTCAAGGTGGTCTGGGAGCCGGCCTGGACGCCGGAACGCATGAGCGACGAGGCCCGCCTCGTGCTCAACATGTGGTGACGCGTAACCTCGGCTTTAGATCCTTGTTGGATCCTTGGCATTGAATTCGCTCGGCAACGGACCACATCACTGACATGACACAGATATCGTCGGGCTCGACACCAGCATCCACTCCGAAGCCGCGGCGGCCCCGCCCGCAGGTAATGCGGCTGACGGACGCCGCTGCCCAGCGCATCAGCGAGCTGACCCAACGGGCCGATTCCGAGATCGTGGGCCTGCGCGTCGGCGTCAAGAACGGCGGCTGTGCCGGTCAGTCCTACACCGTCGAATACGCCCATGATGTCCGCCCGACCGACGAGGTCGTCGAGGACAAGGGCGTCAAGATCCTGGTCGATCCGAAGGCCGTGCTGTTCCTGCTCGGCACCGAGATGGACTACAAGGCCGACAAGATGCAGGCCCAGTTCGTCTTCAACAACCCCAACCAGATCTCCGCCTGCGGCTGCGGCGAGTCGGTCGAGCTGCGCCCGGCGCAGATCGACGGGTAGTTTTTCCGTCATTGCGAGGAGCACTTGCGACGAAGCAATCCAGACTGTCTCTGCGGCGACAATCTGGATTGCTTCGCTTCGCTCGCAATGACGGCGGTGGTATGAACGCTGGGCTGCTCGCCCCGGGAAGCCTGCCATGGACCGCGAATTCCTGATCGACCTGTTCGCCGATTTCGGCCCTGTCGCCATCCGGAAAATGTTCTCCGGCTACGGTATCTCCGCCGACGGCGTCAATTTCGCGCTGTCTCTGCGTGCCGGCTTGTTCTTTCGCGCCGACGAGATGACCATCCCGGACTTTGAAGCGGAAAGCTCGAAGCCGTTCCAATACTCGACCCGCGCCAAGACCGTGGTGGTGAACTCCTACTGGGAGCTGCCGGCCCGCCTGTTCGACGATTCCGCGGAACTCGCGCAATGGGCGAGGGCCGCGCTCGCCGCCGCCCAGCGCGCCAAGGTGAAGAAGCGGCCCAAGGCCAAGAAGACACCGAAGAAGGCGGCGAACAAGCCGGCCAAGAAGGTCGCCAAGCCTGCGAAACCGTCGAAGAAGGCGAGCAAAAAGAGCTCGCTTGGGAAGCGCGCCAGGCGAGTGGGCTAAGCTCAAGTCCACGGCCTTTGTCAGGCCAACCCTCATGTCTTTGGCGATGTAAACGCAGACACCGTCAGCCAGCACGCGGCCGTCGGCAAATCCCAGGACCAGCCTGCCGCGCCTCACCTGGCGCATGACGACCTCGTAGCGCACGCATCGTGTGTCCGGTGTGATGGAGCCCGTGAACTCCACCTCGCCGACGCCGATCGCGCGGCCCTTGCCCGGCGAGCCCGACCATCCCAGCCAGTAGCCGACCATCTGCCACATGGCATCCAGCCCCAGAGACGCTGGCATCGTGGCATCGCCGCGATAGTGGCAATCGAAGAACCAATGGCCCGGCGCGATGTCGAGCTCGCCGACGATGTGGCCCTTGCCGAACTCGCCGCCGTCCAGGCTGATCTCCGTGATGCGATCCATCATCAGCATCGGCGGCGCCGGCAATTGCGCATTGCCCGGGCCGAAATAGCCGCCCTCGCTCGATCTCAGCAGGTCGTCCCTGGTGTAGGACGGTTGCGGCGTGTGAAAATCATGCGGGTTGGGCAAGACGACAAGTCCTCCGGATGCGCGCAGTCGGACGCCTCAAGACGGCGAGGGAGATGTCGTTCGTCAGGCCAGAATGTCAAGCGCAGGTGGCGGTGCGTAGCTTCGGCGTCACGCCACCCGGTTGTGCGTCTCGACCGCGAATTCCGGATCGGCCTCGCAGATCACGCGGTTGCGGCCGTTGCGTTTGGCGGCGTAGAGGCAGGCATCCGCGCGTTCGATCAGCGCGTCGGTGTCGTCGCCCTGCTTGAGCATGGAGACGCCGACGGAGATGGTGACGCGGCCGAGAATTTCGCCGGTGGACTTCTTTTTCAATTCCTTGGCCATCACCGCGCGGCGGATGTGATCGGCCACAGTAAGGGCCTGGCGCAGCGCGGTATTGGGCAGCACGACCGCGAATTCCTCGCCGCCATAGCGCGCGGTGATGTCCTGGCCCTTGATGGTCTGCTTCAGCGACAGGCCGACCAGCCGCAGCACCTGGTCGCCGGTGAGATGGCCGTAGGAATCGTTGAACGACTTGAAATGATCGATGTCGAGCAGCAGCAGCGACAGCGGCTCGCCGGAGGCGAGCGCGCCTTGCACGGCCATGTCGATCATGCGATCGAAATATTTGCGGTTGCCGAGCCCCGTCAGCGGATCGGTCAGGCTCTCGGCGCGGATCGCCTCCAGGCTCTGCTGGAGGTTGCTGATCTCGCTCTTCGACAGCGTCAGCCGGTCTTCCAGGGCCTTGTTGGTCTCGCGCATCTCGCTGGTCGAATGCAGCAACGTCTCGACGATCGACTTGAGCTGCTCGCGGTTCTCGGCCGATGAGAGCTTTTCGGTCGCAGCCGACAGGCTGGCATCGTAGGAGCCGGTCATCCCGAGCGCGTCACCGAGTACCTTCATCACGTCGTCGATCTCGCCGATGACGCGCGCGCCGACCTTGTCGATGCGGTCGGTGGTCTTGATGTGGGAGAGGTAGGTCTCGTAGATCTGATCGAGCTCGGCGTCGGTCAGCTTGCCGCTCCGCGCCAGTGTCTCGTTGATGATCTTGTTGAGCGGGGCGTTGTAGCCGGTGGCGTAGACGAACCAGATCTCGTAATTGCGGGGAATTGCCGTCTGTCGTAGCGATCGGATCTGACCGAGCGCTACCTCGGCGAACGCCATCGTGCGTTCGTGTTCGTCGAGCACCTTGACCACGGAACATACCCCACAGCGATCGGCGTGCCGTCGACCGCAGCAATACTTAAATTATGTTCGTAGGCTAACGGACGATCGTGAACGCCCCGTAAATATACGTCCACGAATACGTCCAAAAAAGTGCGCGCCAGCTTTATTTCAACCAAAGCCGGGCGCACATCGGGCTTCAGGCGCCGGCTGGGGAGCGAACCGGACGCAGCAGAAAGGCCGGCAGATGCGAGTGGTCGCCCGGCTCGCTGTCGGCCTCGCGTTGGCGGCGCGGCTCGGGACGGCCGATCGACGGCACATGGGACGGATTGGCCTGCTGGCGCGCACCGTCACGCGGCTCGGATGATGGCTTGGCTTCGCGCGGAGGCCTGGCTTCACGCGAAGGTCTGGCTTCACGCGAAGATCTGGCTTCACGCGAAGATCTGGCTTCGCGTGGAGGCCTTGCCTCGCGCGCGGGCCTTGCTTCGGAAGCCAACCTTGCCTCGGGAGCGGACCGTGCTTCGGCTGAAGGCTGTGCCTCGCCACGCGCTTCGCGCGGCTCCTGGCTGCGCTCACGATCGCGACCGCGTTGCGGCTTGCCGCGTCCGCCGCGTGAACGTTCACGGCCGCGCTGCTCGCGCGGACGCTCGCTCGCATCGGAAGCATCGGTGCGGACTTCGAAATCGCCTTCGGCGCGCGGAATGCTCTGGCCGATCAGCTTCTCGATCGCCACCATCGACTTCTGGTCGGGCGGCGTGACGAGCGAGATCGCCATGCCGGACCGGCCTGCGCGACCGGTGCGGCCGACGCGGTGGACATAGTCGTCGGGATGGTGGGGAACGTCGAAATTGAAGACGTGGCTGACCTCGGGGATGTCGAGGCCGCGGGCGGCGACGTCGGACGCGACCAGCAGCGGCAGCTCGCCCTTGCGGAACTGTTCGAGCGCCGCCGTGCGGGCCGACTGATCCATGTCGCCGTGCAGCGCGCCGACGCTGAAGCCGTGCTTTTGCAGCGATTTGTGAACGACGGCGACATCGCGCTTGCGATTGCAGAAGATGATCGCGTTCTGGAGATCCTTGGCCTCGCGGAGCAGTCGGCGAAGCAGCTCGCGCTTCTCGTGCGCCTCGCGCCCGGCCGGGACCTGACACTGCGTAACGGTGACAGCGGTGGTGGCGGGCTTCGATACCTCGATCTTCTGCGGATTGTGCAGGAAGGTCTCGGTGATGCGCCGGATCTCCGGCGGCATGGTCGCGGTGAAGAACAGGGTTTGCCGCGTGAACGGGACGAGCTTGCAGACGCGCTCGATGTCGGGAATGAAGCCCATGTCCAGCATGCGGTCGGCTTCGTCGATGACGAGCAGCTCGACGCCGGTGAGCAGCAGGCCGCCGCGCTCCGTGTGGTCGAGCAGGCGGCCGGGAGTGGCGATCAGCACATCGACACCGCGCGTCAGCTTGGCATCCTGGTCGCCGAAGGAAACGCCGCCGATCAGGAGGGCGACGTTGAGTTTCTGGCCCACGCCGTAACGGTCGAAGTTTTCCTTCACCTGCGCCGCGAGTTCGCGGGTCGGCTCAAGGATCAGCGTGCGCGGCATGCGCGCCCGGGCGCGGCCCTTTTCGAGAATGGTGAGCATCGGCAGCACGAAGGCCGCGGTCTTGCCGGTGCCGGTCTGGGCGATGCCGAGAACGTCCTTGCGAGCGAGGACGTGAGGGATCGCCTGTTCCTGAATGGGGGTGGGGGTGGTGTAACCGGTGGCCGCCACTGCGGCGAGGACTTTTTCGGATAGTCCGAGATGGGTAAAAGACATTGAGCCTCTGGTCGAAACCGCCGTTCGGATTCGAGGGTAATAAGGCTGTCGCGTTCCACCCCAAAACGGCGCGCTCTCAAAGAAGCTGGGGGTGCTGACTCACGCGAACAAAGCGCCAAGCTCAGGAATCGCTCTTCGATACCGAGCCGCGTCGACCCGGAACATAGGCGGGAATCGGCCAAAGTCAATGGAGCAGCCGCGGGAAGACCCTAAAAAACCTGAGGTTTTCGCTCAAATAGCGGGCGAGGCTGCGGTTTTCGGGCCAATCCAGCGGTCGGCCGGAGCTGCCCAAACGTCGGCTAACGCCCTTCCGGACCCTGGGCGCGGAAGTCGCCGGGGGCCATCCCATAGGCGGCGTTGAAGACCCTGTAATAGGTCGCGAGGCTGTCGAAGCCGCAGGCGGTCGCGATGTCGGCGATCAGCCGGTCCGGGGCTTCGCGCATCAGGCGGCGGCTCTGGTTCAGGCGTTCCTCCGTCACGGTTTGCGAAAAACTCTTGGCTGCGCCTTCGAACAGCATGTGCAGGTGACGGACCGACACGCCGAGACGGTCGGCCACCATCGTTGGCGCCATATCCGGGTCTTGCAGGTGACGCGCGATCAGGCGTCGTGCCAGCGAGAGCCGGGCGATCCGCAGCGCGGCCTGCCCGAGGCGGCTGCCGGGCCGCAGGATGCCGCGCTCGATCAGTGCCAGATGGGCTAAAGCCTGGACGAGGGGGGCGGCATCGGCGGCGCCGTCATCACCCGCGGCAACCGTACCGAGATCGGCAAAGCAGGCGTCGAGCAGGGGCGCTAGGGTGGGATCATCGAACGTCCGGGGCGCAAGCTCGCGCATGCGCTTGTCCTGCGTGGAGAGGCCGCTCACGGGAATCTTCAGGATCCGCAGGTGGAAGCCTCCCGCGCCCAGCGGCGCCGCGCGATAGGGCTGGTCGGTATGGCTGGTGGCGAAGCTGCCATTGGCGATCGTGAAGTCGCTGCCGCGCATGCCGCCGAACCAGGCGCCGCTACCGAGCTGCTGATAGACGCAGAGGCTGTCGCCCGGCGCGTCAGCGATGTCGGTCATGCTGCGCTCGACCGTGTAATGCGAAGCCTTCAGCTCGACGAGGCCGGCTCCGCCAAGCTGACACAGCGAGAATTCGCCGAAGAAGTCCGCGCGGCGTTCGCGCTCGAGTTCGGCGGTGACGCCGAACAGGCCCTTGGCGCGCACCTCGCGCCAAAACTCGAAGCGATCGTGCGGCTCGACCTCGTCGGTGCACCAGCGATACACGGCGTCCCCTCGCTTCCAGCGGAATTGCCCACAAGAATTGACCGAGAAAAAGCAAATTCCGGTGGCACCTACCATAGGCTAGACGACAGACCTGAGTCCTCAGGGCTGTTGAACCAGCGCTATGGCTGGGCCGACTATCACATCAACGACGCGGTTCCCATGAACCGCTGTTCGAAGGAACCGGCGTGGGCCGTTCTTGAGGGATTTTCGATGACACGTCGGCTTTTCAGAGTACTGGCAGCGCTTGGCCTCGCGGCCGGCCTCAGCGGTTTCGCGCTTCCCGCCTGTGCCGAGAAGCGCGTCGCGCTCGTGGTCGGCAACAACGACTATAGGAACGTTCCGAAGCTGCTCAAGGCGGTCAACGACGCCCGCACCATGGGCGATACGCTGAAGCAGCTCGGCTTCTCGGTGATGGTCGCCGAAAACCAGAGCCGGCAGCAATTTTCGGAGACGCTGCTCGCGTTCGATCGGACGATCGAGCCCGGCGACACCGCGTTCTTCTTCTATGCCGGCCACGGCTTCGAAATCGCCGGCCAGAACTATCTGCTGCCGACGGACGTGCCGGCGGCGACGGAAGGGCAGGAAGAGCTGGTGCGTGACGCCTCCATCCTGGCCGATCGCATCGTCGAGCGCCTCCAGAACAAGAAGGCGCGAACCTCGATCCTGGTGTTCGACGCCTGCCGCAACAACCCGTTCGAACGCAAAGGTACCCGCGCCGTCTCCGGTGGTGGCGGGCTTGCCCCGATGGTGCAGCTGCCCGAAGGCGTGTTCTCGGTCTTCTCCGCGGGCCCGCGCCAGACCGCGCTCGACCGCCTCTCCAACGACGACGCCAATCCCAATTCGGTGTTCACGCGCACCTTCGCCAAGGAGCTGCTCCAGTCCGGCGAGAACCTGGTGCAGGTGGCGCAGCGTACGCGCCGTCTCGTCAGCGAGATGGCCGACACCGTCAAGCACAGGCAAGTGCCGGTCTATTTTGATCAGATGGTCGACGACGTCTTCCTCAGCGGCATCGCCAAGGATGCCGCCGTGCGCCCGGCCGATCCGCCGGCGCAGAAGCTCGCGGCGCTACCACCGGTCTCGGTGCCGCGCGTGCCAAAGGAAGAGACCACCAACGCGCCGATCGCGAGCTTCTCGCGCCACAATGGCGGGTGGAGCGTGGTGTTCTCCTTTGCAGATCCGACCCTCGGCGTTTCCTGGCGCATGGCCGGCAATGGCGACTTCCGCGAAACCGGCTTCATCGATACGCTCGACCCGCGCACGCGCAAGAGAATGCCGAACCCGTCGATCGAATTGCCGCCGGACGCGCAGGCCGGCACCATCGAGGTCCGCTATGTTGACCAGTCCGGTGACATGCAGGGCCCGTTCCCGATCAGGTTCGATCCCGAAGCCGCGCTGATCCGCGACCAGCGCAAGATCCTCGACATGACCGCGACGAGCTGGCTGTCATTCCGCGAGTTCAACGGGCTGCTGGTCTACTACACGCACCTCGTGTCCTACCGCTGCGCCATCCGCGAGGTGCGCATCGGCATCGACACCGCCGTTCCGAACCAAGTCTTGAAGATGCCGGGCTGCGACATGCGCGACCCCAGCGCGATCAGCGCCGGCATGCCGCTCTACATGAAGCTCGCGCCGGCAACGCAGTTCATCTCGGTGGAGCTGACCTACCGCGACGGCAGCGTGTCGGAGATCAAGAGCTTCCGCAGCGCGAACCGCAGCAACAATTGATGACGCGAGCGAAGGCGTCGCGCACGCTTTTGCCACCCGCTTCCTGATGAAGCGCTTGAGCTTGTCCTACTCCTCGTAAGGATAACCGTTGTGTTCGATGCGCACCGGCGCAAGCGGCGGCCTGCGCGGTGCGATCATGATCAAGACGAAAAGCACGTTGATCAGGATCCAGACGCCGAGCAGTATGAGGATTGTCTGCACTGCAATTTCCTGAATGAGTCGGAATTGACAGCAAGGCTAACGGCCATTCACAACTGCGGCAAATGAATCTTGCTTGCTGCAGTGCACGCAAACCTCGACCCGTAATGAGGACCCGGCCGTGAAACCCAATACGTCGCCGCATCCCCATGGCTCCTCGGTGAAGGTCCGCTGTTGCATCGTTGGCGGCGGACCGGCCGGCATGATGCTCGGCTATCTCCTTGGGCGCGCCGGCATCGATGTCGCGGTGCTGGAGAAGCATGCGGATTTCTTCCGCGACTTCCGCGGCGACACCGTGCATCCCTCGACGCTCCAGGTGATGGACGAGCTCGGCCTGATCGACGGATTCCTGAAGTTGCCGCATCAGCGCTTGCAAAAAATGGACGGCCTGTTCGGCGGTACCCCCGTTCGCATCGCCGATCTCAGCCGCCTCCGCACCAAGTACCCCTTCATCGCCTTCATGCCGCAATGGGATTTCCTGAACTTCCTGCGCGAGGCCGGCCAGCGCTTCGCCTCGCTGAAGGTGATGATGAACACGGAAGCGGTCGATCTGATCCGCCGCGGTGAGACCATCGCCGGCGTGCGGGCGAATACGCCTGATGGCATCGTGGACATCGAAGCCGATCTCACCATCGCCTGTGACGGCCGGCATTCGACCGTGCGCCAGCGTTCCGGCCTCGAGGTCGAGGAGATCGGCGCGCCAATGGACGTGCTGTGGTTCCGCGTCGGCCGCAAGGCGAACGAGACCGACAACGTGTTCGCGCGCGTCGAGCCCGGCAAGATGATGATCACCTTCGACCGCGGCGACTATTGGCAATGCGCCTATGTCATCGCCAAGGGGCAATACGACGCGGTGAAGGCGAGGGGATTGCAGGCGCTGCTCGACGATGTCGTTCGCATGGCGCCGGTCCTAAAGAGCGGCATTGCCGATGTGAAGAGCTTCGACGATTTCAAGCTGCTCACCGTCGCGATCAACCGCCTGAAGCGCTGGACGCGGCCGGGCCTGCTTCTCATCGGCGACGCCGCCCATGCGATGTCGCCGGTCGGCGGCGTCGGCGTCAATCTCGCCGTGCAGGATGCGGTCGCGACCGCAAATTTGCTGGCGGACAAGCTGCAAAACGGCTGCCCGTCGGAGGAGGAGCTCGATGCCGTGCGCCGTCGCCGCGAATTCCCGGTGAAGATGACGCAGCGAATGCAGATGATCGTGCAGAACAACATCATCAGCGGCGCCTTGCAGGGCGGCGACCGGCCGCTGAAAGTGCCGCTGATCGTGCGTCTCATCACCGCGGTGCCGTGGCTCCAGGGTATTCCGGCGCGCCTGCTCGCGCTTGGCGTCCGGCCCGAGCACGTGCAGTCGAAGGCTGCGCCGGCACGGTAGCGCAAGGACTCGGTAGGGATAACGCGGCGTTAAATCGCGCTCGGCGCGTTGCCTGCGTACAACAGTTGAGATGCATTGAAGGCGCGCTGCTTGCCAATCCGGCGTCTTAACTGTCTTGATTCAAATTTGAGTAAGAACTGCGTGTGAGCGTGCATCCATCAAAGGACACGGGGTGTACCATGCGTAACAAGTTGATTGCCGCCTTCGCCTGCACGACCGCTCTGGTTTCGACCGGCGCCGCTTCCGCCGCCGATCTCGGTGCGCGTTACACGAAGGCGCCCGCCTATGCGGAGCCGCTGTTCAACTGGACCGGCTTTTATGTCGGCGGCCACATCGGCGGCGCATGGACCAACGAGCAGTTCATCAACAACGGGACCGGCGCGCCATTTGGCGATCTGACCCCGGGGCAGGGCTACCGTCAGCGCAACTCCGGCATCCTGGGCGGCGCCCAGATCGGCTACAATTGGCAGGCCAACAACTACGTGTTCGGTATGGAAGGCACGATCTCGGGCCTCGACAACAAGGGCTCGTTCTTGAACACCGCGTTTGGCGCCGGTGACGACGTGTTCTCCTGGCGCGCCAATGTGCTTGCCACCGTCGTCGGTCGCGCGGGCTTCGCCGTGCAGAACAACCTGTTCTACATCAAGGGCGGCTATGCCGGCGTGAACAACCGTCTCTCGGTCACCGACACGGTCGGTCCGTTCACCGGTTCTGGCGGTCAGACCCATTGGGCCAACGGCTGGACCGTCGGTGCCGGCTGGGAATACGGCATCACCCGCAACTGGATCGTCGGCCTCGAGTACAACTACGCAGCCTTCACCAGCCAGACCTATCAACTTGGCGGCACGTCGGGCAATTACAGCTTCGATGCCAAGCCGCGCGACCTCCAGTGGGCCGTCGTGCGCGCCAGCTACAAGTTCGACGCGCCGGTCATCGCCCGCTACTAAGGGGCAACGAACGACCAAGCAGCCATAAAAGACGATCACTGCCCAAATTTAAAAGCCCCGGCATTGTCCGGGGCTTCTTTTTTGTGTGCAGGTTTCTGGCGTACGGCCTACGCCATCACCGAGAACCCGCCATCGACGGGGATCGCGGTGCCGGTGACGAAGTTAGACGCGGGCGAGGCAAGAAACACGGTGATGCCGGCGAAGTCGTCGATGTCGCCCCACCGCCCCGCCGGCGTGCGTGCCAGCACCCGCTCGTGCAATCCCGATACCTGCTGCCGCGCACCGCGGGTCAGGTCGGTGTCGATCCAGCCGGGAAGGATGGCATTGACCTGGATGTTGTCGGGCGCCCACGCATTGGCGCAGGCGCGCGTGTACTGAACGATACCGCCCTTGCTCGCCGCATAGGCCGTTGCGAAGCTCGCGCCGAAGATCGACATCATCGAGCCGATGTTGATCACCTTGCCGTTGCCGGACGCCTTCAGCGCGGGATAGGCCAGCTTCGAGCACAGGAAGGCGCTGGTGAGGTTGGTGTTGATCACCGTATTCCACTCGTCGAGCTCGAGCTCGTGCGGCGGCTTGCGGATGCTCATGCCGGCATTGTTGATGAGGATGTCGATGCGGCCGAGATCCCTGACGACACGCTCGACCATCGCGGCGATGGCCGCCTTGTCGGTGACGTCGGTGGGAACACTGATCGCCTTCACGCCGCGTTGACTGAGATCGGCGACGGCCGCGGCGGATTTGGTTTCGTTGCGTCCGACCACGGCGATGTTGGCGCCGGCATCGGCGAGGCCACGGGCCATGCCGAGCCCGATGCCGCCATTGCCTCCCGTGACGATCGCGACCTTGCCGCGGAGATCGAACCGACTGGATGTCATGCTGCTATACCCTGGTTTCTTCTATTGGTTGCTCTGCCAGATCAACACCAGCCCAAAGCCGGCCATGGCTGCGCCATAGCCGGCCCATTGCAACTGGTTGACCATGAAGCTCGATCGCGGCCACGCGACGGTACCCGTGCCCTGTCCGATCCAGAGCAGCCCGACGGCAAGGGCAAACAGGCCTGCGATCAGCAGAAATCTGCGCATGCATTCCTCCCCATGGGTCCGCTTCTGTCGTGACGCGGCATGACCATTGCCGCGGCCCGAAAACTTGGCGGGAGACTAGCCGTAGCCGTGGTTCGGATACAATGGCCGCTGATGCAGGCCGCAGGGCGGATGCATGTCCATACGCAAGGTCCGCTGAAGCACCGTACAACGAAAAAGCCCCGGACGATGCCGGGGCTTTGACGTCTGAACTTGCGTTCGGATCAGTACTTCGCGACGACCGGACCGGTCCAGTTGAAGCGGTAGACCAGCGAGGTGGAAATCGTCTGGTTCCAGCTGTTGGCGCGGATGTCGCGGCCGACGACGACGTTGCCAGCATCGAACAGTTCGTTCTGGGTCTTGGCGTTGTAGAAGGCCGAGCGATATTCGGTCTTCATGAACCAGCCGGGCGACTGGATGCCGAAGATGTTCAGGTTGTTCTCGACGCCGCCGCCGATGAACCAGCCATTGCGGTTGTAGCTGTTGAGATGGATACCGGCGGGCACGCCGGCCAGGGTCATGAAGTTGGTCTGGCCGAAGTGAGCGCCCGAGTAACCGCCGTTGACGTAGGAGAGAACGTTCGGAGCGACCAGCCAGCCGAGGCGGACACCAGCGGCCCAGGAATCTTCCAGCTTCTGGTTGCCCGTGATGCCAGCGATCGGGTCCTGAATGGTAGCACGGATGCTGCCGAACTGACCGTCAGCGAACACGCCAGCGACCCAGGTGCCGCTGAACTGCCAGTCGTAGCCAAGACCGACGGTGCCGAACCAGCCCGAGCCACCCTGGCGCTGATCGATCGTCAGGGGAACTGCGCCGACCGTGGTCTGCACGCGCTGGTCAGAGGCCGAGAGGCCGCCGCCGGCGCCGCCGAAGATGTAGAAGCCGGTCCAGTTGGCGACGGGAGCCGCCATCGGCGCCTTCACGTAGGGACGGGCGCCAAGGTCAGCGGCCGAGGCCGAACCCGTCATCGCGGCAACCGCGGTCAGTGCGAGCAAAATCTTCTTCATCTTAAAATCCCCAAGCTTTGGTCTGTCTGGAAGGCGCGAGCGCACTGAAGTCCGTGTGATCTGATGTCCCGGACTATACCTGCTTCTCTCCGAAATGCTGTTGCAGAGCAGGCACAGTCGCCGGGAAACGCCGCACGGCAGGGAATCTGAGTGCCGTCGTCGGAATGTAAAATAAGCGCGTATTATCAATGCATTACGTCGAATTTTGCGATTTGTATTTTGGTAACTTCTCGTTAGTGAATCCGGCTTTGTCCGAAACGGAGGCAATCCTGCATCAGCCCGGCTGGGTGAGTCGTTGGCCGAGTCGCGATGCGACGAGGCAGGGAATCACCGAAGTCGAGGCGAACCGTTGGCAGGATCGGCGGGCAGGGTCGTCGGGAAATGGCGGTTGTCGTCCCCAAACACAAAAGAGCCCCGGGATTCATGCCGGGGCTCTTGATGGGATGCGACCGGGCAGCGCCTGCGGATCAGACGTCCAGCAGGTCGTCATTGGCGAATTCGGCCTTGTCCGAGATGAACGCGAAGCGCGCTTCGGCCTTGGTGCCCATCAGCCGCTCCACCGAATCCGCCGTGGTGTCGCGGTCGTCGGCGAGGAGAACCACTTTCAGCATGGTCCGCTTGGCCGGATCCATGGTGGTTTCCTTGAGCTGCGCCGGCATCATTTCGCCGAGGCCTTTGAAGCGATTGACCTCGACCTTGGCGTTGGCGTTGAACTCGCTCTTGATCAGCGCTGCCTTGTGCGCGTCATCACGGGCGTAGACGGACTTCGTGCCGTTGGTCAGCTTGTAGAGCGGCGGCACGGCGAGGAAGAGATGGCCTTCGTCGATCAGCCGCGGCATCTGGCGATAGAAGAAGGTGATCAGCAGCGAAGCGATGTGGGCACCGTCGACATCGGCGTCGGTCATGATGATGATGCGCTGATAGCGCAGATCCTCCTCGCGATACTGCGCCAGCATCCCGCAGCCGATCGCCTGTACGAGGTCGGCGAGCTGCGTGTTCGCCGTCAGCTTGTCCTTGCCGGCGGACGCGACGTTGAGGATCTTGCCGCGCAGCGGCAGCACGGCCTGGGTCTTGCGGTCGCGCGCCTGCTTGGCACTGCCGCCGGCCGAGTCTCCCTCGACGATGAAGAGTTCTGAGCCGTCCAAACCCGCATCGCTGCAATCGGCGAGCTTCCCCGGCAGGCGCAGTTTCTTGCCGGCGGTCTTGCGCGCGGTCTCCTTCTCTTGCCGGCGGCGCAGCCGCTCCTCGGCGCGGTCGACCACGAAGTCGAGCAGCCTGTTGGCCTGGTTCGGATTGCCCGACAGCCAATGGTCGAACGGATCCTTCATCGCCTGTTCGACGATGCGCTGCGCTTCGGCGGTGGCGAGACGGTCCTTGGTCTGGCCCTGGAATTCGGGCTCGCGCACGAATACCGAGAGCATCACGGCCGCACCAACCATCACGTCCTCAGACGTAATAGAGGACGCGCGCTTGCCCTGGCCAACGCGTTCGGCGTGGTCCTTCAGGCCGCGCAGCAGCGCGCTGCGCAGGCCGGATTCGTGCGTGCCGCCATCGGGCGTCGGCACGGTGTTGGTGTAGGACGACAGGAAGCCGTCGGCATCCGCGGTCCAGGCCACCGCCCATTCGCAGGCGCCATGCGCGCCGTTGCGGCCCGACTTGCCCGAGAAGATGTCGGGATGCACCAGCGTGTCGGCATGGATCGCAGCCGCCAGATAATCCTTGAGGCCACCAGGAAAGTGGAACGTCGCTTCCGCCGGCACATCGTCGACGCCCTTGAGCAGTTCGGGCGCGCAATTCCAGCGGATCTCGACACCGCCGAACAGATACGCCTTCGAACGCGTCATCTTGAACAGGCGCTGCGGCTTGAAGGCTGCCTTCGCACCGAAGATGTCGGTGTCCGGCTTGAAGCGCACGCGGGTTCCGCGGCGGTTGTTGATCTTGCCGAGATCCTCGAGCTTGCCCTTCGGGTGCCCGCGCTCGAACGTCATGCGGTAGAGTTTCTGGCTGCGCGCGACCTCGACCTCGAGCAGCGAGGAGAGGGCGTTCACCACGGAGATGCCGACGCCGTGCAGGCCGCCCGAGGTCTCGTAGACCTTGGAGTCGAACTTGCCGCCCGAGTGCAACGTGCACATGATGACTTCGAGCGCCGACTTCTTCGGAAATTTTGGATGCGGATCGATCGGGATGCCGCGGCCGTTGTCTGTGACGGTCAAGAAGCCGTCCGCGCTCAACTCGACTCCGATGAAGGTCGCGTGCCCCGCCAGCGCCTCGTCCATCGAGTTGTCGATGACTTCGGCAAAAAGGTGATGCAGCGCCTTTTCGTCGGTGCCGCCGATATACATGCCGGGCCGGCGGCGCACCGGTTCCAGGCCTTCGAGGACCTCGATGTCGGCTGCGGTGTAGTCGGCCTCGGCACCGCCTGCGCGCGGGGTCGCCTTGGCGGCGCGAGGCTTCGGCTCATCGCCGCCGAAAAAATCGTCTTTTGCTTTGGGCTTCAACTGCTTGGACATATATCTTTATGCGTTTTGAGGGCCGCATGAGCGGCGAATCGGTTGGGCCGACTATGCCACTTCTGACCTGGAAAGGTTATCGCAGGGCGGGCCGGGCGGTGTGGTTGGGAGCCAATCCCGGCGATTTTACGCCGCAGCCCCATCAATTCCCGGCAATGTGACGGTCCGGTCCGGCCTGGACCGGACTTTGTGACTTGATGTCACACAAGTCCTTGGCTTACCAGTCCTTTTCATCGAGCAGCACCTTCGGGCAGGGCGGAAAGGCTATTTTGAATGGAGCAGTTTGCGCACGCGCTGGCCGATTTCGTGCGCGCTCACCAGACATGGGCAGCTCCCATCGTGTTCGTGCTCGCCTTCGGGGAGTCGCTCGCGTTCATCTCGCTGCTGATCCCGGCCTGGGGCGCGTTGGTCGCGATCGGCGCGCTGATCGGCGCGAGCGGCATCAGCTTCTATCCGGTCTGGATCGCCGGCGGCATCGGCGCGGCGCTGGGCGACTGGGCCTCCTACTGGTTCGGCTACCGCTACAAGGAGAAGGTCGCCCAGATGTGGCCGCTCTCGCGTTATCCGGAACTCCTGCCCCGGGGCGAGGCCTTCGTGCGCAGCTGGGGCGTGCCGAGCATCTTCATCGGCCGCTTCTTCGGCCCGTTGCGTGCCTCCGTGCCGCTTGCAGCCGGCATTTTCGAGATGCCCTATTGGAGCTTCCAGGCCGCCAATTTCGTCTCGGCGCTGATCTGGTCGGCGGCGCTCCTGCTGTTCGGCGACGTGATTGCGAAGATCATGGAATGGATCTGGCGCGTGGTGTGACGTCCGAACCTTGACGCGAACCGCAACTGGCCCTATAGCCCCGCGCCATGATCAACGCTGCGACCATTTTGTTCGCCCGTCGCCGCCGCCGCTCTTTAGCGGTTTGGGCGGTTGATCGCGTTTGAGATCATCGTCTTTGCCGCTGGATCCGATCCGCGGCATTCTCTCTCCTGTCAGTGCGATCTGATCCGGCGGCCACCAAGGAGGCCAGCAGGAGACTACGATGTACACGCCACCCTTTTTCAAGCAGGACCGCGCCGCGAGCCTGAAATTCGCCGACACGCGCGGCTTCGGCACCATGTGCGCGTTCGACGGCCACAAGCCGATCGCCTCGCCAATTCCGTTCTACTTGACCTATGCCGCCGACGGCACGCCGCAGGCCGCCTTTCACGTCGCCCGTCACAATCCGCTGCTAAAGCTTGCGGACGGGACGACCTCCTGGCTGCTCGCGGTCAACGGCCCCGATGCTTACGTGTCGCCGGACTGGTACGTCTCGCCGGATCAGGTGCCGACCTGGCTGTACCAGTCGGTCCATCTGACCGGGCCGGTGCGGTTGTTGTCGGATGGTGAACTGGCCGTGCAGATCGACACGCTCAGCGACAAGTTCGAGAGCTGGCTGTTGCCGAAGAAGCCGTGGACCTCAGCCAAAATGACGGCGGGGCGGCTCGAGGCGCTGAAGAAGGGGATCGTGGGTCTGGTCATGACGGTTGAAGAGGTCGAAGGCAGCTTCAAGCTCAACCAGCACAAATCGGACGCCGACTATACGGCGATCGCCAATGCGCTCGGTGCGCAAGCCCATGCTGACGCCAAGGAAATCTCGCAGCTGATGCAGGACGTGAGGCCCGAAGCGTTCGCGGCCGAAACCAACATGCTCGAAAGGAGCGTACCATGAGCCTCGCGGACACCACCAAAGCCCCGACCACCGGCGTCACCAAGAAGCCCGCCACGGTCTTCGTCGACGGTGGCTCCGGCACCACCGGGCTCGGCATCAACGAGCGGCTGAAGCTGCAGAACGACGTGGTCGTGAAGACGATCGCCGACGACAAGCGCAAGGATCCCGCGGCCAAGAAAGCGCTGATGGAGGAAGTTGACCTCGTCATCCTCTGCCTGCCGGACGACGCTGCCAGGGAAACGGTTGCGCTCATCGACAGCATGGGGCCGTCAGGCCCGAAGGTGCTGGATGCCTCGACCGCGTACCGGGTCGCGCCCGACTGGGCCTATGGCTTTCCGGAACTGACGCCGGATCAGGCCGGCAAAATCAAGGCTGCGAAGAAGGTCTCTAATCCCGGCTGCTATCCGACCGGCGCGATCGCGCTGCTGCGACCGATCGTCGATGCCGGCCTGCTGCCTGCGGACTATCCCGTCACCGTCAATGCGGTGAGCGGCTATTCCGGCGGCGGCAAGTCGATGATCGCGAGTTTCGAGGACGGCAGCGCGCCGTCGTTCGAGCTCTACGGCCTCGGCTTCGAGCACAAGCATCTGCCGGAGATGCAGCTCTATTCGAATCTGACGCGGCGGCCGATCTTCATCCCGTCCGTCGGCAATTTCCGGCAGGGCATGCTGGTCTCGGTGCCGCTCCAGCTCGACACGCTGCCCGGCAAGCCCAGCGGCGCCGATCTCCAGGCCGCGCTGGCCAAGCGTTACGCCAGCTCGAAATACGTCTCGGCGATGCCGCTTCAGAACGAGGCGGCCAAGGGCGGCAAGCTCGAGCCGGAAGCGCTCAACGAGACCAATATGCTCGAGCTCTACGTCTTCGCCAGCGACAAGCATCACCAGGCGGTGCTGGTCGCCCGGCTCGACAATCTCGGCAAGGGCGCGTCCGGCGCGGCCGTGCAGAACATGCGGCTGATGCTGGGCCTTGCCGAGGAGTAGCCGATGAGCGTTGGCTGCCAGACCGGTCCGGTGGACGAAGCGACGCTGCAATTTTCTACTCCGGCAAGACGATCCAGCGACGCCTGAAAGGAACGTGTGATGAGTTTGAAGAAAATCGGCATTCTCGGCGCGTCCGGCTACACCGGCGCCGATGCGGTGCGGCTGCTGGCGCGGCATCCGAATGCGGAAATCACGGCACTCACCGCCAACACCCATGCCGGCAAGGCCATGAGCGAGGTGTTTCCGCATTTCTTCATGCTGGATTTGCCTCAACTCGTGGAATGGGAAAAGGTCGACTGGACCAAGCTCGACGCGGTGTTCTGCGGACTGCCGCACGGCACCACGCAGCAGATCATCGCGGCCGTGCTGAAGGCCAACCCGAAGATCAAGGTCCTCGACATGTCCGCCGATTTCCGGCTGCGCGACAAGGAAACCTACGCGCAGTGGTACGGCCACGAACATCAGGCGCTCGAGTTGCAGGGCGAAGCCGTCTACGGCCTGACCGAATTCTATCGGGAGAAGATTGCCGCGGCGCGGCTGGTCGCCTGTCCCGGCTGCTATCCGACGGCAGCGCTGTTGGCGCTGGTGCCACTGGCGAAAGCAAAACTGATCGACGTCGATGACATCCTGATCGACGCCAAGTCAGGCGTCACCGGCGCCGGACGCGGCCTGAAACAGAACACGCTATTCAGCGAGGCGGGCGAGGGGATTTCGCCGTATTCGGTCGGCACGCACCGGCATGCGCCGGAGATCGAACAGGAGATCGGCGTTGCGGCGGGCGCGCGCGTGACCGTCAATTTCACGCCTCATCTCATACCGATGTCGCGGGGCGAACTCTGCACGTCCTACGTCAAGCTTAACGGCGCGACGCCGGACGATTTGCGGGCCGCCCTCGCGCGAGCCTACGCGAACGAGCCCTTCGTGCATGTCGTCAAGAAGGGCGTGCTGCCGCAGACCCAGAACGTACGCGGCTCGAACTATGTGCAGATCGGCGTCATCGCCGACCGGATCAAGAACCGCGCCATCGTGATCTCGGTGCTCGACAATCTGGTGAAGGGCTCGGCCGGTCAGGCGATCCAGAACATGAACCTGATGTTCGGATTCCCCGAGACCGCTGGACTGGAGCAGATCGCGCTGTTTCCCTGATCGGAGTGATCGCCGTGGACGAAGGGACTCTGCAATTCTATCGGAGCAACGCCCGGTCCTATGCGGACTGGGCGAAGGCGCCCTCGACGCGGCTGCGAGGCTTTCTCGCTCTGCTGCCGGCCGGCGGCTCGATCCTCGAGCTCGGCTGTGGCGCCGGCAATCATTCGGCGGTGATGCTGGCCGAGGGTTTTTCGGTGCGCGCCACCGACGGCTCGCCTGAAATGGCCGAGATCGCGTCGCAGCGGCTCGGTCATGCCGTCGAGGCGATGCGGTTCGACCAGCTTGACGCGCACGAGGCCTATGACGGCGTCTGGGCCAGCGCCTGTCTCCTGCACGTGCCGCGCGACGAACTCGCCGGCATTCTGGCGCGGATTCATCGCGCACTCAGGCCGTCAGGCGTGTTCTATGCCAGCTACAAGATGGGCGAGGGCGACAGCCGGGACAGTCTCGGGCGCTATTACAATTATGCGTCGCCAGAATGGCTCGAGGCGACTTACGCCAGCGCAGGTCCATGGATCACGCTGTCGTCGGACAGGAACGTGATCCAGAGCTTTGACGAGACGCCGGCGAACATGCTGCATCTCGTCGTTCGCAAGGCCTGATCTAAAACAACGAGGCCTGATCTCAAACCACCTTGAAGATCGCGACGGCGAGCACGGCCTGCGCGATGAAGCCGACGGTGAAGGCCACCGCCGCGGTCGAGGGAGAACGTGTATGTCCGGGCCTCGGCCTCACCGAAGCGGCTTCGGCCGCGCAGGCGCGACCAGCCCGGGCATGACGACTGCGAGAGGCGCTTTCTCAGTACTTCGCGATGATCGGGCCGCCAAATTTGTAGTTGATGCGGGCGGTGATCAAATCGACGTCCTGGCCGATGCGGTCGGTGCGTGAGAACGTGCCGACCGGCGTCAGCGCGCCGTTGGAGGTGAGCGTGACGTCGTGACGGCCCATGAACAGATGGTCGTATTCGAGGCCGACCGACCAGTTCGGGGCGAAGCCGTATTCGATGCCGATGCCGACCGTGCCGCCCCAGCGGGTGTCGTCGGCACGATCAAATTCGGCTCCGGCCAGACCACCCGTTCCGATACCGCGGTAGCGGTCGCGGGTGACGGCGGCGCCGCCCTTCACGTAAAGCAGTGCGTTATTCCAGGCGTAGCCGACCTGGCCGGTGAACAGGCCGAAAGCATCGACGCGGGTGCGGTTCGCCACGCCTGCCACGGCGCTGGTGTTCCGGCCCGAGAGATCGGCCCAGTCGCCCTGCGCTTCGAGGCCGAACACGAAGGCGCTGCTCTGCCAGCGATAACCGATCTGGCCGCCGGCGACGGCGCCCGTCGCGTCATGGCAGCCTTCCGCAACGCCGGGCGCGAAACCAACAGTCTGGTCCCAGCAATTGCGCGACGAGCCATAGCCGCCGTTGGCGCCAATGTAGAAGCCGCTCCAATCATAGATCGCCGCGATCATCGGCGGCGCCTTGGTGTAGGGACGGGCGGCGAGATCTGCGGCACTGGCCTGGGTCGCGACGGCTGCGAGCGAGAAGCCGGCGAGCGCGGATGCAATCTTCCAATTCATGTTTGCCCCGAATCATCAATGCGATGGCCAAATATACCTGTGGATGGCCGATCCTACGCGGCAGCCCAAGGACGGCATCCCGGTTTTTGTCGGACTGTCATCCTTTGGCAACACCGGCAGCCGGGCAGGCTATCGAGGATTTTACTCCTTTGTTGCAGGCGCTAAGCCATCGGAGGTGCGATCAAACCACCTTGAAGATCGCGACGGCCAGCACAGCCTGCGCGATGAAGCCGACGGTGAAGGCCACCGTGCGGAACACCGGGATCCCGAGCGCATAGACGATCAGATGCGCGACGCGCGACCAAAAATAGACGGCGCAAGCAAGCACCGTCCATTTCGAGGAGTAGTCGATCGCGTTCAGGATCAGCACCAGCGGCGCGAACAGCACGAGGTTCTCGACGGCGTTGTCATGCGCGAACATCAGGCGGTTCGCCCATTCCGATTGCGGCTTGTCGGTGCGCGAGGGATTGGCCATCGCGCCACCGAGACCGCGAATCTGGCAGCGGTTGATGGTGTAGGGAATCCAGAGGATTCCGGTCAGGACCACCGTCAGTGTCAGCCAGAACAATTCACGCGTCATAACCCGGTCCCCTCATCAATTTCTGCTGCAGGCGTGGAGCTTATACGAAAGCCCGGAAGATTCTGCTATGCGCGAACCCTGACATAGCTGCCGGGCGCGTCCTCGATCGGGGGAAACGCCTCGCTGCCGACCGTGCGGGCCGGGACTTCCTCGGGATCGAGTGCGCCCAGCCATTGCCGCCAGTCCGGCCACCACGAGCCCTTGTGCTCGACCGCGCCCTTCATCCACTCGGCGACGTTGGCGGACTTGACGTTGTCGTTGGTCCAGTACTGGTATTTGTTCGAGGCGGGCGGATTGACCACGCCGGCGATGTGGCCCGAGCCGGACAATACGTATTTCACCGGACCGCCGAAGAACTGGGAGCCGTACAGCACCGATTCCGCCGGCGCGATATGGTCCTCGCGGGTTGCGAGATTGTAGATCGGCACCATGACCTTGGAGAGATCGAGCAGGGTGTTGTCCAGCACCAACGTGCCGGTCGAGAGCCGGTTCTCCAGATAGCAATTGCGCAGATAGTACGAATGGTTCGACGCCGTCATGCGCGTCGCGTCCGAATTCCAGTGCAGCAAATCGAACGCGCTCGGCTGCTGGCCCTTGAGGTAATTGCTGACGACATAGGACCAGATCAGATCGTTGGAGCGCAGCATGTTGAAGGCCATCGCCATCTTCGAGCCTTCAAGCACGCCCGCCGCCTTCATGTCCTGCTCGAGGGATGCGATCTGCTCCTCGTCGACGAACACGAGCAAATCACCGGCATGGGTGAAGTCGACCTGTGCCGCGAAGAACGTCGCGGAGGCCACGCGCTGGCGGCGCTTCTCGGCGAGCCAGGCCAGCGTGGTCGCGAGCATGGTGCCGCCGACGCAATAGCCGGCGGTGTGCACCTTCATCTCGCCGGTGACCTTCTCGATCACGTCCATCGCCGTGAGCGGGCCTTCCTTCATGTAGTCTTCCCAGCTCTTGGCACCGAGCCGCTTGTCGGGATTGACCCATGAGATCACGAACACGGTGATGCCCTGATCGACGCACCACTTGATGTAGGATTTCTCCGGCTTGAGATCGAGGATGTAGAACTTGTTGATCCAGGGCGGGATGATCAGGAGCGGCGTGCGCAGCACGTTCTCCGTCGCCGGCGCATACTGGATCAGCTGCATCATCTCGTTCTGGTAGATCACCTTGCCCGGCGTCGTCGCCATGTTCACGCCGACGACGAGATTGTCCGGATTGGACTGACGGATTTTCAGCGTGCCCTTGCCGGCGGCGATGTCCTCGGCCAGCATCTTCAGGCCGCGCGCGAGATTTTCGCCGCTGCTGGCCACCGTCGCGCGCAGCACTTCCGGATTGGTCAGCACGAAGTTGGAGGGCGATATCGCGTTGGTGAGCTGCTGGACGTAGAACTCGGCCTTGCGGCGGGTCTGCGGATCGAGCCCCTCGGCGTCGCGCACAAGCTCCTGCGCAAATTTGGTCGTGAGCAAATAGAGCTGCATCATGAAATCGAAGAACTGGTTCGACTTCCATTCCGGATCGGCAAAGCGCTTGTCGCGCGGCGAGGGCGCGATCGCGGGCGGGGCGTCCTGACCGGCCATGCGGCGCGCCGCCGAGCCCCAGAGGTCGAGATAGTCCTTGGCGAGCTTGGTCTGGAGTGCGGAGGACCGCGACGAATCCGACAGCCAGTATTCGGCGACGGCGGTGAAGGTCTTGACGACCTCGGCAAGCTCGGCCGGCGGACGATCCTGCACCTCGCCGCTCTCGCGCGGCTTCAGGTACGCGGCGAGCGCCTTGCCGCCGCTCTCCATCGCCCGCGCGACATTCATCGCGAAGGCTTCCGCATCGAACTTGGTCTCGGGTTTGGGCGTATCGGTCGTGGCCATACTCATGAGCAGAACAGTAACGATTCATTCCGTATTCGTCACCGCGAAGCTCGCATGTTTGGCATTAAACACTCTCGAAGATGTGTTGCAGTGCGACAAATTTTCTTGGTTCCGTCACAATCGAGCCGCACCGCTCGGCTTGGTGTTACCCGGGCTATTTTCTCGCTCGGACCATTTGGGCAGCAATGGTTTGAGCTTGGGCGCGGACTTGGGTAAGGTTGCCCGGGGCCGTGCTTTGGGACGAAGTGGGGATTTCCCTAGTGTTGGCGTTGAGGGACCTGCAAAAGTCGCGACGGATCTGTGGCGCGCTGCTGATGGCGACGCTAGCCCTGGGCGGCTGCTCGAGCCAGCTCGCGGATATGACGCCTTCCGATGCGCAAGCGCATCCCAGGGAGGCTGGTAGCTATCTGCCGGTGCACGATCTGCCGCCGGATCGCAATCAGGCGGTCATGCTGCCGGACCAACGCGCCAAGATCGAGGCCGAACTTGCTGCCGCGCGCGACCGTCAGGCGGTTGCCACCAAGGACGCGAAATAGGACGCTGCAAGGTAATCGCTGGCGCCTCCGCCTCGCCGTGCTAAAAGACCTTAGTTCAGCCGAGAGTCAGGGCGAACGACTTCAGTCAACGTCGTCGATAATTGCTCTAAGTATTTGATCTTGAGTAATTTTCGCGTGGGATGCGGGCGCCTTTCCGCCTGGTCTTTTATGGCTGTCGATTCTGTCCTGACCGGTTGCCTGGAGCCGAGAGAGCCATGGAAGAGTTTTACCGCATCCGCCGCCTTCCGCCTTACGTGTTCGAACAGGTCAACCGGGCCAAGGCAGCCGCGCGGAATGCCGGCGCCGACATCATCGACCTCGGCATGGGCAATCCGGACCTGCCGGCGCCGGCGCACGTGCTGGAGAAGCTGAAGGAGACGCTGGGCAAGCCGCGCACCGACCGCTACTCGGCCTCCCGCGGCATCCCCGGGCTGCGCCGGGCCCAGGCCGGCTACTACGCCCGCCGTTTCGGCGTGAAGCTCAATCCCGACACTCAAGTGGTGGCGACGCTCGGCTCCAAGGAGGGCTTTGCCAACGTGGCGCAGGCGATCACCGCGCCCGGCGACGTCATCCTTTGTCCGAATCCGAGCTACCCGATTCACGCCTTCGGCTTCTTGATGGCAGGCGGCGTGATCCGCTCGGTGCCCTCGGAGCCGACGCCGCAATTCTTCGAGGCTGTCGAGCGGGCGATCGTGCATTCGATCCCGAAGCCGCTGGCGCTCGTCGTCTGCTATCCTTCGAACCCGACCGCCTATGTCGCGAGCCTCGACTTCTACAAGGACCTGGTCGCATTCGCGAAGAAGCATGAGATCCTGATCCTGTCCGATCTCGCTTATGCCGAGGTTTATTTCGACGAAAGCAACCCACCGCCCTCGGTGCTCCAGGTGCCGGGTGCGATGGACGTCGCCGTCGAGTTCACCTCGATGTCGAAGACCTATTCGATGGCTGGCTGGCGCATGGGCTTCGCGGTCGGCAACGAGCGCGTGATTGCGGCACTCGGCCGCGTCAAATCCTATCTCGACTACGGTGCGTTCACGCCGATCCAGGTCGCGGCGACCGCCGCGCTGAACGGACCGGACGATTGCATCAAGGAGATGCGCGACACCTACCGCAAGCGGCGCGACGCGCTGGTGGAATCCTTCGGGCGTGCCGGCTGGGAGATCCCGCCGCCGGAAGCGTCGATGTTTGCCTGGGTGCCGCTGCCGGAAGCCTTCCGCAGCGTCGGCAGCATGCAGTTCGCGACCCTGATGGTGGAGAAATCCGGTGTCGCGGTCTCGCCCGGCGTCGGCTTTGGCGAGCATGGTGAAGGATATGTCCGTATCGCCATGGTGGAAAACGAGCAACGGATCAGGCAGGCCGCTCGCGGCGTGCGCCGCTTCCTTGAAAGCGGCATCGAAACGTTGCACAACGTCGTTCCGCTCGCCACTCGGCGTTAAGTTCTCTTCCGCAGGTTTTCCAAGGCATCATGGTTGCACCCCTGAAAGTGGGCATAGCGGGGCTCGGCACCGTGGGCGCCGAAGTTGTCCGTCTGATTGAAACGCAGGCGCGCGTGCTTGCCGGCCGCAGCGGCCGCGGCATCCGCGTCGTCGCCGTCACCGCGCGCTCGAAGGCCAAGAAACGCGGCGTCGATCTGCGCGGCATCGAATGGGTCAAGGATCCGCTTGCCCTTGCGACGCATCCCGGCATCGATTGCTTCGTCGAGCTGATGGGTGGCTCCGGCGATCCCGCGCTGGCGGCGGTGGAAGCTGCGCTGAGCGCCGGCAAGTCCGTTGTCACCGCCAACAAGGCGTTGCTGGCAAAGCACGGCCTCAAGCTGGCAAAGGCCGCCGAAAAGCACGGCGGCGCGCTGAATTTCGAGGCAGCCGTCGGCGCTGCGATCCCTGTCATCAAGACGTTACGCGAAGGTCTTGCCGGAACCGGCATCAACCGGGTCTACGGCATCCTCAACGGCACCTGCAATTACATCCTGACCCGGATGGAGCAGGAGGGCCTGTCCTTCGCCGAATGCCTGAAGGACGCGCAACGGCTCGGCTATGCCGAGGCCAATCCGTCGTTCGACGTCGACGGCCACGATACCGCGCAAAAGCTCGCTATTCTCGCCAGCCTCGCTTTCGGCACGAAAGTTGCTCAAAGCGCCGTGTATGTCGAAGGTATCTCCTCCATCGCGCCGGAAGATCTCCGTGCCGCCGACGATCTTGGTTACCGGCTCAAGCTGCTCGGCGTCGCGGTTCGCACCGCCAAGGGTATCGAGCAGCGCGTGCATCCGACCATGGTTCCAAAATCCTCGTCGATCGCACAGGTGATGGGTGTCACCAATGCTGTCACGATCGATGGCGAAGGCATCCCGCCGATCACGCTGGTCGGCCCCGGTGCCGGGGGAGCGGCGACCGCATCCGCCGTCGTCGCCGACATTGCCGACGTCGCGCGCGGCATTCGCGCCAATCCGTTCGGCCGGCCGATTGCGCAGCTGCGCGACACCAAGAAGGCGCCGATGGAGCGCCACGAGGGCGGCTACTACATCCGCCTTCTGGCACGCGATTTCCCGGGCACCGCGGCTGCGATTGCGACGCGGCTCGCGGAGCAGAAGATTTCGATCGAGTCGATCGTGCAGCGCCATCCCAATGGCGGCGCCGCGCCGGCAGACGGCAAGGCGGTCCCGGTGCCCGTCATCCTCATCACCTATGCCACGCACGAGGACGCCGTGCGCCGCGCGCTCGCGGCCGTGCAGAAGGACAAGGTGATCAGCGGACGGCCGCAGGTCATCAGGATCGAGAAGAACTGAGCATGCTTAAGCAATGACACGGTTCGAACGAACTGTGGGTGTTACGAGTTGATGCGGCGGAGATGTCCGTCCAAAACTGTTTCGAAGGAGTGAGCCGATGTCGACCCATATTTCAGTCCCGCCGCAAGCGTTGCTCGAGCGCATTCTCACGCTGGAGATCGTGCGTGTGACGGAGCGGGCGGCGGTGTCTTCGGCGCGTCTGCGCGGGCACGGCAACGAGAAGGCTGCCGACCAGGCCGCGGTGGACGCGATGCGGCGCGAGCTCAACAAGCTGCCGATCGAGGGCACCATCGTCATCGGCGAGGGCGAGCGCGACGAGGCGCCGATGCTCTTCATCGGCGAGAAGGTCGGCATGAACGCCGGCCCGCAGGTCGATATCGCCGTCGACCCGCTCGAAGGCACCACGCTGTGCGCCAAAAACATGCCGGGCTCGATCGCCACCATGGCGATGGCCGACGGCGGCACGTTGTTGCACGCCCCCGACGTCTACATGCAGAAGCTCGCGATCGGTCCCGGCTATGACAAGGGCGTCGTCGAGCTCGATGCGACACCGGCCGAAAACGTCCGCCGCCTCGCCAAGGCCAAGGGCGTCAAGCCGGATGGCATCACCGTTCTCGTGCTCGACCGGCCGCGCCATGCCAGCATCATCGAGAGCGTGCGCTCGACCGGCGCCGCCGTGCGCCTCATCACCGACGGCGACGTCGCCGGTGTGATCCACTGCGCCGACCCCGACAATACCGGCGTCGACATGTATCTCGGCACCGGCGGCGCGCCGGAAGGCGTGCTCGCGGCCGTGGCGCTGCGCTGCATCGGTGGCCAGATGCAGTGCCGTCTCATCCTCGACTCCGACGAGAAGCGCGAGCGCGCCGCCAAGATGGGCGTCAACGATCCCAAGATGATTTACGGCATCGAGGACATGGCGCGCGGCGACTGCCTGTTCGCCGCCACCGGCGTCACCACGGGCTCGCTGCTGTCAGGCGTCAAATTCCGCAAGGACGGCGTGATCGAGACCGAGACGGTGGTGATGCGTTCCGTCACCGGCACCGTACGCTACATCAAGGCCGAGCATCGCGAACTGGCGAAGTTCCATTTGGACTGATCGACGTAATGACCGGCCGTCATTCCGGGCTTACGCCTCACGGCGCATCCGGAATGACCAATAATAAGCAGCCTAAAGGGAAGTGCGCATGTCGGATCTCACCGCCGTCAAAGCCCTGGTATTCGACGTGTTCGGCACCGTTGTCGACTGGCGCACCAGCCTGATCACGGACTTCATGTGGTGGGCGAGGGGCCGCGGCATCTCCGCCGACTGGACCGCACTCGTTGACGGCTGGCGCGGCATGTACATGGCTTCGATGGATGACGTGCGCAAACATCCCGAGCGCGGCTATGTCATGCTCGACGATCTGCATCGCCGCTCGCTGGAAAAGCTGGTCGCGCAATTTTCGATTCCAGGCCTGACCGAAGCCGATCTCGATTACCTCACCAAGGGCTGGCACCGCCTGCATCCGTGGCCCGACAGTGTCGCGGGCCTGACGCGGTTGAAGACGAAATTCGTGATCTCGCCGCTGTCGAATGGCAATGTCGCGCTGCTGACCAACATGGCGAAGTTCGCAGGGCTTCCCTGGGACCTCATCATGTCGGCCGAGCTGTTCGAGCACTACAAGCCCGATCCCGAAACTTATCTTGGCGCCGCGCGCCTGCTGTGCCTCAAGCCGGAGCAGGTGATGATGGTCGCCGCCCACAACGGCGATCTCGCTGCCGCGCAGAAGAACGGGCTGAAGACGGCTTTCGTGGCGCGACCGACCGAATACGGTCCGCTCCAGAAGGTCGATTTCGAGGCCACCGGCAATTGGGACATCGTCGCCAGGGATTTTGGCGGGATCGCCGACAAGCTCGGGTGCTAGGGCGGCTGCGACTTTGCAGAGGGCCAAGGCTCAGGGCCATGGCTCAGCCTCGTAGCACGTTCCACGGCGCGAAGGCGTTGTTGACGCCCTCGAGCGCCGGGCCGAGTTGCGGCACATGCCGCAGCAGCACCGATTTCATTCCGTTGTTGTGGATCCAGTCCAGACCGAAATCGGTGTAGACTTCCGCACGGTAGTCATCGGTGAAGAACCGGTCGCTCTTGAGGCGCCGCGATGCCATCAGGATGAAAATGCGGAAGGCAGTATCGCTGAAGCCAAAACCGTCCGGCAGGTCCTCGGCCAATAGTCCGACCATCAGATCAACGCGATCGACGTCGCCCTTGTAGATCGCGCGCATCTTCCCGGCCGCGCCGGGGATGCTGGTGATTTCCTCGAATGTCTTGACCCGCTTCTTGCCGACCAGTTCGCGGAACCGATTGTAGCGCGGCACGCCGCGCTCGCGATCACGCATGATGTCGATCGCCGCCACGTCGAGCAGCGGCTGGTCGTCTTTCGTGAACTGGCGCAGAAAGTTGGGATAGTTGTGGAGGCGAATGGCGCCGGGATGAGCGGTGCCGAACGAGTACAGCAGGTCGACGAAGCCGTGAGTCTGCATGAACTCGCGGGAGGCGGGGCCCTGCATATCGACCAGGTCGCTGGGGCTAATATCTGTGCTATTGAGCCGCCGCACATCAATCGTTTCGGGGAGCAGCGGGTGCAGGCGGTACACGGCGGTGAATTCCTCCGTCATCGCGTAGGGCGCGCTGTGCTGATCCGTCGGAGAGCCGATGATACCAAAGGCGGCTTCGCTGTTCTTGCCGAGCACCGCGCGCAGCACCCGGCACGGGATCCCCGACCAGTTCGCGTGCATGCTGAAGTCCAGTGCGGGATGGCCGAGGATGCCTGGCGTCCATTCGACGGTGTGGATCTTGGCGATCAGGGCCGCGTTGATCAGCCGCGCATGCTGGAATAGCGCCTCGTCGTTCCAGGTCGGATACCGCGTCTTCAAGCCGTCGCAGATGACATTGTGCTCGCGTGCAAAGAGGTTGTGCAGCAGGCTGAGCCCCACCCACCAATTGTCGTTGAAGCCGGTGAGATCGGCGCCGGGATGGACTGGATCGTCTGGAAGCATCCCATCATCGCCGACCGCGATCTTCCCATCTGCCCCGGAACGGATCTGCATCTGCCTCGCGCGGTCGCTGCCGTAGATCTGTCCGGCGTCCCACCAGTGCGAGTTGAGGTTGCGAAACGTGGGGGTCGCGCCGAGCCATGGTTCACGTGGCGTCTCGTCGCAAACGGTCCGACGGATCTTCATGCAGCCGTCGATCCGCTGATCCGCGGGCCATTTGTCGTTTGGCTTCAGCGGAATCTTGAATTCGTTTCCCGACTTCGGGGACCCATGGCTGAACCAATTATGGGTTTCGAACTGGATCCAGGCGGCGGCCAGCAGATTGAGGCTGGTCGCGGGAATGAATTCGCGGCGCGCCAGCAATTCCTCCGAGATCACGCGCGGACTGGGTTCGAGCAGGTCGTCCAGGCTGTCCGGCACGCATTCGGGCAGCGCGAAATTGCGCCCGAACCGGGCGCCAGCCATCCCCATGCGCGGATGGTCGAGGCTGTTGAACGAGCCGTCGGCGGAACGCCAGCGCTCATTGCCCGTGTTCCAGCGAGGCGATGTCGTGCCGTAGCCGGTATGGTGCAGATTTTGCTCCCGCAGCCGGTCGCGGAACGCCGAGAGATTGGCAGCTCCGAGCAGCCTTGGCAGTTTGTCCCATCTGACAAGGAAGTTGATGGCCCGATAGACAACATCCGGGACCCGTTGGAGCAGGTCACGATGGAAGACAAAACCATCGTTCTCGCGGGACATTGACGCTCCCAAACAAATTCACGTCAATAAATTCGATTTGCAATTAGTAGCTGTAGTTCAATAACACCAAAATGTCCGCATGCCAACGCCGCCGGAGACATTGCGGATTGTAGTTGCTTGCCGGTCAGCCGGACAGCGGTGATCGTTCGGGCGGTCCGGGCGGCGCGTACGCCACCCGGACCTGATCCGGCGATTACAACGTCATCTGCATCGGTTCGGGATAATAATGGAATCCTTCGCCGGCCTTGGCGACATGGCCATAGCCCGGCCATGCGAAGTGATACGACATTACGGGCGTCTTGTTCGCCGCAAGCATGGTCAGCAGTTTGACGCGCGACTCGGCCGCCTGCTTCGGGTCGGTGTCGTAGGAGAATTCCATCCGCGGCCGCTCGAGCAGCAGGACGGGATGGTGCGAGAGGTCGCCCATGAAGGCGAAGGACTTGCCGGCCGACGAGACCATGAAGATGGTATGGCCGACGGTATGACCGGGCGCTGCGATCGCCTGAACGCCCGGCAGGAATTCCTGGCCGTCCTTGAAGAACACGATGCGGTCGCGCACCGGCAGCAGGTTCTTGCGGGCGTGAACGACGAAATCCTTGGCGTCGCTGCCGAGCTTGCCTTCGTCGGTCCAGAAGTCGAAGTCGGTCTGCGAGATGTAGATCTGCGCGTTCGGAAACAGCGGCTTGCCGCCGTCGTCCACGATGCCCCCGATGTGGTCGATATGTGCATGCGAGCAGACCACCGCATCGATGTCCCCGGGCTTGATACCTGCCTCGGTCATGCTCTTCTGCTGTCGGCCGGTAGTGGCGCCGAACATCTTCGAACTGCCCATGCCGGTATCGAACAGGATGAGCTTGTCGCCGGTGTTGACGATCGGAGAGTTCTGTTCGAGCACGACATTGTCGGGCGACAGGAAATTGTCGACGAGCATCTTCTTCACCTCTTCCTTGGGAACGCCGGTGAAGGTCCCTGAGGGGTCGCCGAGCGGCAGCGGTCCGTCGGAGACGACAGTGACTTCGGCATCGCCAAGAACGAAGCGGTGCCAGTATGGCGTCTGGGTACCGAGCTTGGGAGCGCGCGCCATTGCGCTGCTGCCGAGCATTGCGCTGGCACCAAGGCCAGCCCCGAGGGCCAACAAGGACCGACGTGAGACATCGATTGTCATGCGTTTCCTCCGCTTTTGTCTTTTGTTTGCGCAATTGTTTGCGCGTTACCAACTGTGCGGCTGAATGCAATCAATGATTGTGTCGCGATTGTGTCTCTTGACCGCGCGTTGTAGCGGGACCGCAAGTTTCTTTCGGCGTCGCGAACGCCGTCTCACGCAATTCTCGGCGCAAGGTCGCTCCCTTCCGTTTCGGCAAAGCCCGCCTGCAAAACCTCTTCCCGCTTGTGGCGCAGATGCGCGCGCAGGATATGGGCGAGGCCGACGCCGTCGCGCCTCTGCAGTGCGTTCAGGATGGCATCGTGCTCCTGCACGGCGACCGCCCAGCGCTCGGGCGTCATCGGCGTGACATAACGCGCGCGGCGGATGCGCGCGGTCACGGACGCATACAACCCCGCGAGCACCGGGTTTCCGGCCGCAGCGACGATGCCTTCGTGAATGGCGCGGTTGCCGCGATAGTACTGAATCAGGTCGCCATCGCGATAATGCCGCACCATGTCCCCGTGCGCGGCGGCGATCGCGTCGATCTCGGCATCCGTGATGCGCTCGCAGGCGAGTTCGCCGGCGAGCGCTTCGAGGCCCTGGCAGACCTCGAACAGGTCGCGCATGTCCTTGTCGGTCAGTTTTGCCGCGCGCGAGCCGCGATGCGGCAGGAGCTGCACGAGCCCTTCGGCGGCGAGCACCTTGAGCGCCTCGCGGAGCGGGGTGCGCGATATCTGGAGCCGCTCGCACAGCTCGCGCTCGGGAATCCGCGCGCCCGGCGGGATTTCGCCGTCGAGCAGGATGGCCCGGATGCGGCCGACGACTTCCTCGTGCAGCATGGGTCTGAAGTCCATTTGAATGCAAAAATGAAGCTATATGCGGGTTACGGCAAGTTCCAGCTTGTAAATCGACAATTTTGCATTCAAAAATATAGAAAAGCAGAAGGACATGAGGAAATGGACCAGCAGGTGGTGGCGGAAGACCTCGTTTTCGAGCGCCAGGACGGTATCGGGCGGATCACCTTCAACCGTCCGCAGGCCCGCAACGCCTTCACCTTCGCGATGTACGAGCGGCTTGCCGCGATCTGCGAGGAGATCAACGACGATCACGCGATCAAGGTGCTGGTGCTGCGCGGGGCCGGCGACAAGGCCTTTGCCGCGGGCACCGACATCAATCAGTTCCGCGATTTCAAGTCGCCGCAGGACGCGATCGACTACGAGAACCGCATCGATCGGGTGCTGACCACGCTCGAGCAGTGCCGCGTGCCGACGATCGCCGCGATCAACGGGTTCTGCACCGGCGGCGGCGCAGGCATTGCCGCGGCCTGTGACCTCCGCATCGGCACCCAAAGCGCGAAGATCGGCTTTCCCATTGCCCGCACGCTCGGCAATTGCCTGTCGATGTCCAATGTCAGTCGTCTCACCGCGCTGATCGGCGCTGCCCGCGTCAAGGATCTGATCTTCACCGCGCGCCTGGTCGACGCGACGGAGGCCGCCAGTGTCGGGCTGCTCGGCGAGGTCGTCGAGGATCTCGCCGCGCTCGACCGACGCGCCGACGAGGTCGCCCGGCTGCTCGCCAGCCACGCGCCGCTGACGCTGAATGCGACCAAGCAGGCCGTGGCGCGCCTGCAAAGGCGGCTGACGCCGGACGAGGGCGAGGACCTCATCCTGATGTGCTACACGAGCCAGGATTTTCGCGAAGGGCTCGATGCTTTCCTCACCAAGCGCGCGCCGCAATGGCGCGGCCAATAGGACGCCCCGATGCAAAGCGATCGCTCGCAATCAACCTCCGGCCGTTCGGGGCCGCTTGCCGGCCTCAAGGTCATCGACCTCACCCATGTCATGGCAGGGCCGACCTGCACCTTGATGCTGGCCGACATGGGCGCCGACGTGATCAAGATCGAGAAATCGCCGAACGGTGACGACACCCGCCATTCGGTGCCGCCAAAGATTGGCGACGAGGCGGCCTCGTTCCTGATGATGAACCGCAACAAGCGCGGCATCGTGCTGGATCTGAAGACCGAGGGCGGCAAACAGGTGTTGCGGCGGCTGATCGCGGGCGCCGACGTGCTGGTCGAGAACTTTGCGCCGGGCGCCATGGAGCGCCTCGGCTTCGGCTACGAAGACCTGCACAAGCAGCATCCAACGCTGATCTATTGCTCGCTGTCGGGCTTCGGCCGCACCGGACCCTACAAGCATCGCCGCGGCTTCGATCTGGTCGCCCAGGCCATGAGCGGCATCATGAGCTTTACCGGCGAACGTCCCGATGGTCCGCCCGTGAAATGCGGTCCGCCGCTGTCCGACATCACCGCCGGCCTGCTGGCGAGCATGGGCATCCTCGCGGCCTATACGCACCGTCTCAAGACCGGCGAAGGGCAGTGGGTCGAGACCTCGCTCTACGAGGCCGCACTGGTGCAGACCTACTGGCAGTCGACCATCGCGCTGGCCGCGGGCACCGCGCCGCGCGCCATGGGGTCGGCCCATCCGCTCAACGCGCCATATCAGGCCTTCGAGGCCTCGGACGGTTGGCTGGTGGTCGGCGGCGCCAACAAGAAGCACTGGCTGTTGATGCTGGAGGCCCTCGGCGCAAACGAGCTGGCCGCCGATCCGCGTTTCATCAACGGCGCCGACCGCATGGCCAATCTGAAGGAGCTCGAAGCCGTCCTGAGCGAGCGCTTCCGCACCCGGACGCGGGCGCATTGGCTGGCTGCGCTGGACGAGAAGGGCGTGCCCTGCGGACCCGTGCACGACATGCTGGAGGCGCTCAGCGATCCGCAGACGCTGGCGCGCGAGATGGTCGTCGAGGTCGAGCATTCCACGCTCGGTCCGGTGAAGACGATCGGCTTGCCGGTCAAGTTTTCGGAGACCCCAGGCAAAGTGCGTACGGGCGCGCCGGTCTACGGTGAGCATACAAGCGAGGTGCTGGTCGAGCACGGGTTCGACCAGCAGCAGATCGAAGCGCTCGAACAAGAAGGCGCAATCGTCCTGGCATCGGGAAGACGCGAGGAACGCGTCGCCTGACCGGACGTCGAAAACGACAAGAACAAGAGACAAAAATCAGCTGGAGGACATCATGGGTCGGACGTCAACGCTTCTGCTCTCCGCCGCCGCAACCGTGCTCGCCGGCACGATGCCGGCGCTCTCGGCCTGGCAACCGCAAAAGCCGATCGAGTTCGTGGCGACCGCCGGGCCCGGCGGCGGCACCGATAATCTCGCGCGCGCCGTGCAGAACATCATCACCAAGCACAAGCTGGTGGAGCAGCCGATCGTCGTCGTCAACAAAGGGGGCGGCAGCGGCGCGGAAGGCTATGTCTACGGCAAGGCCTCCGCCGGCGATCCCTACAAGGTGATCTTCGGCACGTCGAATGCCTGGCAGCAGCCGCTCGTCTCCAAGGTCGCTTTCAACTACACCGATCTCACTGCGATCGCGGCAATGGCGCAGGACGAGTTCCTGCTCTGGGTCAAGCAGGACGCGCCCTACAAGACGGCGGGCGACTATCTGAAGGCGGCCGCATCAGGCGAGTTCAAGATGGGCGGCGCGCAGTCAAAGGACACCGATGAGGTGCTGACCCGCATGATCGAGAAGGCCGGCCACATCAAGCTGACCTACATCCCCTTCAAGAGCGGGGCCGAGACCGCCGTGCAGCTCGCCGGCGGACACCTCGACTCCCACGTCAACAATCCCAGCGAAAGTCTCGGGCAATGGCGCGGTGGAACGCAACGGCCATTGTGCGTGTTCAGCCCGAAGCGGCTGCCGCAGGGCGCCAAGGTCACCGCGACCGAAGGCTGGGGTGACGTTCCGACCTGCGTCGAGCAGGGCCTCGATATCAAGCAGTATGAGCAGCCGCGGACAGTGTGGCTCCCAGGCAAGGTCACGCCGGACCAGGCTGCGTTCTATGTCGACCTGATGAAGAAGGTGCAGGCGACACCGGACTGGAAGGACTACATCGAGAAAACCTCCCAGGTCGACACCTTCCTGACCGGCGCCGAACTCGACAAGTTCATCAAGGAGGACCTCGAGCACGTCAAGCAAGTCGCGGGCGAGCAGGGCTGGCTCGTCAAGTGAGGCGGCCGATGGCGTTCGATTGCGCAGCCGAGTTCAAGCACCGTCCTCATCCTGAGGAGCCCGCCGCAGGCGGGCGTCTCGAAGGATGGCCGCGGATGGGATGTCGCCCGGAGCCGTCCTTCGAGACGCGCGCCGAAGCGCGCTCCTCAGGACGAGGACTGAGCAAACATCTGGCGTTTCGCTGGAGTGGCCCATGATCTCGCGCCGCGCTCTCGAACTTGCGACCGCAATCCTCACCGGCAGCTTTGGTGTGGCCGTCGTCGTCTCCAGCCTCGATAACGGCATCGGCTGGTCGAGCGCGGGCGTGGACGCCGGGACGTTTCCGTTCCTGACCGGGATCATCATCGTGCTTGGAAGTCTCTACAACCTGGCGCGAGGTGTCATGCCGGCCACGACGCTCGCCAGCGTCCCCATTGCCATCACGTCGATCGAGCTGCGCCGGCTTGCCGGCTTGTTCGTGCCGGCCGCGATTTTCGTGGCTGCGATCCCGTTGGCCGGGATGTACGTTGCCTCAGCCCTGTACATCTTCGCGGTGCTGGCGATCCCCCGACAACAATCCGCGCCGCGCGCGCTTGGCACGGCGGCGGCGACAGCGCTCGCGCTCTACATCGTGTTCGAGCGCATGTTCCAGGTGAGCTTGCCGCACGGCGCGCTCGCCGCGGCGTTCGGCTTCTGACGGAGAGGCCGATGGACAATCTTGGAGAACTCCTTCACGGCTTTGGCATCGCGATCACGCTGCCGCATCTGGCGCTGATGGTGATCGGCGTGCTGCTCGGCATTCTCGTCGGCGTGCTGCCCGGGCTGGGTGCTCCGAACGGGGTGTCGCTGCTGCTGCCGCTGACCTTCGGCATGCAGCCGGTCTCTGCCATCATCCTGCTCTCCAGCATGTATTGGGGCGCGTTGTTCGGGGGATCCGTGACCTCGATCCTGTTCAACATTCCGGGCGAGCCGTCGTCGGTCGCCACCACCTTCGACGGCTACCCGATGGCGCGCGACGGACGGCCGACCACGGCGCTCGCCACCGCCTTCGGCTCGGCGGCCTTCGGCGCGCTGATCGGCGTCATCCTGATCACCTTCCTCGCGTCATGGGTGGCGCAGGTCGCACTCGCCTTCGGTCCGGCGGAATATTTTGCGGTCTATTTCCTGGCCTTCGCCAGCTTCGTCGGCATGGGCGGGGCGGCGCCGATCAAGACCGTCGTGGCGCTGGCGATCGGCTTTGCGATCGCGGCTATCGGCATCGACACCGTCTCCGGCAGCGTGCGCCTCACGATGGGTGTCGACGAGCTGGTCAAGGGCGTCAACTTCGTCGTCGCGGTGATGGGGCTGTTCGGCATCGGCGAGCTGCTCGTCGCCGTCGAAGAGGAGTTTCATGCCCGCGCGGTCTCGTCGAAGATCGAGTGGCGCGAGGTATTTCGCGCTATCGGCCGCCTGCCGCGGCATAGCGTGGCACTGCTGCGGAGCGCGGCCATCGGATGCTGGATGGGGATCACGCCAGGTGGCCCGACTGCGGCATCCTTCATGAGCTACGGCATCGCCCGCCGCTTCTCGCGCCGCGGCCGATATTTCGGCACCGGAGAGGTCGAAGGCATCATCTCGCCGGAGACGGCCGATCATGCTGCCGGCACCAGCGCGCTTCTGCCCATGCTCTCGCTCGGCATTCCCGGCTCGGCCACTGCGGCCGTCATGATGGGCGGGCTGATGATCTGGGGCCTCAATCCCGGACCTATGCTGTTCGTGGACCAGAAGGACTTCGTCTGGGGCCTGATTGCCTCGATGTATGTCGGCAACATCGTCGCCGTCGTGCTGGTGCTGCTGACCGTGCCGGTCTTCGCGGCCCTGATGCGGATTCCCTTCGTGATCATCGCGCCGCTGATCGTGATCATCTGCGTCGTCGGCGCCTATTCGGTGTCGAACTCCTATCTCGACGTCGTCATGATGCTCGGCTTCGGCATCGTCGGCTATCTCTTCAAGAAGCTGTTCTATCCGCTGGCGCCACTCGTGCTCGCGATCGTCATCGGCGACAAGGCCGAGGACGCGTTCCGGCAGTCGATGCTGATGTCCAAGGGATCGCTCGGGATCTTCTTCGCCAACAAGCTGGTGACATGTCTGATCGTGGCCGGCATCGCCCTGTTGCTGCTTCCGCTCGTGCTGCAGCTTGCGCGCTTGCTGCGCAAGCCTGCGCCGTCGATCCACGAGACGACATCCCAGAACACAGCTCGAGAGACCGATCGGGAGAAAGTGATCATATGACCGCACAGCCGCTCATTGCATTGGCAATGGGAGATCCCGCCGGCATCAGCCCGGAATTGACCGCCAAGCTCGTGGTGCAGGACGACATCCGCGCCCGTAGCCGGATCGTCGTGATCGGCGACCGCCGCATCTTCGACGCGGGCGCCCGCATTGCCGGCATCAAGCCGGAGCTGACGATGGTGGAGCAGGGGGCCGATCTGCGCGCGGCGGAGGGCAAGACGCTGTTCGTCGATCTCGGGCACCTCGATCCCGGCGACATCAGGCAGGGAGTTGCGAGCCTTGCCGGCGGCAGGTTCGCGCTTGCCAACTACAAGCAGGCGCTCGAACTCGGCCGCGACGGCCGGGTCGATGCCGTCTGCTTCACGCCGTTCAACAAGCAGGCGATGCGGCTCGCCCGCGCCGAGTATGACGACGAGATCGCGTTCTCCGCGGAAGTGGTCGGACTCAATACCCCCGCAAGCGAGTTCAACGTGCTGGACCGGCTCTGGAACGCCCGCGTGACGTCCCACATCCCGCTCAAGGACGTTGCCGCGCGACTGTCCGGCGAACGCATCCATCGCGCGCTCAAGCTGACTGATGCTTGCATGCGCAATGCCGGCTTCGCCCGGCCGCGCATCGCGGTCGCCGGTCTCAATCCGCATGCCGGCGACGGCGGCAATTTCGGGCGTGAGGAGATCGATGTCATCGCGCCCGTGGTCGCCGCCGGCCAGCGCGAAGGCATTGCCGCCGAGGGGCCGTTCCCGGCCGACACGGTGTTTTTGCGCGCCAAGGGCGGCGCCTTCGATGCGGTGCTGACGATGTATCACGACCAGGGCCAGATCGCGATGAAGCTGATGGGCTTTGATCGCGGCGTGACGTTGCTCGGCGGCTTCCCATTCCCGATCTGCACACCGGCGCACGGCACTGCCTACGACATCGCCGGCCAGGGCATTGCATCAATCGGTGCCAGCCGCGCCGCGGTGTTGCTCGCGGCAGAGATGGCCGCGCGTCGCCTCACATGATCCGTTGCTACTTCGGCAGCGGCATCGTCAGCTCCTTGTCGGCGGTATCCACCACGAACACGGCGAGGAGCTTCGCGGGCTCGGTGTCGCTGGCATTGGCGCTGACGGCATGGCGGTCACCGGGCTTTTCAGAGAAGTTCTCGCCCTTGTGAAAGACCTTGGCGGGGCCGTCATTGACCTGACTGCGGATCGCGCCTTCCAGGACGGTGGCGTAGATGAAAGCCGAGGGCGCGTGGATGTGGGCGGGCGAGGAGCCTCCCGGACCATACTCGACCAGCACGCCTTTCATGCTCTTGCCGGGAACATTGGGCAGCGCCTGGTCGAACACGACCGTCACCTTGGCCGTGGGTGTCGCCGTCTCGGCGGCATGGGCCGTCAGGAATGATGCGGCATAAAGGGCGGTTGCGAGCAGCAATCTGCGCATAGGAGTCTCCTCAAAGCCTCGCGAGCCACGTTGCGAGCGACGTCTTCCCGAGCCGCGCCTCGCCAAGAGGGTTCAGCGATGTGTCGTCGATGGAAGCGCCGTAGTACGGCGCCTTTGGGTCTCCCACCACGGGTCGGGCGTCGCCGGACGCCTTCAGGCGCCGCGCGATGAACTCATTGAAGGGCGCCTTCTCAGGTCCTGCGATATCGATCGTGCCGTTGAGCGGCTGGCCCATTGCGACCTCCGCGAGGCGATCGGCGACGTCCTCGGCGGCGATCGGCTGAAACAATGCCGTGGGAACCACGATCCGGCCGTCGGCCGCACCCATGTCACCGATGGCGCTGAGGAATTCGAAGAACTGGGTGGCGCGGACGATCGAGTAGGGGACCGGAGATGCCTTGATGATGGTCTCCTGCGCGAGCTTCGCCCGAAAATAGGCGATGTCGGGCGAGCGCTCAGTCCCGACGATCGAGAGTGCCACATGATGCTTCACGGCCGCAGCCGCCTCGGCCGCGACGAGGTTTTTGCTCGAACGCTCGAAGAATTCGAGCACGGCGGCAGGCTCCCAGGACGGCGCGTTGGCAACGTCGACAACCACATCCGCACCCGCCAGCACTGCTGCGAGGCCTTCCCCGGTCACGGCGTTCACGCCTGATTTCGGCGAAGCCGCGACCGCGTCGTGGCCTTGCTGCTTGAGCTTCGCTACGAGCTTGGATCCGATCAATCCGGTCCCGCCGATCACGACGATCTTCATGGCCTATCTCCTCGGCACGTTGCGGGCGCGAGCGCTTCAGGGTCGACGGCGCGCGCGTCGCGAAAGCGATGAGGCGACACTTACCGGGGAAATGGGGCAGGCTCTTGCCTGTAATCGGCCTGCGTTGTCCAAAAATGCTGAAGATGTTTATCGATCGCCGATGGATAAAGTTGCGTATCAAAATAGTCCGACGCGCGGAGCGCACCGCTGACGCCAGCATCCGCCAGCGGCGCTCGCTAGATTGCAGCACGTCCTTGTTGGCGTTCGGTCACAGACGGCATTCGCACCACACAGCGGAACCCGACATGGCTGGTCGAGGTATCGACCGGCTCGGCGTGCCGCGCAGCCGGGCGGTATCGGCGGCAATAGTTCGGCGCGCACAGGTGCGAGCCGCCCTTGAGGACCTTGCGCGGAATCTGGATGTCGGGGAGGCGCGGGTCGTAACTTGTGTGCTCACCGCCGCCGCGAGGATTTTTGGGGATGCAGCAAGGTTTGGCAACATCGGCGGCGTGCTTTGACGACCACCAGTCGGAGGTCCACTCCCAGACATTGCCGATCATGTCGTAAAGACCGTAGCCGTTCGGCGGGAAGGCCATGACCGGCGAGGTACGCTCGTACCCATCCTCGCCGTGATTCTGGACGGGGAAGTTGCCCTGCCAGATATTGGCCATGTGCTTGCCGCCCGGCATCAGCGCGTCGCCCCAGGCGTATTCCTCCGCCTCGAGGCCGCCACGCGCCGCGAACTCCCACTCCGCCTCCGTCGGCAAGTCCTTGCCGGCCCAGCGGGCATACGCTGCCGCATCGCTAAAGGAGACGTGGACGACGGGATGGTCGTCGAGGTCCTTGATGTTGCTGCCGGGACCATAGGGATGACGCCAGTTGGCGCCGCGCAGGAAAGTCCACCACTGGCTCCGGTCGGTGAGATCGGTGATGCGCGGCAGCGGGGAGAACACTAGCGATCCCGCGTAGAGCATCTCCGCCAGCGCGCCTGGATAGTCCTTCGGATCGGGAACGACCTGCGCTTCGGTGACATGGCCGGTTGCGTCGACGAACTGCTTGAACTGCCGGTTGGTCACGGGCGTGCGGTCGATCCAGAAGCCGTCGACAGCGACGCGATGGCTCGGCGCTTCCTCGGGATAATGATGGTCGGATCCCATGCGAAACGTTCCGCCGGGAATGAAGACCATCTCGCCGGTCTTCAAATCATCCGGCAACCACTCGCAGTGATCCAGATCCGCTCGCAACATGGTGGAAGCTCCGATACGCGCATTCCACCTGATGCTACTGCGCCGATTCTGGCAGACTTCGACGATAGCGCTTTGCCCGGCCCATTGGACGCATTGTTCGGTCCCCTCTTTTTTGGCGCTCGGGGGAGAGGAGGACGCTGCGTTGCGTCAACATCTCTTTCCTTTGCACGCACGTTTTCGAGCACGCGGCAAATCCATGCCGCGTGCGCTCTGCCATCCGCAGAACGCTTCCGCTCAATATCGCTAAGGTTGCAAACGGTATCCGAAGATTGGACGGCTGTGATGTGCAGTTTGTGCCAGTCTGCCCGGGCAGTTGGTGAGACCTAGTGCCCCATGTCGAAAATCCCTCAGTGCAAAGGCAGTTCAGTGGCTATCTAGCAACAAACTTGGCGATGATTGTCTCAAAACGCGAAGTCAGTCTGTCGCACCCACCTCGCGTTGTGGTGGTACTTTGCCACCGCGTGCCGCAGAATTGTCGCGCTTCAGTAACAGGGTACAGCCATGGGGCAATTCCTACTGGTTGATTCGCGCAAGCTGGACGGTTTCGAAGGTCTTCAGCAGGCTGTCCATGGCTCGCATGTCGATGTGATGCAACTCGGCCGCGGTCGGTTGCGCGGAACGTTATCTCATGTCGGCATCGGCGACTTCTCGCTCAGCATTGGTGCTTTCAACGTCGGCATGCGCACGCAGCGGGTTTCCAGCGACGACAGACTGATCATCGGGATGCTGCTCGCGGCCGAAGAGCGCGTCGCCCACTGGTCGTTCGACATGCAGCTCAATGATGTGCTCGTCATTCCGCCGCGGCTCGAACATGACGGTGTTTTTCACGGCGGCTCCGCCTACGCCGCCATGCGCTTCGACCTCAATGAAGTCGCGACGCTGTTCGGCGGAGAACCACGGCTGAGCGACCCCGACACATGGCGCAGCCGCGGTCATTTCCGCGCGCACATCGAGACCGGCGCGATCGCCTCGCGCCGCCTGGTCCGGATCATGTCGCACCTGCGCGACAACAAACATGGGTTGACGCCATCAACTGCCGATTTCTGGAAGCGATCGATCGCCGAATGCATGGCTGCCAACGTCGCTTCGTCGCTGCCACCCGATGGCAACGGCTGGCTGCCTTCCGCGCGACGTCTGATCCGCAAGGTCGAGGAGTTTCTCGACGACGCCGGCACCCGTCCGGTGCACGTGTCGGAAATTTGCGCGGCGCTCGGCGTATCGCGGCGCACCCTGCACCGCGCCTTTCAGGAGGTATTCGGCCTCGGCCCGGTCAGCTTCCTCAGGCACAAGCGGCTATGCGCTGTTCATTCGATCCTGCACCAGAGCGCACCTGGTTCGACCACCGTGACAGCCGTCGCCATGCAGCAGGGCTTTTACGAACTCGGCCGGTTTTCTCAGTATTACTTTGCAATGTTCGGGGAGCGTCCGTCGCAAACGCTTGGAATTACGACGCCGCAGGCAGTCGAAGACGACATCGCCAGAACCTGGCGCTCTGGGTCCGCACCGCGAACGGTGCCATGATCGCATGCATGCCGGCGTTTTGCCCGCGTCAAACGGCGAAAAAAACCGTCATGAAAACAACCAGATGGCTACTGTGCATGGGGTTGTTTTCGCACTTTTGAGTTGGATAGGCAGGCCGCCTCCAGCTTCACGCCCCGCAGACGATCACGCCGCACCAGCCGAGCCCCCGATAGGTCTCGTAGCCGGGCGTCGCATGGAACGCGACCAACGTGCCGGAGCGGTCCTGATAGAAGCCGGAGCGCTGGCCATTGAGCGACAGCGAGATGCGTTCGCTGAGAATGCCTTGTCCGTCGGAAGCGGCGATCACGCGAAGATTGGAGTCGACCAGCAGCACGCGCGCCTTGTCGCTGTCGCCGACGCGCACGCCTTGCACGATGGCGCGGGCCTGCGCCTCCCAGTCGAAATGGATGGCGAGCACCCCGATCGGCGCGCCGTTGGCCTGGCCGCCGGCGCGGACGCTGGCGCAATAGGTCGCGACCTGGGCATTGCCGAGCAGCGGCTGGTTCTCGACGTCGCCGGCGACATAGTCGTCGCCGGAGCGCAGGGTGTTGGCCTCGCGAAACCATTTGGTGTGGGCGACGTTCTGGCCGACGGCGTGAAAGCGGTCGGCGCGGCCGTTGGCGATGACGTTGCCCTCGAGATCGCAGAGCCAGAGGTCGAGATAGACGGTGTAGGCCCCCAGGATTACGCCGAGACGCTGCGAGGCATGGGACACGGCCGCGCCGTCGGGCGAGGCCGCGCAATCGACCAACGCTGAATCGGTCGCCCACCAGCGCACGTCGCAGGTCCGTTCATAGAGGTTGCGGTCGATCAGCTCGATGGCATTGAGCGATAGGTCCACCATGCGCTCGCCGCGCGAGCGCTGGCTCATGCGGTCGATCGAGGAGACGAGATCGCCGGTTCGTTTCGTCAGTTGGCTTTCGAGCTCGCGGGCGATGGTCTCGACCTGCTGGCCGACACCGCGGACCTCCTGCGCCACCACGGCGAAGCCCGCGCCCTGCGTGCCGGCGCGCGAGCTTTCGATTAGCGCGTTCAGCGCCAGCATCTTCATCTGGTTGGTGATCTGCTGGATCGCCTTGGTCTTGTCGACCGCGATCTGGTTGACCTCCGCCGTGAGGCGGTTGATCAGCGCGGAGATGTCGGAATCGTCATCAGCGGGTTCATTTGCGATCGGCTTGGCTTTGAGACCCAGCGCAGCAGACATCGGGGGCTTCCCTTGGCAATGAGGTCTGATCTGCAACGAACCCGGAACAATCACTGACAGATCGAATACCATTCTTTTTCGGAGATTCCGCCTAACGCCTGCTTAATTTGCTGTTTTGGGGAATGCTCAAATGATAGTCAGTCCGCGCAGCAAAACGGCAATCCACCGCTTTGTGCCGCGCAGACATTGCAAATCCCGGGGGATTGCGGGCCAATCGTCCCGTCGGCCGGGCGATGCAATACCTCGGCTCCCAGGTTCCTCAAACCGACAGCTGTTCATGACGCCGCCCGCCACCGCCTTGCCCGTCGAAGCGCCCCAGGCATTCCTGGGGGTGGCGCGCTCGCTTACCGACAAGCTCTGGCGCGACCGGCTGGATGCGCGCGGGGCGGCGAAAGCGCTTGCCATCGTGCAGCGCCACCAACTGCCCGAGCTGCTGGCGCGGGTGCTGGCAGGCCGCGGTGTCGACAGCGACGCCGTCGCAGATTTCCTCGATCCCACCATCCGCAAGCTGCTGCCGGACCCGTTCACGGTGACGGAGATGGAAGCCGCCGCGAAGCGGATCGCGGATGCCGCGGCAAAGGGTGAGAAGGTCGCGATCTTCGGCGATTACGATGTCGACGGCGCGACCTCGGCGGCGCTGCTGACCTGGCATCTGCGCCATTGCGGGCTCGATCCGCTGATCCACATTCCCGACCGCATCTTCGAGGGCTACGGACCCAACACGGAGGCCGTGCGTGCGCTGGCCGAAAAGGGCGCCACGCTGCTCGTCACCGTTGATTGCGGCACCACCAGCATCGAGCCGCTCGCGGAGGCAAAACGTCTCGGCATGTCCGTCGTCGTGATCGACCATCATCAGGCCGGCACGGAATTGCCGGAGGTCGACGCGTTGGTCAATCCGAACCGGCTCGACGATCTCTCCGGCCTCGGCCATCTCGCCGCCGTGGGCCTCGTGCTGGTGACGCTGGTCGCGGTCAATCGTGAATTGCGCCAGCGCGGGTTCTGGAATGCGGAGATGCCCGAGCCGGATCTGCTCGGCATGCTGCATCACGTTGCGCTTGGCACGGTTGCCGATGTCGCGCCGCTGATCGGTCTCAACCGCGCGTTCGTCGCCAAGGGCCTGATCGCGATGCGGCGGCGCGACCATGTCGGCCACACCGCGCTGATGGACGTGGCGCGGCTCAACGGCCCGCCGGAGGCCTGGCATCTTGGCTTCATGCTGGGGCCGCGCATCAATGCCGGCGGCCGCATCGGCCGCGCCGATCTCGGCGTGCGGCTGCTTTTGGAGGGTGACAGCGTCGAGGCCGCGCGGATCGCAGCCGAGCTCGACCGCCTCAACAGTGAGCGCCGGATCATCGAGCAGGCGGCCGAAGCGCAGGCCGAAGCCGAGGCGCTCGCCTCGATCGGGCTCGAGGACAAGATCGGCGTGATCGTGACGGCCTCCGAAGGCTGGCATCCCGGAGTGGTCGGTCTCGTTGCGTCCCGGTTGAAGGAGAAGTTCTCGCGGCCCGCCTTCGCGATCGCGCTGGAGCCCGGCGGAATCGGCACCGGCTCCGGCCGCTCGATTGCCGGCGTCGATCTCGGCAAGGCAGTGCGGCAGGCGGTCGCCGACGGCATTCTGCTCAAGGGCGGCGGCCACGCGATGGCTGCGGGCGTCACGCTGCGGAAGGAAAAGCTCGCCGAATTTCGCGCCTATCTCGAGCATGCCCTGGCGCGCGACGTTGCCGAGGCGCGCCACGTCAACGAGCTCTACATCGACGGCGCGGTCTCCGCGCGCGCGGTGACGACCGAGCTTGCAACGACGCTCAACCGCGCAGGTCCGTTCGGCAGCGGCAATCCGGAAGTCGTGTTGGCGTTGCCGGCGCACCAGCTCGTCTATGCCGACGAGGTGGGACAGGCGCATTTGAGGCTACGCTTCAAGTCGGGCGACGGCGCCATCGTCAACGGCATCGCGTTCCGTTCGATCGGACAGAAGCTTGGCAACGCGCTCGTTGCCAATCGCGGCCAGCAACTGCATGTCTCGGGATCATTGTCGGTCGATCGCTACCAGGGCGCCGAGCGTGTGCAATTCCGCGTCATCGACGTCGCGCTACCCGACCAAGGGCCATCCATGATTAGATAGGCCCGGCAAACAACAAAAAACGAATAGAAAAAAGGGAGTGAACATGGCAGGGCAGGTTGAGGGCAAGGTCGCGCTGGTGACCGGCGGCGCATCCGGAATTGGCGAGGCAATTGTCGAGCTGTTCGCGCGCGAGGGCGCCACCGTCATCGCCACCGACATCGACGAGCTGCGCGGCCCCGAGCTCGCCAATCGCATCACCAAGGCCGGTGGCAAGGCGATTTTCCTGGAGCAGGACGTCACCAGCGAAGAGCGCTGGATCGAGATCGCAGCCGAGATCGCGAAGCGCTTTGGCCGGCTCGATATTCTCGTCTCCAACGCCGGCATCGGCATCGCCGTGCCCTCGATCGTCGACATGACGCTCAGCGACTGGCGCAGGCAGAACGCGATCAACCTCGACGGCGTCTTCCTCTCGGTCAAGCATTGCCTGCCCCTGATGCGCAAGACCGGCGGCGGCTCGATCGTCATGATGTCCTCGCTCGCGGGCCTGCGCGGCGCGCCCGGGCTGTCGGCCTATTCGGCGACCAAGGGCGGCGTGCGGCTATTCGCAAAGTCGATCGCGATGGAGTGCGCGGCGGCCTGTGACGGCATCCGCGTCAACTCCGTCCATCCTGGGATCATCGACACGCCGATCTGGGGCAAGATCCCGACCGGCGCGACCGGCAACCAGGGCAACGCGCCGATCGACCCAGACGAGCGTGCGCGCGTCGTCACGCCGCTCGGCCGGGCCGGCCAGGCTGCGGAAATTGCCTCCGGCGTGCTGTATCTGGCCTCCGATGCCTCGCGCTACGTCACCGGCAGCGAGCTCGTCATCGACGGCGGCATGAATGCCGGCGGCGTACCGCGGCGGCAATAGCCCGCCGCGCGGGCTGCGAAGGGCAGGGTGGCGCCCGCGGGGGCTGACGCGCAGGCGTCGGACCTGTACAACGCGGGCGTCTTCCGGCCGACAGAGGTGTCCTTCCGCCATGGCGCACAGCCTTCACTCTTCGTCATCCACGCCAGCAACGTTCCGCTCGAACCGTCCGGACCTCGCGAGCGACGCGATCCGCAGCGCGCGCGAGGATCTTGCCGCCTGCTTCCGGATGGCTGCGCGCAACGGCTTTGAGGAGGGCATCTGCAACCACTTCTCGGCCGTGGTGCCGGGCCATGACGATCTCTTCCTGGTCAACCCTTACGGCTACGCCTTCCGAGAGTTGACCGCGTCAAAACTGCTGATCTGCGACTTCCACGGCAACGTGCTCGACGGCGAGGGCGTGCCCGAGGCGACCGCGTTCTACATCCACGCCGAGATGCACAAGCGCCTGCCGCGCGCCAAGGTGGCCTTCCACACCCACATGCCCTATGCCACGGCGCTGTCGATGACCGAGGGCGAGCCGCTGATCTGGGCCGGCCAGACCGCGCTGAAATTCTACGGTCGCACGGCCGTGGACCGCGACTACAACGGCCTCGCGCTCGACAACCGCGAAGGCGCGCGCATCGCGTCCAGCGTGGGGAATGCCGACATCATCTTCATGAAGCATCACGGCGTGATGGTGCTGGCCCCGACCATCGCGGAGGCCTGGGACGATCTCTATTATCTCGAACGCGCCGCCGAGGTGCAGGTGCTGGCGATGTCGACCGGGCGACAGGTGCTGCCGGTCGATCCCGCGATTGCGGCCGAGACCTACAGGCAGATGCGCGAGGGCGATTCCGAATCCGCCCGGCTGCATCTCGCCGCAATCCGCCGCCAACTCGATGCGGAGGAGCCGCAATATAGGCACTGAGCCTGCCTACGACCCCTGGCGCAGCTTCGCCAGCACCTTCAGCCCGCCATAGCCGTCCGCAGGCACGATACCGGCCCTCAGCTGAAAATCCTTGATTGCCTTCATGGTGTCGTTCCCGACGCGACCGTCGGTGCCGCCGGTGTCGAAGCCGGCCTTGGTCAGGCGCGTCTGCATCTCCTGCACCTCGGCGAGCGTCAACGCGCGCTCGGAGCCGGGGAATGGCTGGATGAAGGGCGGGGCGCCGAGGCAGCGGTCGCCGAGATGGCAGATCGCGAGCGCGTAGTTCATCGAGGGATTGTAGCTCTTCACCGCGTTGAAATTCGGCCCCAGCAGAAACGTCGGCCCGCCCGCAACCGGCGTCCATATCTGCGCCGATGCGGAGGGTTGCGGGAATGGCTGGCCGTCGGCGCGGGTGACGCCGGCTGCCTGCCAAGCCGCATAGGTCCGGCTGCCGCTCATCTCACCGGGCGTGCGCACCTCGTAGCCCCAATGCTCGCCGCGGTGCCATTTGCCGCGGTTGACGAGATATTTTGCGGTCGAGCCCAGCGCATCGTCGGGCTTGCCGAACGGCGACACCTTGCCGTCGCCGTCATAGTCGATGCCGACATTGAGCCAGACCTCCGGCATCCATTGCGAATGCCCCATCGCGCCGGCCCAGGATCCCTGCATCTGCTCGGGCGTGCTCCAGCCCTTGTCGACGATGCGTAGCGCGTTGATCAGCTCGGTCTCCCAATAGGCCTTGCGACGCGGCTCGTTCCAGGCGAGCGCGGCGAGTGAGGGAAACACAGGCGTCATGTGGTTCTGCTGCACCAGCGGATCGCCATAGGCGGACTCGACGCCCCACAGCGCCAGCAGCGTACCGCGCTCGACGCCGAAATCGCGCTCGATGCGTGCGAGCAGCGCCTCGTTGTTCTTCAGCGCGATCTTGCCGTTGATGATGCGCCAGTCGGAGACGCGGCGGTTGATGTATTGCCAGACCTGCTCATGGAATTCGGGCTGGTTGCGCATCTGCTTGAACACGCTCATGTCAGGCTCCACCCGCGCCATCGCGCGCTGCCATGTGGCGGCCGAAATGCCTTTCGCCATGGCACGTGCGCGAAAGCCCTCGCGCCATTCCTCGAAGCCTGGAGGCGCGGCCAGGATGCGCGTTGGGATTGCGACGAGTGCGGCTGCGCCGAACGTGGATCGAAGCAGAGCGCGGCGGCTGCGAGAGGCTATGGAATCAGCGTGTTTCATGGACCCATTCTAGCGGGAAACATGGTGGCTGTGACCAGTTCCTGGAACTGCAGGAACAGACGCGGGCCCCGCGTTCCCCGGAACAAACTGTCGCACTCCCGCATTCCCCCAGCATCACGTTCGAGGAGGAGAAGATGAGGAAATATCTGTTTGCCGCCGCCATGGTCACCGCCATCGCCGCGCCTGCGTTGGCCGACGAAGTCGGCGTTCACGTCGGTCCGGTCGGTGCCGGCGTGACGGTCGGACAGTCTCACGAATATCGTGAGCGGGACCGCGATCGCGACCGCACCACCGTCATTAAGGAGCGCGAACCCGCCGACCGCACTACGGTGATCAAGAAGGAAGATGAGTTCGGCAATCGCAGCAAGACCGTGATTCATCACGACAACGACTGACGGAGTGGGGCCCCGGCCGATCGCCGGGGCCCTCCGTCGCACGCAGTCCGTTCATCGAGAATTCGGGGTGGAATGAAGATACGCGCGCATGCGGAAAGCCATGTCGTCGAGTTGGACGACGGATCGCGATGGCAGATCTTTCCCGGCGATCTCGCGACCACGCTGAGCTGGAAGCCCGAAACCGATCTGCACCTGGAGCGAAGCGGCGAGCGGGTGAGTTCGCATGAGCTCGTGAATGAGGCCGATCAAAGCCGCGTCCGGGTGATCGCAGCGAGCGAGACCTGGCCTGATGGCGAGGTTAAGAAAGTGTTGAAGGGCGGGTAGGGCGCGCCTGCAATAGGTCGGATATCCCCAATTTTGAGCCTGTCACTTTACGGTCGGTTTGCGTCCGTCTGCGCATAATGCGTGAATGCAGGAGCTGTTCGACATTATCCGTGCCAATCCCTGGCCGTTCGGCGCCGGGTTGTTCGTCGTCATCCTGATGATCCTCGCGGAGAACTTTGGCCGCGGTATTCAAGGCGACGGCGCCGTCAGTGACTTCTCGGATTCGGACGGTGGCGGCTGCGGCGACGGAGGAGGCGACTAGGGCCGGTCAGCGGCGAACGCGCTTCGCCTAGTCCTCCTGCAAATCGGCTGCGACGCCTGCCAGCCAGCGGCGAATGCTTGCTTCGGCCTTGGCGTCGAGCCCAGCGGCAAGACGCTTCTCCAACGCAATCACCCGCTCCCGGCACGCTTTCAAAAGCGTCGCGCCGCGCGGCGTCAGCGTCCATTGCTGGATGCGGCCGTGGACGGGATGAGGCCTCATCAGAATCGCACCGTCACGTTCGAGATTGCGGATGATGACACCGACGGTCTGGGGCGTCAGGAAGGTGAGGCGGGCAACGTCGGCGCCCGAGAGGCCCGGATAGGCATTGAGCATGGTCAGCACCGCGAATTGCGGTGAGGTGACACCGAGATCGACCAGCGACCGCTCCATCGTCAGGCGGACTGCAGCGTGGGCCTGGCGCAGCAGATAGCCGAGATAGCCTTGCTCGCCGCGCTTGCCTTCCCCTGGGGCTGGCACGCGCACCGCTGGGGCAGCCGGGGGTACCTTCCGCCGGAGTTGCGATCTCGTGATATCGGCCGGCTTGCGCATCATGTAAGTGCTCTTATACTATATCAGCACTCTTACAATACCACGAGGTGAACGGCAATGTCACACGCCCGCAGCGAATACGAGAATTTCAAGAAGATCGCGCCCGATGCGTATGACCTCGTGCTGGCGCTCGGCCAGGTGGCCGCCAAGGCCGGTCTCGACAAGCAGCTTCTCGAACTGGTCAAGCTGCGGGCATCGCAGATCAACGGCTGCGCCTTCTGCCTGCAGCATCACATCCTGCTTTCGGAGCGGATCGGCGTCCCATTGGACAAGCTCAATTTGGTCGTGGTCTGGCGCGAGGCGCCGATCTTTTCCGCGCGCGAGCGTGCCGCGCTGGCCTGGGCCGAGGCGCTGACCTGCCTGCCCGACGGAGTCGGCGAAGAGGTGTACGCCGAGGCAAGCCGTGAATTCTCGGAGATCGAGCTGACATACCTGACCTCGGCGGTCGCCTCGATCAACGTCTGGAACCGTTTTGGTGCGGCGTTTCGCTGGACCCCGGCGAAGCGGCCGGTCGCAGCGAATGCGGCGGCGTCCTGATTGCAACGAAGGGAGATCACGATGACAGCAATGAGTTTGCCCACCACACCGCGCCCGTTGCCATCGCGCTCGCTGGCGATCGCCGTTATCGGCGGGCTCGCCTGTGCGCTTGCGATCGGGAAGGCGCTGCCGGTGACGATGGACACCATATCCGGCGCACTCTCGCCGCTCTGCGCCACAGCCGCCGAAAGCTCGCCGCTCGATAAGGTCGAACCGATCGGCTCCTACGCCCTGCCGAACGTACCGGGCAAACGCGTCACCATCGTGCGCGTGTTCTACGGTCCCGGCGGGTTCTCGCGGCCGCATCGTCACGCGGGATCCGTCACGGCCTACATCACCAAGGGCGAGATCCGCTCCCAGCTCGGCGGCGGCCCGGTCGAGACGTTCGGCGTTGGCCAGTCCTTCTTCGAGCCGCCCGGCTCGACGCATCTGGTCTCGGCCAATGCGAGCACCACGGAACCGGCGGAATTGATCGCGGTGTTCGTGGCAGACGAGGGCGCCCAGCTGACGACGTTGCTGGATTGATCCGTAGCCCGGGTGAGCGAAGCGACACCCGGGGCAGTCGTCGCGTGAGTCCCGGATGTCGCTTCGCTCATCCGGGCTATGTTACCGGCGTGCTCTCTCGTCAGCCGCCATAGGATGCTGGATCAGGGTTGTCCGACGGGTGCTCGAACGACTTCTTCATCGACACCGGCATGGGCACGTGGAAGTTCAGGCCGCGCGGCGGCACCGGCTCCATGAACCATTTGTTGTAGATCTTCTCGATCTCCGAGCTCTTGTAGAGTTTTGCGGTCGCGCGATCGACCACCGCCTTGAACGGTGCGTCGTCCTTGCGCAGCATGATGCTGTAAGGCTCCGGATCGGAGAACGCCCCGGTGCTGATCGCGTAGAGCGACGGATCCTTCGAGGAGGCGATCATCGCCGCCAGCTGGATGTCGTCCATGACGAAGGCCACGGCGCGGTCGGTTTCGACCATCAGGAACCCTTCGGGGACATCCTTCGCGTTCATCACGGTGATGTCGAGCGAGCGGGCCGCATTGGCCTTGTTGAGCTGCGTGATGTTGGTGGTGCCCGAGACCGAGACGACGGCCTTGCCCTTGAGATCGTCGATTTGGTCGAGCTTCGAAGTCTTCTTGGACACGAAGCGGCTCGCCGTGAGGAAATGCGTGTTGGTGAACCACACTTGTTTCTGGCGATCGGCGTTGTTGGTCGTCGAGCCGCATTCGAGATCGACGGTGCCGTTCGCCATCAGCGGAATGCGGCTGGAGGAGGTGACCAGGTTCTCGTTGACTGCGAGCTTGTCCAGCTTGAGCTCGGCCTTGATCTCCTCGACGATCTTCATGCAGATGTCGATGGCGTAGCCGACGGTCTTCTGCTTCTCGTCGATATAGCTGAAGGGCACCGCACTGTCGCGCACGCCGAGCGTGATCGCGCCGGTGTCCTTGATCTTCTTCAAGGTCCCGCTCAATTCCTGCGCATGAGCCGGCACGCCGAACGCGACGGCCAGAACGGCCGCTATTGTGAGACAACGCATGTGCTTTCCTTCATCCTGTTTGCCCGTTGGGAGGAAAGCAATTCTGAGGCCAGACAATTCTGAGGCCAGAGAAGGCTCCGTCATAAGGAGGCCGGGCCGGTCACGCTGCGTGCGTGCAATTCGCTGTCATAGGACTGTCATCAGACGGTTTGGTTGGCTGTCTAGATGGCGCAAGCAGCGTCAATTCTCCTCGCCGCCCGATCCCTCGCGCAGGTCCGGCTTGAGCACGTCCTCCGGCAGCGCATGCGCCACGGGCTGCGGCGTGCCGGCGATCTCCGGGCCGACCTCGCGGCCGCGGGCGCGGATCAGGCGCTCGTAGGCGGAGACCAGCGTGACGTAAGGACTGACCCAGATCCAGCCGTCGCGGGTGAACACCTGCACGTCGAAATGCAGGTGCATCGAGGTGCCGGCGGGATGGTCGAGATAATTCGAGACCACGCCGATCTTCTCGCCCTCCGATACGATGCGGCCATTGAGCAGGCCATCGGCGTTCAGCGCCTGCGGGTTCATATGCATGTAGCGGAAACGGATGTGCTCGCTCCGGCTGTTGATTTGCAGCGTCACGGCCTGGTCCTTGGAAGCGCGTATGACCCTCGCATCGCGCACGGCGACGACGGCGCGCTGCTTGGGATCACAGGCTTGGCGGCCTTCACCGGGCAGTGGGCACTCAGCCGCGCGGATGTCCTCGCCTTGATGGCCATAACCGCCGCCGCATTGCCAGACCTCGAAACTGCGGGATTCGCAGAAATTGTCGCGCCAGGGGTAAGCGGTCGTGCTCTCCATCTTGTCGCGCTTGGCATAGGATTGCGAGTGTACGAACGCGGGCGCCTTCTCGAGAGGAAAGCGGATCTGTGCGTAGGCCATCACGTCGGGATGACCGCCCTGCTTGCGATAACCGGTGTTCGGGATGATGTCGCCGCTCGGCCGGTAGGTGAAATCAGGGGAACGTACCGCCGGACGATCGAGAATGTTGGAAGCGATGTCCGTGAGCGGCCGCATGCGCTGGCCGCCCGCCACGCGCAGCGCCTTCAGGAAGCGTTCGGCGACCGGATAGGCCTCCTTGCAGGCAAGCCGCCGCGGCTTTGCGACGCTGTCGAGGCATTGGATCGATACCACATAGGCGACGCCGAAACGGGTGAAAGCGTAGCGCACATAGCCTTCCCGGATGAACTTGCGCAGGTCCGGGTAGAGCGCCGCGAGCGGTTTGACCGGCTCGCCCTTGCCGCCCGAGGGATCGGCAATGTCATAGACGAGCGCCGAACCCGTAATCTGCACCTCGACCGGCCTTGCGAAGACTCGGCTCGGCATGCCGTCTCCGGTACCAGGCTCGAACGAGAAGGTCGCGCTGTAGCCGGCGGGCCCGGCATCGAACATCTCGACGGAATTGAAGTCGGCCTGGTAGCGCGACAGCGCGAGGGTCGCCGGCGCGCCATTGCGCCGTGCTTCGAAATACGCGGCAGCGTCGAACGGCAGCAGCACGGGCACGGAGCTGCGAGCGATGCCGGTGAAGAAGTACGAGGAGATCGCGTTGAGCTGCACCAGCGCCGGCATCGCGCGCGGATCGTAGCGCGGCACCGAACGACGGGGAGCGAAGATGAAGTCTTCCGCCGCCCGGGGATGGGCATTGATTTCGGTGCGGAGCTGGTCGAGCGCCGCGCGCCAATCGACGCGCAGCGCCGTGAGCGAGGGGCTGCGGAATTCATCCGCAGCCAGCGGAGAGGCAATGAGGAGCGAAAGCGACGCCAGAAGTTGCGAGACGAAGCGGAAACTTTTCCCAACCACTGTCTCGCCCCCCGGCGGCACTTGTTGCGCTCGCTTTGGCCCCGTCAGTCCTTGGCGCGCTCGGAGTAGGAGCCGTCTTCGGTCATCACGACGATTCGGGTGCCGACGGCGATGTGCGGCGGCACGGTGGTGCGCACGCCGTTGGACAAAATCGCGGGCTTGTAGGACGAGGAGGCGGTCTGGCCCTTGGTCACGGGCTCGGTCTCGACCACTTCGAGCGTCACGCGCTGCGGCAACGCGATCGACACCACATTGACGTCGTGCGTCGACAATTTGACCGTCATGCTCTCCTGAAGATAGGCCGCGGCGTCGCCGATGACGTCCTTCGAAACCTGGACCTGGTCATAGGTTTCAGGGTTCATGAAGTGGAAACCGTCGCCGTCTTCATAGAGATAGGTGAAGTTGCGTTCTTCGATCGTGGCCTTCTCGACCTGGTCGGTGGTCTTGTAGCGCTCGGAGATCTTTACCCCGTCCGAGATTCGGCGCATTTCGATCTGGCTGACCGGGGTGCCCTTGCCGGGATGGATGTTCTCGGCGGTCACGACGACATATAGCTTGCCGTCTTGCTCGATCACGTTGCCCTTGCGAATAGAACTGGCGATGACTCTCAAAGCTGTATTTCCTGCTTGCTTGGCCCGGCTCGGGCCAGGAGGTGGTCAAATTGATGGGGGACCTGGGGCCCCAAATCAGACCGCGGCACCCGTTTCGGGCCGCAACATACTGGTTTTGCCGTTGGATGCCAGCATTTTGCTGGCCAGCGGAGCAGTCGGCTAATGGCTGGGGACAAGCCGATGTCGCCGTTCTGGTCCCCCTCGCGGCATCTCGACCGCCGGCCGTTCCTGCAGGCCAGGGGAGCCATCACCGGGGCTCTACGGGGATTTTTCGCCGAGCAGGGCTTCATCGAGGTCGAAACCTCCGTTCTCCAGATCTCCCCGGGCAACGAGACCCACCTGCATGCCCCCCGGACCGAGATCATGCGACCCGACGGCAGCCGTGTGAGCCGATATTTGCGGACTTCGCCGGAATTTGCCTGCAAGAAGCTGCTGGCGGCCGGAGAGACCCGGATTTTCGAGTTCGCCCGGGTGTTCCGGGACCGTGAGCGCGGCGACCTGCATTTGCCCGAATTCACCATGCTGGAATGGTACCGGGCAGACGCCCCCTATGACGCCATCATGGCCGATTGCGTCGTCCTCATCGCCCGCGCGGCCCAGGCGACCGGTATCGGCACCTTCGCCTTCCGCGGCCGGACCGCCGATCCCTTCGCCGAGCCGGAGCTTGTAACGGTGGCCGGCGCCTTCGAGCAATTTGCGGCAATCGACCTGCTTGCGACCATTTCCGGCGGCGAGGGCGACCGCGCCTCGCTCGCCCGGGCCGCTGCCGGCAAGGTCCGCGTCGCCGAGGATGACACCTGGTCCGACATCTTCAGCAAGGTCCTGGTCGAGCATGTCGAGCCGCATCTGGGGCATGGGCGTTTGACCATTCTGTTCGAATACCCATCTCCAGAGGCGGCACTGGCGCGCGTGAAGGCGGGCGATCCCCGCGTTGCCGAACGGTTCGAGGTCTATGCCTGCGGTGTCGAGCTCGCCAACGGCTTTGGCGAGCTGACCGACGCCGAGGAGCAGCGCAAGCGCTTCACGCAATCCATGGCGGAGAAGCAACGCCGCTACGGCGAAGCCTATCCGCTGGACGAGGACTTTCTGGCCGCGGTCGCGGCCATGCCGGAGGCGAGCGGCGTCGCGCTCGGCTTCGACCGGCTGGTGATGCTGGCGAGTGGCGCATCGCGAATTGATCAGGTGGTCTGGACGCCGCCTGCAGATGAAACGTTAAGCGAGACATGATGAAGAGCAATCTTGCGCGCACATTGCGCGAGCCGGCCGAACTTGTGGCCGAGCAGCTGGTATCAGCCGAAGCGCTGCCGGCGCTCGAACGTGTTGCCGCGCGCTACGCGGTTGCGATTACGCCGGCGCTGGTCGATCTGATCGACAGGTCAGATCCCGACGATCCCATTGCGCGGCAATTCGTTCCGACCGCCGCTGAGCTGCAGATGCAACCGGGCGAGGACGCAGATCCAATTGGCGATCATCCGCACTCGCCGGTTCCCGGGATCGTGCATCGCTATCCCGACCGCGTGCTGTTCAAGCTCGTTCACGTCTGCGCGGTCTATTGCCGCTTCTGCTTCCGCCGCGAGATGGTCGGACCCGGCAAGGAGAACGCGCTCTCGGACGGCGCCTATCGCGCGGCGATCGACTACATCCGCTCGCACGGCGAGATCTGGGAGGTGATCCTGACCGGGGGCGATCCCCTGATGTTGTCGCCACGGCGGATGAGCGAGATCATGGCGGATCTTGCCGGCATCGATCACGTCAAGATCATCCGCCTTCACACCCGCGTGCCGGTGGCTGATCCCGCGCGCATCAGTGACGAGATGGTCGCTGCGCTCAGGGCCGAAGGCGCCACCACCTGGGTAGCGCTGCATGCCAACCATGCGCTTGAACTGACGGGGCCGGCGCGTGCCGCCTGCGCGCGGCTGGTCGATGCCGGAATCCCCATGGTAAGCCAGTCCGTGCTTTTGCGCGGGGTCAATGACAGCGTGACCGCTCTGTCGGATTTAATGCGAGCTTTCGTCGAATGCCGGATCAAGCCCTACTATCTGCATCACGGCGATCTCGCGCCTGGCACGGCGCATCTGCGAACGACACTCGCCGAGGGGCAGGATTTGATGCGGCAGCTGCGCGGACGGGTGTCCGGCCTGTGTCAGCCCGACTATGTCATCGACATTCCCGGCGGCGCCGGCAAGTCGCCGGTGGGACCGAATTACGTGTTGCCGATGCAAAATACCGCACCTGATGCGGGTGATGCGGCATCAGAAACGCGCTATCGTATCGTGGATTATTGCGGCGACATTCATCTCTATCCGCCCGAGACCTGAAGATGCCGGCTTGAGAAATGGAGAGGTAAAATGAGAAGCATCATTTTGGCACTGTCGCTTCTGACGGTGTTCGGCAGCGCCGGCTTCGCGCAGACGGGAAGCAAGGGATCGACGACCTCGGGACAATCGGCGGGTTCTTTGCCGCCTGCGCCCGTCGGTCATCGGCAGCCGCGCGTCGGCGACGTGCCCAGCGAGAAGAACCTGAGCGACCCGAACGATCCCCTCAGCAAGGAAAATCAGGCGCTCGACAAGAAGATCAAGAGCATCTGCCGCGGCTGCTAGGCGCCGGGAGCGACGGGCAGGGTGCGACAGCCTCACCCCGCCCGCGATCATTCGGTCAGGCGGAGCGCTCGTGCAGCCCTGCGCGCTTGGTGTTGCGCCGGATCTCGACCGCGTCAGCGAGCTGCTTGAGCACGGTTGCCGTGGTCACCCAGTCGATGCATCCGTCTGTGATGCTTTGGCCATAGGTGAGCGGCTTGCCCGGCACCACGTCCTGGCGCCCGGCGACCAGATTGCTTTCGACCATCACCCCCATAATGCGGTTCTCGCCGCCGGAAATCTGCCGGGCAATGTCGGCCGTCACAAGCGGCTGGTTTTCCGGCTTCTTGCTCGAATTGGCGTGGCTTGCATCGACCATCACGAGCGGTGCGACGCTCGCTTTCGCCAGATCGTTGCAGGCTGCCGCGACGCTTGCCGCATCGTAATTCGGCGTGCTGCCGCCGCGCAGGATGATGTGACAATCCTCGTTGCCCGCGGTTGAGGCGATCGCCGAGCGGCCGAGCTTGGTCACCGCCATGAAATGATGCGGATTCGAGGCCGACTTCACCGCGTCCGCCGCGATGCGCACATTGCCGTCGGTGCCGTTCTTGAACCCGACCGGGCAGGACAGCCCCGAGGCCAGCTCGCGATGGATCTGGCTTTCGGTCGTGCGCGCGCCGATCGCGGCCCAGGACACGAGGTCCGCAATGTATTGCGGCGTGGTCATGTCGAGGAATTCGGTGCCGGCGGGCAGGCCGAGATTATTCACTGCCGAGAGCACGTTGCGCGCCAGCCGCAGGCCCTTGTTGATGTCGAAGCTGCCGTCCAGATCAGGATCGTTGATCAGGCCCTTCCAGCCGACCGTGGTGCGCGGCTTCTCGAAATAGACCCGCATCACGATCTCGAGTTGGTCGGCAAGCTCTTCGCGCAAGCTCGCGAGGCGCTCGGCGTAGTCGAGCGCGGCCCTGGGATCATGCACCGAGCAGGGGCCGACCACGACCAGAAGCCGGTCGTCCTGGCCATTGAGGATCGCATGGATGGCGTTGCGTGCCGCCATCACCACGCGCGTCGCCGTGAGCGTGCGCGGGACTTCCCGCATCACCTCTTCGGGCGTGCTCAGCTCTTTCAGTTCGCGGATACGAAGATCGTCGGTCGTGCTCAGCACGGCGGGCTCCTGTCATTTTGAGACCCTGCCGGCCAATAAAAAAGCCGCCAGGTCTGGCGGCTGTTCGGACTAGATGCTGCAATTTGTCAGATTGAGCGTGATCCTCCCACCGCCAGCGAGCTGTCGTAGCTAAAATACCAATAAAAGCTGGTGGCGACGGTGATCATGGCCGGTCATATAGCGCGCGATCGGCGGGTTGTCACCCCCTAAGCGAGGTGAGGGTCACGGGGCGCCTCAACTGTTGCTTTTGCGTGCCGCCAGCGCCATCCCGATCAGGGTGGCGCCGCCGAACAGCAGGTTGATGCCGACGAGGATGCCGATCGCCCATTCCGCCGAGCTCGGCAATCCCGTGATCACCATGAACGAGATCGCGATGTCGACGAGGCCCGAGATCAGGAGCCACGACCAGCGGCCGCCCGGCTCGCGACGATGCTCCAGTGCGTACATGATGGTGGCGACGCCCTCGGCGAGAAAATAGGCGCCGAGCACGATGGTCAGCGTCAGCACGGCCTGCATCGGCCGCGCCAGCAGCAGCAAGCCCGCGAGCACGGCAAGCGCGGCCGAGATCAGCGACCACCAGAAGCCCGGCGTGCTGCGCGCCCAATAGGTGGCGATCAATCCGCCGATGCCGCTGATCAGGAACATCCAGCCGAGGAAGATCGCAATCGCAAGGCTTGCGAGCGGCGGCAGGATCAGCGCGGCAACGCCGAGCACCGCAAGCAGGATGCCTTCGAACAGGAAGGCCTTCCAATGCGCCTTGACCGTCCGGCTCATGGCGGATTGCAGCCGGGAAAAATCCTCGGGCGATGTCATGGGCAGGCTCCGGATCGAGACGTGTGTGCTCGATCTAGTCTAGTACGTGCGCACTGCGCTCGCCACCCCGCGGTTCAGCCGCCGTGTGCCGACGAAAAACCTTCGCTGCTGGTGCGGATGCGGTTGCGGCCAAGAACATAGATCGCGGTCGTGACGATCAGAAGTGCGAGGCCGAGCAGGATCGAGACCAGGCCGATCGGGATCAGGGCCAGCGTCAGATTGCGCTCGGGGTTGATGAGCCAGTGATGGATCGAGGTCAGCACGAAGGCGAGCCCGAGAAAGCCGACGCCGCCACCGGCAAGCAGCAGCGCCCACATCCGGCGGAGCTGGCTGAGGCGCTCCCGCGCGACGTCGGTCCGGGGCGCGTGATGGCGCGCGACGCGGCGTACCAGTCGGATGGCGAAGGCGATCGAGCTGAAGCCGATCAGCAGGCTCGCGCCCCCCAACCACATCCGCAGCGTCGGATCCAGATCCGGCATGCGCTGGAGTGTGAGCAGCGGGAAGTCGAAGGCCGAATGCAGGGCGAGCGGGCCTGCAAAGATGAGCAGACGGCTGGAGAGACGGGCCCAGTCGCGATGATGGCGGTTCGCACCCAGCGCCGTGCCGGCGCGCGCGATGGTCAGATACGCGCCGGCGATAATGCCGAGCGCGCCGTGGAACGGCACGGTCAGCACGCTGCGCAAGGCGGCCAGCGAGCGCCACATCTCGGCGTGCTGGACCAGATAGGCGAGGTTCTCGTAGGCGGCGAAGCCCAGTCCGACCGCGGCGCCATAGACCACGGTGTCCATCGGATTGGCGAAGGTCCGCCGCTTGGTCGAGGCGACCAGCACGATGGCGATCACCTTGACCGCTTCCTCCGGCAGCGCGACGCCGAAGATCGAGTGCATGGCCAGCGCCGCCCACGGGTTGTCCGGGGCCGCGACCATTTTGGCGAAAGGGGCGCGGGCCAGGCCCAGCAGCGAAATGCTGGCCGCGCCGAGCAGGAACGCGGTCCAGACCTGGGCCGGCGGTCCCGGGCGTTCCTCGGCGGCGATGACAAGCCACAGCATCAGCAGCGCCGGGGCAATGGCGGCCGTTCCGATGACGGTGGGCAACGCTTCAATCAGGTACATCGGCGCCGAAAATAGGTTCCCTTGATCCGCTTATCTACAATGACCGATGCGACCTTGTGTCATGCGCTTGCTGTCGCGTCTCTTAACAAGCGTGACAGCCTACGTTCATCAGGACGGTCGCCGAGGGGTAGAATATGGAGTGCAATCAATCGCATGACAGAACCACCTCGTCATCCCTGACAACGGTCGCGCGCCTGTCGTCGGATCGCGATTGGTAAGTGAGATCAAGGCAATGTGCAGGTTTCTTCGATTCACGATGAACGTGTCGCCGCGGCAAGTCCAGAGCCGGGATAGCTCCCTCCAGGCGACGCGCGGCCGATCGGGCCGGCCTAGTCACGCTTCGTCGCGCGGGATGGTGACGCGATCCGGCGTGTCCGTACCTGCTCCAGCTCCCAGAAGACGCGTATGAGGCACGTGCCAAGGCAGAGCACGATGAGCAACAGCAGGAAGGCCTGGTCGACGGCTGGGATGTGGGTCATTGCAACGATAAAGCAACGCCCGTGCCACGCGTTCCCTCGCCACGCGTTCCTTCCGCGGCCTGCGCCGGGTGCAACGGCTGCCGATCCCAGGCCCGGTTTGACTGTCTCAATGCGTGGTGAACGGCGGCGGTGCGTCGGGCGCGACGTCGAAGGCGCCGAGATGGAATTCCTCGCCGATGGACGCGTCCGGTTCGGAATGCTGCGCCATCAGCGTGAACGCGGCCTGCGGGTATTGCTTCCAGATGTCGAGATCGCCGGCGGTGATGGTGAGCCAGCCGAAGGTGTACATGCAGCGTCCGGGCTCGGTGACCCGGCCGACCCTGTCCCAGGTGATCTTATCGAGTCTGATCTTTTCGACTGTAATTTTCTCGACTGCCATTCGGTCCCCCGATCGCAAGTCTGCAGATGATCCACGGCACAAGACGCGGACCTTCAAAAGCTGACCCCGGAATGGGGCTGCGATAGGGCGGCGCGGCCGGAGGATCAGGCCGATTGCAGCATGGGCGAGCGGACGATCAGCCGGACGACGTCATCCCGCGACTGCTTCTCTGCGAATTTGACCGCAAAGCCGTGTTCGAATTTGCGGATCACGCGCCCGACGCAAGCGCCGACCGCAAGCGGAGTTCCCACTGGCGGATCGTATTCGCAGGATATCGCGACACCGGCCGTGGAGACGTCGATGATGAAGCAGGCATGGGTGCTGCCGTCGGCGAGCGTCAGGAAGGTGTGCGCGACCTGCGGCACGAAGCGCGCGTCATTCCGCAGCTCCTGGACGCTGGCGTCCTTCTGCTTCTTCTCGAGCCAGGTCAGCTTTTCCGACATCCAGGCGCGCCGGGCCCGCGTCATGTCGAGCTCCATCAGGAAGCCCGATTTCAGCGTCGCGCTGATGGTGCACTGGAATTCCCCAAAGTCCTGGAAGTAGGAGGTCACGCGCTCGCCGACCTTCCCGACCACGGGAACGTCGACCATCATGCGGAACGGTGAAACGCGGCTGGTGCGGCAGGCGAAGGTCCGGAGCTTGCCCTCGCAATCGTACCAACGCGGCAGCGAGTAGCTGCCACTCACGGTGACTTGCACGGCACGCTGTCTGAGGAACTCTGCGACGGACATGGGCGCCAATCGTGTTTCGGAGGTTTTCCGTAATTCCACGGTAGCAATCAAATTCTAAGCAAATGATACCGGCACTCACGAGCAGGGGTAAATTTTTGGTAAATGCGCCGACCGGGACGGGCGGCATAGCGCCGCGATTATCGGGCCCGCGACCTCACGATCGCGTCATCCGAGCAGCACCAGCAGGGCTAGCACGCCAAGGGCCATGACGAGCTTGATCGTCGCGCAGGCCAGGCTGCTGGGTCTTCTCTCAAATCCGAACCACGGCAATGCATGCTGCATCGCGCGCGTTGCGAATGCTTCGACGATGGCGAACAAAAGAGCGATTCCGACGAGGAAGAACCATGATGTGTCCGGAAGCATCCATGTCGCGAGCCACGCGGGGACGGACGCTTTCAACGACACTAGCAGCGCGAACCATCCGAACAGGGATACGAAGCCCTTGATGATTTCGGGCCCGATCGTGCCGGGCTCGAGACGGATGCCGATCTTTCCAAGAGCGAGTTCGATGCGCTCGCCATCGCTGAAGAAGAGGAAGGCGCCGAGGTAGAGCGGAACGCGCGACTGAAACAGGAGCGCGATGATTCCGAACAAAACGGCGTAGCCGTACGCGTCCGCAAGAATGTTCGTGCCGGCCGCCTGCGACGGCGCCGGTGCAGCAGTGGCCCGAGGCAGCGATCTGGCGCGCACCATGTGTTCCAGCATTCTGGCGCGCCGCTCCGGCACGTAGGCTGCCGAACGGTGGATCCATGGCGGCGGCGCCGGCGAGGCAATCCCGGCCGGCTCGTCCGAGGGAGATTTCTCCTGCGCCATGGGCCTGCATCCGGTTCCGTCTGGACATTGGTCGGAGCCGAGGGGCAGGGAGGTTCATGCGGGGCGGCAGATTTCGCCGTGTCATCCAAATGCCCGGATGATGGCGCTCCCTAGCGGAATCGAACCGCTCTCTCCACCGTGAAAGGGTGGCGTCCTAACCGATAGACGAAGGGAGCAAACCCAGGGCCCCGCCGCTTATCGCGGCACGGCCGCTGGCCGCCCGAGTCATGCCCGGCGGCTGCAGCGGGCGAACCTATAATGGCCTTTGGCGCCCTCGGCAAGCCGTTCGGGAACGGTCTTTTGGCACCGGTGGATAGCATCCCGCCCCAGGATCAATCGGGGCGAATTCAACGGTTTCTTAGGTTCCCTGAGCTAGCGCTGGACTGGGAGAATTTGAGCCGATGCCACCGCCCAAGAAGCGCGCAGCCCGCAAGTCGCTGTCGCAGCATGCCTGGATCACGCTCGAGGGCGGATTCGCGGCGCGGCAATGCCTGGTCCAGGACATCTCCGCCACGGGCGCCAAGATCACGCTGGACGAGGATGCGAGCCAGCTGCCGGGCGTGATCCGGATGGCATTCGCGCGCGATGCGCGGACCGGGCGGAGCTGCCAGGTGGTGTGGCGCCGCGGCAAATCGGCCGGCATCAAGTTCATCTGATCTCGGGCGAAGCGCCCCCGATGGCGCGCGGCGCCGGTCCGGGTTAGAAGGGCCGGCATGCGTGCGCCGCTCCTCATCCTGATCTCGTTGCTGACCATGTCCGCGGCCGCGGCGGAAGCCTTGCGTCTGCCGCCTGCGGAGCGTCCACAGGCCGGCAAGGCCTTGCCGCTCAAGGGTGCCGGCGGGAGCGCGAAAGCGGGCTCCTGCGCCGCCTATGGCCGCGGCTTCCATCTGGTCGAGAGCACCGGCACTTGCGTCAAGATCGGCGGCTCGATCAGCATCGAGACCACGATCAGGCGCTGAAGCCCCATGCCACCTGATATCATGCGGCCCGAAATCATCGTCCCGTTCGTGATGTATTGCGCGCTGCTATGGTGGATCGGCCGCGGCCTGAGCTGGACCGCGCGGCTCGCCACCGCGGCCGTGACGCTCGTGCTGATTTTCTGCGTGCTGCTGTTCGAGCGCGGCTGGCCCTAAACAATAAACGCGAAAACAACCCCATGCACAGTAGCCGCCACCTCCCGGCGGCGCGCGGCGAAGTGCCGATTCATCGTGCTCTCAACGAGGTTTAAGCCGCGTCACCGCTCACGACATCGGCGGTGCCACAAATTGCGCAAAACCGGGCCGTTTGCCGAGCTCGGCGAGCCAGCGGGTCAGATGCGGCTGCGCGGGCCGGGTGATGCCCTCGACGCCCAGCCAGCGCCGCGCATAGGCGCCGATCGCGATGTCGGCGAGGGTGAACGCATCGCCGTCCATGAACGGACGCGTGGAGAGCAGGCGGTCGGCGATGGCCCAGACCTCGGCGGCAGCATCCGCATCCTTCTGCAGCTGGATCATGTCGCGCTCGGCGGGCGGCGTGCGCACGAGGCCCCAGAACACCGGGCGGTCGACCGGCTGCACCATCGACAGTGTCCAGTCGAGCCAGCGGTCGACGCTGGCGCGCAGCTTCGGCGCCTCGGGATAAATGGGCGTGCCGCGCCCGTGCGCGAGGCAGAGATAGCGCATGATCGAATTGGATTCCCACAGCGTGAAGTCGCCCTCGACCAGCGTCGGGATCCGCGCATTGGGGTTCATCGCGAGGTAGTCGGCCTCGCGGGTCTTACCGAACGCCATGCCGGCGTCGATGCGCTCGTAAGCCAGGCCGAGCTCGGCGAGGCACCACAGTACTTTCTGCACGTTGACCGAATTGGCGCGGCCCCAGATCGTCAGCTTTTGGTCCGGCATGTCATCCTCCCCAGGCGTTTCTTTAGTGTCGTAGCCCGGATGGAGCGAAGCGCAATCCGGGGTGCGTCGGCAGCGTCAGTCCCGGATGACGCGTGCGCTCCATTCAGGCGACAAGCGCGGGTGATAGCGGAATTCACTGCGGCGAGCGACGCGCGATTGCGCCGATCCTCTCATGCAAAAAGCTCCGCCTGAGGCGGAGCTTTCATTGCAAGGTAAAGCTGGTCAGGCGATCAGCGGCCGAAGAACAGCCACAGCAGAATGATCACCGGAATCGGCACACCCAACATCCACAACAAAATTCCGCGTCCCATCGCGTCCTCCTCCAATTGCATTGTCGGGGAGAGAACGCCGCAGGTACGGGCTGGTTCCCGCAAAAAGGCTCTACCAATGGCCGATGTTGGGCATCGACGACCACGGCTCCTGCGGTGGCTTCGGATCGCCCTTCTGCAAGATCTCGATCGAGTGCAGATCGGGCGAGCGGACGAAGGCCATGTTGCCGTCGCGCGGCGGACGGTTGATGGTGACGCCGGCCTTCATCAGCTTCTCGCAGGTGGCGTAGATGTCGTCGACCTCATAGGCGAGATGGCCGAAGAAGCGGTCCTCGCCGTATTTTTCCTCGTCCCAATTCCAGGTGAGCTCGACCAGCGGGGCGCCGCGCGTCTGCGGCTGCTTCTTCAGCGCCTCGAGATCGTCCGACGAGCACAGGAACACCAGCGAGAAACGGCCCTTGTCGTTCTCGATCCGCCGCACCTCGGTCAGTCCCAGCGCATCCTGGTAGAACTTCAGCGCAACGTCGAGATTGCGCACACGCAGCATGGTGTGGAGGTATCGCATGGTTGTTGCTCCCTTGAACGGATGGGGTTTTGCTTTGGGCCGGGACGGCGGGGGTAGGAGATAGCAGGAAAATCCCGGGAGGGGCAGGGGGCGGGTGCACGTGTGCGTGAGGGCGAAGCCAGCTGATGAAGTAATCAGCCGGCGAATTTAAATGCACTTTCACCGCAAATCCATTGCAGCACACGCGCCCCTGGCAATGTGTGCGGGCCGGTCTGCTGCCGCGGCCTATTGCGCAGCGAGGCGCTTCCCGGCGTCCTCGATCGGCGGCATGAAGAGCGATACTGCGGTGCCTTCGGGGTCACGAAATTGGAACGTCTTGTTGCCCCAAGGCATCGTCTTCAGCTCATGCACCAGCGTGACCTTGTCTTTTAGGCGCTGATAATCCGCATCGATGTCTTCGACTTGAAACTCGATCACGGCGGTGCGGTTGGCGCCGGGCTCGGCACTGTTTTCTTTCCAGAGCGCGACCGTCTCGGCTGCGCCGATCGCCAGGTTGGCGCCCGGCGTCACGATCTTGGCGAACACCGGCGCGAGCCATTCGGCGGAAACTCCGGTGATCATTTCGTAGAACGAAACCATGATTTTGATGTCGGTGGCGATCAGGCGAGTGGAGGCGAACTTCATGGCATGTCCTTTGGTTGACCGCAGATTTGAGCGGCATCGCGGGCTCGTCGCACATCGCTGCTGCCACCCTGATGTCAGCAGTCACGATGCCGCGCCGAGCGCGTGAACTAAGGGCATGAATTGCGATGACAATGCTCAAGCGCTAGACGACGAGCCCCTTCACGCGAAGCACCCCCACAGCGCTAACCGGGCCGCAGAACGATGATGTAAACCGCAGAATTGGGCACCTCACTCACGGGTGGACAAGGTTGTCTAGCCGCTCGCAGATGAACTCCTCGCGGAGATGACGCGACTAACCGCCATGGCCAATATTCTCGGCGAGCTTCTGTTCGCACTGATCCGCTCGATTGTTGCTGGATGGGCGTATGCGCTCTGGGTCAAAGTGGCGGCATGGCTCGAGCCGAAAATCCAACGGCGTTGGGTGAAAATTGCCGTAGGAGGCCTCCTCGGCCTCGCAGCCTTTTTCATGATTCCGATACTGATGGGGCTGTTGGGCCTTTGAAGACAATGAAATCCGTTCTCATCCCCGCACTGGCAATCGGGGCGCTCGTCTCGACGGTGCTGCTCGTCATGGAGCAGCTCACCGACTACGCCATCACTGTGATGGCATGGGAGATGCCGGGCATATCTGCAGCTTACCTTTTCTGGGGAGCGGTCGGCAGTTCCGTTTTCCTGGGCGTCGCCATCACTTGGGTCGTGAATGCCATCGTTTACGGGGCGCCCGCCTTCGTTGTCCTTACGGTCGTCAAGCTGGCAATCCGCGATCTACCGAAGTGACAGGATTGAGCTCGGCGGCGGAGCCGTTGCTCAGCGTGTGCAAGAAAATGAGCGGCAACAGGTCATGCAAGGCGCCGGACGCGCCTGCGTGATCGTCTGAAATTTCGCCTGCCTGATCGCGGTGCTCCTTTTCGCGGGCCGGGACAGTTATCAACGGCCGGGCGAAGACATGCGCTACGGGGCCATCCTTATGGTAGCCGCCGGTTGGCCTGTTGTTGCCGCGATGGTCGTGGGAAGCACCATCGGTGACATCGTCCATGACGTGAAGCAAGGCAAAGCGGGATGAGTGCCCGGCTGGCAAAGCGGACAGGCCGCGATCCCGGCAAACAAGTTTTGGAGCCCACCACGTTTCGTGCGCTCAATTGACGCCCCCATGTCCGGCGAAATGCAGCGCGCTTAACGTTTGTGAATGCCGCGTTGCCTCAACGCCTGCACCTTCCCAAATATCGGCGGCACTTCTGATCATCGATGGAGGCATGTTCGTCCGTCTCACGGGGCGGGCGTGCATGCCCGCATCGGCGTCCGTCCGCCAACGAGAGTAGTCGTGATCATTGTGAGCTGGGGATGGTGATGTTGATTCTGGAAGAGTTCAACGAACGAACGCTGTCGCACATGGACAAGGCGTTGGAGTGCGTCAGCGAGATGATGCCTGATGTGATGGAAGCCTACGCCGCGCGCCGGTATGTCGCCGAACGGATCATCCATTGCGCCAAGCACGAGACACGCGAGATCGACGGCCTCGTCGCGGCCGGTCGGCGTGCGGTCGCTGAGCTGGCTGTCCGGGTCGTCGAAAGCGATTAGCCGCCTGGTCGCGAACAGCGGCAGCGTTCCGGTCAGCCGCCGCCTGTCAATCCGTGTTTCGCAATGCCTGAAGCTGTCTATTTCTCGAGCCCGGCCTTCTGCCGCATCGTGTCGATCAGCTCTGACGCTTCTGCCTTGGTCAGATCCTCCTTGGGGAGGGTCTTGTGGGCCTGCTCGGCGAGGGTCTTGAGGTAGGATTCCTGGGCGCCGGTCATCGGGTCGTCCCCGGAGACCCAATCCTTCGGATCCTTTTGGGTGTTGCCTGCGGTGTTGCCAGCCATCTTATTGTCAGTCACAGCGATCTCTCCTTTTCAGGCTCAATGCTGACTGATGCTTTTTGTTCCTTATCTGTTCGTGGCTGGCCCATGACGCGGCTGGGGCGCTCTTTGCCCGGATCAGCGTCGGGAGATGATCACTAAACGGCCGGCATCGATCGGCGTCTGCGCATCAGACTTAGCTTGCGCCCCCAATCGAGGATCGGTGCCTCAACGGCGACGTGCGAGGCGGCGGCGAGACCAATGGAGAGCAGGATAGAGTGCCCGCAACTGTGCGGAGCGCACTCATCAGTTGCCGAGCGGAAATCTATCACGATTGAACCCGGGCGAAGCGCGGCGCGACCAACCGCCATGCTGCAAAGCCTGCCTGGCATCGAACTGGCTTCGCGGCCCATGTGCCGAGACACTAAAGAGGAATGTCGTGAAGGCGATCACGCTGCTCGCGGTGGCGGCCATGCTGCTGGTGGAAGTCTTCGGGTCGAAGGCGAGCGTCGGCGGCTCGATGAGCTTCATGCTGATCTTCGTGCTCGTGATGCTGGCTGTCGCGATCTTCGAGGCGTGGTCGAACAAGCGCGGCGCGATGGGATGGATCGTCAATTTGTTCGCTTCGGTGGTTGGCGGGCTGGTTGCGGTTGCCCTGATCGGAATGGCCATGGAGGCGATGCTGCCTTACCTTCATCTCGAAGGTTCGCTCGCGTCCTCGCAACATCCCCTGAAATACGTCCTGGTCGCAGCCATTGCGATCTGCATGGTGCTGGGATCGTGGCTGCCGCTATGGGCCGTCAACCGGCTTCGTCACTGAAGGGCATCCAGCGTCGCGCTCCCTAGCGCTTTGCTTCCTGCTTGCCACGCCTGATATCCTCAGCTTCGTCCACGAGCTTCAAGGTTGTGCCGTCGTAGGTCAGCTTCAGCCCACGGCCGACGGTCCATGTCCATCCTTCCCGGGCGTCCCTGGTTGGCTGGGCATTGAACTGGTCGGATATCGATTTGACGGCAGCGTCTTCTGCGCCCGGATTGTTCAACTCCGCATTGACGCGCCAGATGGGATGTTTGGGGTCCGGATTTCTGGGGTCAACGTCATCGGCAAAGATCGTGACCTTGGCGCCGTCGACTGCGCATTCGAGGACGTAGGAATCGCGAAGCTGACGGCAGCGGTAGCGACGTTGCGTGATGAGTTTGTTGGTCTCGTCGAATGTCATGCCGGGTGAAAAGCCGAGAATGTCGGACTTCTTCACGAGTGCCAGAGACGAAGGCTTCAGAAAACCGGGCTGTACCGACACGAGAACGGCAGCAGCAACAACGATCAAGCCGGCGATAACAATGGCAATCTTCATCAGCCCCTCATAAGAAACGTCCGACCATACAACAGCCGAAGCGTTCTACCAGCGATTGCCCTGCATGGTTCGAGCCGCCCGCTGTCTTTGTAGGACCGCAGCTCGGAAGATCGCAGCTTCGGAAGATCGCATGGGCACGTATCGGCTGGTCATGGACGTAGAAAACCGCCCCTGACATGACCAGGGGCGGCTCTCACCAAACGGGGTTTTCGAACGCGATCTAGTGACCGGTACCCGGCTTCGTCGTCTTCGGCGGCTTGCCGTCTTCGATCCGGCCTTCGTTGCGCAGGTCGCGACCTTCCTGAGCCTTCTTCTGGCTCTCGGGGGACTTGCCGTGTTCGTTCATCTCTTCTTTGATGAACCCGGCGCCTTCCTTCACTTTGCCTTCAACGCTCATGACGATCTCCCTTGCTGGAGATGGGGCAACTCGCGGCGAGAGCTGACCGTTCCGGTGCGCGCACGATTGTGAGGAGTGCATTCGCGGCAGGTTCCAAAGACCCTTGTCATGAAAGACCCTTGTCATGAAATGGCCGCGCCGCTTGTGGAAGCGACGCGGCCGGGAGCAGCCGTACAGGCAACCGGCTTACTTCATGTTGCTGCGGGTCCTGGTGCCGCCCTGGTCGCTGCCGGGGCCGGAGCCACCCTGCCCGGAGGCGTCGGGCCTCACCGTTCCGCCCTTGCTCACGCCGTCATGGCTCATGCCGGTCGTGCCGCTGCTCATCGTGCCCTTGTCCGTGTTCGTCATGCCGGGCTTCTGCATGTTGTCGGACTGCGGGGCAGGGCCCGTCTGGTTCTGCGCAAAGGCGGAGCCGCACATGAGGCCGAGGGCGGCGGTCGCAATGATGAGCTTCTTCATCTCAAACTCCTGGTTGGTTGTGTGGGCCAACGGGAGCGCAGAAGCCGTGTTCCTAAAACTCGGCGTTCCGGAGTGCAAAAATTCTCGTCTGCAACGAGGGTACTTTCGGTTCTGATTGCCTCAGAACCGCTCCAGATTGTTGTGACGCGTTTTCTTCGCGCGAACTTGAAAACGCCCTACGCCGCAAGCCGCTGGTCGACGGGGCCCGTCAGGTGCTTGAGCACTTCCGCATGCTCCAGGTCGGGAACCGCAATGGCGGTGTGGCTGTAGCTCGCATGGGTTCGTGATTTCGAAATCCTGTCCAGGATCTCGCCGCCCTTGATGACGTGGAGGCCCATGCCCTCTCCGGATGGAAAGATCGCGAGCACCACGTCATAAGCCGTGATGACGGCGCGAAGCGCTTCGGCCTTGTCTTCGGCAATTTCGACGAACACGCGAACATCGGCCGCGAGTTCACGCAGCTCGTTAAAATCCAGCACTGTGAGGTACTCCAACGCAACGATACTGAGAGGAGCTTGGAGGCGTTAGGTTACTGAAGTCTCAACGGCGCATGCCCAGCTGCAGGTTTATCGACCAGGCGCCCCCGTCAGTCTGATAGACGCGCGGGCGTTGCCGCCTGCTCGGCAAGGGGCCGGCACGGAAAGAACATATGGAGCGGGGAGGGAGGAAGCGCGCTCTTCATACCCTAAGGGCGTCACACGATGCGCGCGTGACTTATGCGCGTGTCACTTGGCATATCCCTGGGAGCGGAGCCACGCGATCTTGCGGTCGCCGTTGATCCAGTCGTCGGCGTCTGCCTTGCTGGTGAAGCCCTTGATTTCGCGCTGTTCGCTGTCCGGGTAATCCGCCAGGATTTTCCAGTCGTTGTCTGCAATGCGGACGGTTTTGAAGGTCACTTTTGTTTTTGCCATGCCGCATTATGCAGGAGATGGCCGGAAAAGAGAACCTGCCTTGTGACGGTCATCTCGTGGCCCGGGCGCAGAGCTCGGGGTCCAGCCTGATCCGCGTTGCGCGGCCGGGTCCCCAGAAAAGGCGAAAGCCCCGCCTGGGGGAAGCGGGGCTCTCTGATGGGGGTGAAGCTTGGGGACTTCAAAGAGTTAGACGCCTCCGGGAGAAAATGGTTCAACGCGAAAACGGCGCAAGCTGCGGCATCTTTGCCGGGGCGTGCGGCCCTCCGCAGAACCCCCTGCTTGCGTTTTGGGCGTCGATGGGTTCTAAGCCCCGTCACTTCATGAAAGTTGGCATGAAACAGAAGCGCGTTGCGCGGTCGGACCGCGTCCTGAGCAAAGCTTGCTCGCGCGCACAGAAGGAAATTCAGACATGGCGAAGATGACGAAGACTCAGTTGATCGATGCAATTGCCGAGGGCACGCAGCTGTCGAAGAACGACGTGAAGTCGGTCATCGAGTACATGGCGACGGTCGGCTACAAGGAGCTCAATGAGTCCGGCGAGTTCGTCATTCCCGGTTTCGTGAAGATGTCGGTGGTGAACAAGCCGGCGACCGAAGCCCGGATGGGCGTCAATCCCTTCACCAAGGAGCCGATGCAGTTCGCCGCGAAGCCGGCGAGCAAGTCGGTGAAGGCCTCGCCGCTGAAGGTGGCCAAGGACTCCGTCTAAGGGCTCGCCAAGGGCTCGCGTTTTTCGTTGTGGACGCTCCTTTTCGCGAATGCTGCCGCGGAGTGCTGCAATGACTGCTTGCTTGTGCTGAACCAATAAGGAACTCTCGTAAGGAACTCTCGTAAGGAACTCTCGGGCGTCGTCAGGCTTTGCTTCCGAAAGGGAGAAATCACATGACTGGTCTCAGCGAAGAAGAGATTCGAAATCGGGCTTATCACCTCTGGAAGGAGGCCGGCGAGCCCGCGGGTACGATGGACACCTTCTGGTACGAGGCCGAAAAGGAGCTTCTCGCCGAGCGGACCAAGCAAGGCGAAGTCCCACCCGGGATGACCGACAATTTGCCGGTCTGACTTTGCTGATCTAACAGGCGGACAGAGGCGAGCGTCGACAGTTCTCAAAGCAGCCATCCGGCGTGACACCCGGGTGGCTGCTTTGCTGTTCGGACCCCCGTTCGAATGGCGGCGCTCCGTGCGGCCGCCTCAAAGAAAAACCCCGGTCTTGGGGACCGGGGCTCTTCAAGCTGGTCGGCCGCGTCGCGACATGCCGCCAGCACCACTGAATTCAACCTGACAACGCGAGACGGGAAAATTCGTTCCGGCCGCTAGTCCGGCGACACGGATACGTCGATGATCGCCGGCGTATCGACCTGGCGCTCGCGCCAAACGACGAGATCGCATTTGGGATTGAGCCACTGATATTCGGAGCCGCGCGCCTTCAGGTGCACGAGCGCTGCATCATGTGCGGCGGTCTGATCCGGCGCTTCGACCATGATCTCCACGGTCTCCTCGATCTGACGCACCACTTCGACGGCGTAGTATTTTCTGGTCACGGTCCTCGCTCCGGAATGACTAACGGGCAGGGCAATGGCGCGTTCCCCAAAAGAAAAACCCCGCGCTTTCGCACGGGGCCTTCCTGGCTGGCTGCGATGGGATTTCAGCGCCGCGCCGCCGGCCGCGTTCTCGAACTTAAGGTTGAAAACCCAAAAAGCAACCGCGCCGGCGCGCGGAAGGCTCAAGGCGATGTGGCGAGCGAATTTCGCGGGGAGGGGCTGGACTTTTTGTTCCTATTTTGTTCTAGTGGGCGTCTCTTTTGGCGGTGACCAATGTCTTTTGGGAGGTGCCCATGACTGTCGAGAAACAACGCGAAGTGATCAGGCTCTGGAATCAGCTCAGGAAGCTCGAAGGTCCGGCCGCGGAAGAACTCCGCATCCAGATCCTCGAATGCTTTTCGGAGAAGGATCTGTCGGGGAAGGAGACGGTGAAGCGCGCGGCGTGATGAGCGTCGCACTACGTCGATGATAACAGGCCATCGCGCCTGCCTTCACCGATCGTTAGGAATCATTTTGCGCTGATTCCTCGACTCCGATTCGTTCTTTGCGAACGAAATGGAGTCGGATGCAGAACAAGCCGTGGCTTCTGTGTCGATGCGGGACACGCCCTCCTGACCAAGCCGGCGTGATGCTTGGCACAGTCCCGTTCGCGTCTCCTCGCTACGAGATCAGGCGAGGGAGACGCGACATGGATGCGTGCTGGTTTCTCGAGATGTTTGCCGAGATCGCAAAAGTGTTTTGGTACGACCGGCACCCGCGCTTGCGCAAAGGCAGGCCGTCGGTGCCGCAGGTGCCACCGCGATCTAAATCCGAAGACGCGATGTGAGCGCGCGATCGTTGGCGATTATGCGATCGTTTGCGCACAAACGAAGTGTTAAGACTTGCTTCGCGCCGATTTCTGCGATTCCGATTCGTTCTTCGAGAACGAAAGGCAGGTGAAGCTGGAACAAAGCCGAACGGCGGATCGCCACAAGCTCCGCAGCCTCGGCTTTCGCGCGAGCTTGAAGCGGCTCGCTGAGTTCTGGAGACGCTTCGCGAACTCCTAACGGAAGCTTGCCGCGAAGCCGATAACCCTATTCGGTTAGGTTAAAAGTCCAATCGCGTTGCGCTTGCCGCTGCTTGGGATAGGTGTGTCTGGCGACGTCTGGAAACGACTTTGCCAACAAGCGACTTTGGCCAACAAGCAATTTTGCCAAGAACGAATTCATGACACCTTTTTCAGAACCGAGCTTTTATCAGGGCGACCGCCACACCTACCGGCGCGTCGCCATCGTCGGCACGCTTTTTTGCCTGGCTTTCGTGGTGATCAGCATCTCGCTGCGGCCACAGCTCGAGGACACGCCTGTCGCGGTCAAGGCCGACAGGCTGATGCGCACGGCGGGCCAGCCACCGCACACGAATTAACGGTCGTCGCCGGAGATCTGATGGTCGGCGCAATTCCCTGGACACGCGGTGCCATGTGAGGCGAGCGCCACGAAACCGGCATAACCGGACAGGTTGAGCAGGACTTCGAGCCAAACGGGCATGTCGGCCTCTTTTCTCCTTGAAGGCTACGGCAACGTGCGCGCGAAGCGCATGTTCCCGGACAAGACGGACTGGCGCCTCAAAGCGGGGTGGTGGGGTCGAGCCGCCGGCCGAGGGCGCCTACGGACTCGCTCGACGGCTGTTCCTTAAGGAACTCGGCAATGGCCCGCGCCAACTCGCCGTCGCTCATTGGCGTCGGCGGCGGGCGCAGCGTGCCGATACCGAAACTGCGGACGATCTCGTCGTAATGCTGATCGCCGGATCTGGGAACCAGCCTGCGGATACGGGCGAGCAATTTGGATATCGGCACTTTATCCTCCTAGGCGCTCCCCGCTGGCAGCAATTGGGCTGCGTTGCCAATTTGCCGTCCGTCAAACTGAAAACCCCGCCAGCATTGGTGATGCTGACGGGGTCTTCGTGCTGTTGCCTCAACCGGATGGCGGAGGCGTCCGCACTTGGACAAACAATTCGCGGAACGCGCGGCTGTTCCATGCGTGGCGGAATTAATCCGAGCTCGGTTCCACAGCCTTGCGCGCAACCATCGTAACGCGCCGGCGTTGTCTATGCGAGATACGAAGGAGGAGATTCATGATGAGGAAGACACTGGCAGTTCTGGCTACCGTTGCGGCCGTCGGCGTGACCGCGGTCGCGGCGCCTGCGCCTGCCGAGGCGCGCGGCCGCGGCATCGGTCCGGGCCTCGCATTCGGCCTCGCCGCCGGCGCCATCACCGCGGGCGCCGTCGCCGCGTCCCATCCTTATGGCTACGGCTACGGCCCGGGGTATGGCTACTATGGCGGCCCCGCCTATGCTTACGGCCCCGGTCCGTACGCCTATTACGGCGATGGACCGTATTACCGCCGCCACCATTATTACCGTCACTGGTAACGGCTGACCAAATGAAAAGCCCGGAGCAACGCTCCGGGCTTTTTTCATGCTCGGTGATCCGGTGTCGTTACGGCCAGAGCGAGGGCCGCTCCACCTTGCGCGCGTTGTCGAGCGTCGACACGAAATACTCGTCACGCTCGCGCTTGAATTTTTCCTGGGTGGCACGGAAGGCGGCGACACGGGCGGCGATCTCTTCGCGTTCGCGGATTTTACGTTGTTCGTCCTCGGTCATTTCAAATCCCCTCTGCACGTGAGTATGTGTCCTACTGAACTCAAGCACTGCCGCCGCAATCACGTTGAGTCGCGTCAACACATGCATTGGCGCTTCTGATTGGGGCGTCAATGGGGAGGAGACATTGCAGGATTGTGATAAGCGAGGGTCGGAAAAAATTGCCGACCACGTCGTGCGCCGCAGTGGATAACCGCGTCAACAATCTTGTCGCTTGCGCATGTTGCAGCTAGCGCAAAAACAAATCAGCAGAACCGATCGGCAGAACCAATCGGCCAAACCAGTCGGCAAAGCAAAACGGGAGGCCGCGTTGATTGCATCGGATCTTCGCAGCGGCGTCGAGCGTCTCGGCGACATGATCGCCGAAGCCAAACGGATCGTGCCGTTCACCGGCGCCGGCATCTCGACCGAGTGCGGCATCCCCGACTTCCGCTCGCCGGGCGGAATTTGGACGCGCAACCGTCCGATCCCATTCGACGAGTTCGTCGCCAGCCAGGAGGCGCGCGACGAATCCTGGCGCCGGCGCTTCGCGATGGAGGAGGTCTTTGCGGCGGCCAGGCCCGGCCGCGGCCATCGCGCGCTCGCCTCGCTCTACCGTGCGGGCAAGGTTCCCGCGATCATCACCCAGAACATCGACAATCTGCACCAGGCCTCCGGCGTCGCGAGCGACCACGTCATCGAACTTCACGGCAACACCACGTATGCGCGCTGCATCGGATGTGGGCAGGCCTATCCGCTTGATTGGGTGAAGCGCCGCTTCGACGAGGAGGGCGCCGCGCCCAACTGTACGGTGTGCGACGAGCCGGTGAAGACCGCCACGATCTCCTTCGGCCAGATGATGCCCGAGGACGAGATGCAGCGCGCGACCGCACTGTCGCAAGACTGCGACCTCTTCATCGCGATCGGTTCCTCGCTGGTGGTATGGCCGGCCGCGGGCTTTCCGATGATGGCGAAGAGATCAGGCGCACGTCTGGTGATCGTCAATCGCGAGCCCACCGAGCAGGACGACATCGCCGACCTCGTGATCCGCCACGACATCGGCGAAACGCTCGGACCCTTTGTCGGCAATTGAGGCAGCAATTTGATTCGCGGCTGTGCAAGCTGTTCATAGGTTCCGCCGAATCTCTTTTTTGTCTATGCCTCGCAACCGGGAGTGTTATCTTTTGAGTCGAAAGATTCGCGTCGCGTCGAGTTGAGAAGATTCTCTAAAGACGCGTGATTCGGCGCCGCCATTCAGGCGGGTTGCATGGCATGTGTGGGGTCCGGGGTTATGGGGTCGTCCGACGGATTTGAGTCCAAGAAGGTCGGAGTTCCCGCGGTGGGTGAACACGGCGGTGGCGGTCGCGACAGCGCTCTCAGTCCATTCACCGGACTTGGTGAGAGCAGCGCCAACCTCGTCGAGGTTCATGGCGTCATCAAATGGTTCGACGCCTCAAAGGGCTACGGCTTCATCGTTCCCGACAATGGCTGGCCCGACGTGCTCCTGCACGTTACCGTGCTTAGGCGCGACGGCTTCCAGACCGCCTACGAGGGCGCCCGCATCGTCGTCGAGTGCATCCAGCGCGCCAAGGGCTATCAGGCGTTTCGCGTCGTCTCGATGGACGAGTCGACTGCGATCCATCCGGCGCAGATGCTGCCGCCGCGCACTCATGTCACGGTCACGGCGACCAGCGGGCTGGAACGGGCCCAGGTCAAATGGTTCAACCGGCTGCGCGGTTTCGGCTTCCTGACCTGCGGCGAGGGCACGCCCGACATCTTCGTGCACATGGAGACGCTGCGCCGCTTCGGCATGACCGAGTTGCGGCCCGGCCAGTATGTCCTGGTCCGCTTCGGACCCGGCTCCAAGGGCATGATGGCGGCCGAGATCCATCCCGAGACGGGATCGCCGGTCTCGTCCCACTAACTCCATTCCCGCGATCGTGAGCAGAGGCGCGCTGGCTGGCCGGCGCGCCTCTGGCTTTTCCGGCGACCGCCACGTAAGGACTGGTCCAGTCCCACGCCTCGAGAGCCATCCATGAATTTCGATCGAAAGGCCGTCTTCGCCGTTGCGAAGGGCTGGCTTGCCGCCATCCTCGTCATCGCCAGCTGTGCCGTTGCGAGCGCGCCCGTCCGCGCCGCCAGCTTCCAGCCGCTCGAGATCGTCACCAGGAACGGCGTGCAGGTGTTCTTGGTGGAAATGGCAACCACCGAGGAGGAGAAGCATACCGGCCTGATGTACCGCAAAGAACTGGCGGACGGCAAAGGCATGCTGTTCGACTTCAATCCCGAGCAGGAGGTGTCGATGTGGATGGAGAACACCTATGTCTCGCTCGACATGATCTTCATCCGTGCCGACGGTCGCATCCTGCGCATCGCCGAGAACACCAAGCCGCTGTCGACCAGGATCATCTCGTCCCAGGGGCCAGCGCGGGCTGTTCTGGAGGTGGTGGCGGGAACGGCGCAAAAATACGGCATCCGCCCCGGTGATCGCGTCGGCCACCCGCTGTTCGGCAGCAAGTAGGCGGAAGGGGCTTATTGCCCCGTCCTGGCGGTCTCTTGGGAAGCTTGCTGGTGCCTTTGGAAGGCTTGCTGGCGCTTTGGGAAGCGTGTATCGACGGGGCTCGCCGGACACTCGGGGTATAGCGCAGCCTGGTAGCGCGGCAGTTTTGGGTACTGCAGGTCGTTGGTTCGAATCCAGCTGCCCCGACCAGTCCCGAGGTGGGCAGAACCGCGCCTCAGACAACAGCCAATCGGCGAGGCGCTAGGCGAGCGCAGCTCCAGCCGAGCATGGCGATCCCGGCCAAGCCGACACGGCGCGTTCCGTGCCGACGCCCGCAGCTGCCAAAGCCTTCCTAAACCCTCGGCGCTCATTCCCCGCGCAACGCGACTTCTGCGCGATTTTTCAAGGCATTGGGCGGGTCGGACGGCGGGGAAATCGTAAAACTTTGTCGAACCTTTAGGCGTCGCCCTAGACATATAGGTGTTGGGGGATTTCAGCGCCCAATGCCTAACGGACGCCGCCAAGCGATGATATTCCGCTTGCGCGGCGTTACGCTTTTCCGACTATCAGTTCGTCGCGTACCAGCCGAACGGAAACGGCAGGAACGGCCAGGCCAGCTGATTGTCGTTGGCGGCTTTCCGGGACTCTTGCTCCGGCGTCTTCGCCGGCAGAGCAGGCGGCGTCGATCGCAGCGCCAGGCGCAGACATGCACATTGCAAATTCATCGTGGTGGCCCCCGCCCGTCAATCGTTTTCAAAAATTCGCGTCAGCCTGGAAATAACCGCGCGTCCTCAAAACGACGCGCTCATTCTCAAATCACACACAGTCTAGGAAAATCGGCGACCGCTTTCAACCGGTCTTACCGCGCGCTCACAGGAAGTAAGGTTGATCGGTTAGGTTAAGGGCGAGCGGTTGTTGCGGCCGCCTTCGTGACTGTTATCAGATCGATCCGGCTTGCGATGGCTGCCTGAAATTCGTGCTCACACGGCATCACAGTTCGTCGCAGCGCTCGTATCCCGTGAGTACTGCATCATGTCTTTCGATCGCAACGTCCGAACCATCGGTCCGCAGGCGAGCTGGACCGAGATCTGGCACCTCTGGACCGTGTTCGTGCCGCGCCGCTCGATCAACGGGCAGCTGGTTTACGGCAAGGTCTGGCGCCGCCACGACGGCCGTGACTGGATCTACAAGAAGTTCACCGAGTACGACAGCGAAGCGGCGGCCTGACGCGGCGTCGCTGGGATCCGGCGCGGTATCGCTGCTGCCCTTCAAGCGGCCTTTGCGGCCGCAGGCTTGGGCGGCGGCGGCTTCAGCGGCTTGTCCTGCTTCTTCGACCAGGAGATGTAATAGGCCACCGTCGTCATGATCGCGATGCCGGCGACGCTGACGAAGATCTGCGCGAACAGCGAGCCCGAGCTCATCGACAGCTCGAAATGACCGACGAAGGACAGGAATACGCCGACGCAGAACACGGCGAGCGACTGCTGGCCGCACACGATGATGGGGTCGAACCCTTTCCATTCCAGGCCCGGCCAGTCCTTCGGCACGAAGCGGATCACCAGGATCACGATCACGACGAAATGGATGAAGCGGTAGGGCGCGAGGTTGGTCTTGTCGTTCGGGTTGAACGCCGAGAATAGCCATTCCGGGAACATGCCGCCGATGGTTGGGAAACGACCAGCCATGGTCATGACCAGCGCGAACAGCATGTAACCGAGACAGAGCCAGAGCGTGACCGGCGCATTGATCAGCGCCATCGAGCGCCGCGCGCCGCCCAGGGCGCACCAGGCGCCGAACACGAACAGCACCTGCCAGGCATACGGGTTGAAGTACCACTGTCCGGCCGGATAGGCGTTCAGGTTCAAACCGAAATGGCGCGCCGTCAGCCACAGCACGATGGACAGTGCCATCGTCAGGTCCGGCTTGCGCAGCATGAACCAGAGCACCGGCGGAAACAGTCCCATCAACACGATATAGAGTGGCAGCACGTCGAGATTGAGTGGCTTGAAGCGCAGGAACAGGCCCTGGCGCAGCGTCTCGGTGGCGTTGTCGACCAGGCCGGCGACGTTGAACTCGTTGATCATCTCGGAATCGCCGAAGCGCAACGCCAGATAGCTGATCGAGGCGATGTAGATCACGAACAGGATGATGTGGGCGACGTAGAGCTGCCAGACCCGCTTGGTCAGCCTCGTGGCGCCGACCAGGAAGCCGCGCTCGAGCATCATCCGCGCATAGACGAAGGAGGCGGTGTAGCCGGAGATGAAGACGAACAGATCGGCGGCGTCGGAAAAGCCGTAATTGCGGGTGGTGATCCAGTTCACCACGTTGTCGGGGATATGGTCGAGGAAGATCGCCCAGTTCGCAATGCCGCGAAACAGGTCGAGCCTGAGGTCACGGCCCTTCTCGGGGAGCGTGGCGTTGATGTTCAGGAAGGACATGCGACGGGAGCTTTCGGAGGGGACGGACAGGGAGATGTCAACGAAGCAGGGCCGCCGGGCGAGACCCCGGCGCGGAAGGCGGGTACGCAATTGTCACGATGCAGCATAATGATTATACCCATCGGCGAGCCATCCCGGGGGCCGGAATCACCGATCAGTTCCCAAAAGGTGTCTCTATACTATGCCCGCGGTTTCCACCAACTGCTACCGTGACGCATCGAAATCGAACGAAAAGACGAACAAGAGGCCCGGACCATCCATGACCGCACGCATTTTCAAGCCCGCCAAGAACGCGATGCAATCCGGCCGGTCCAAGACCAAGGAATGGCAGCTCGACTATGAGCCCGAGCAGCCGCGCGCGGTCGAGCCGCTGATGGGCTGGACCTCGTCCGGCGACATGAAGCAGCAGATCACGCTGCACTTCCACAGCAAGGAAGAGGCGGTCGCCTATTGCGAGCGCAAGGGCATCGCCTACCAGGTGATCGAGCCGAAGGAATCGGTGCGCCGCCCGGTCGCCTATGCGGACAATTTCTCGTTCCGCCGCGGCGAGCCCTGGACGCATTGAAAGCGGGCCACGCTTCGAGACTCTCGTCGTGCCCGGGCTTGCCGTCTTCGCTGAAGCTTCGCCGGCCCAACACCGAATGCCCGGCGAAGCCTTGGCGGAGCCGGGTCCCGGGCATCTACGTTTTAGCCTCCGCGTGAAAAGCCGCGGACGGCCGGGACAAGCTCGGTCAATCACGCCGGTTCTTCCCATGGTCCTGCCCTTGGCAGCCATTCCGCCCCGTGCTTCGCTGCCTCGCATGAGACGACCATGACGAGGTGGGCTATGGCGGGGCGTGACCAGCTCGACGGCGTCGATCTGAAGATACTCTCCGAATTGCAGCAGGACGGGCGGGTTCGCAACAACGAGCTGGCGCTGCGCGTCGGGGTGTCCGGGCCCAACTGCGTGAGGCGGCTGAAATCGCTGTTCAGCCGCGGCGTGATCCGGGCGGTGCGCGCCGTCATCGACGAGCGGCTGCTCGGCTACGAGGTGGTGTCGTTCGTCTCGATCCAGCTCGGCAGCCAGGCCCAGCCGGTGCTGGCGGCGTTCGAGAGCTCGATCGCCGCAATCCCGCGCATCCAGCAGTGCTGGCGGATTTCGGGCGACACCGACTATCTCCTCAAATGCGTGGCGCCGAGCGTCGAGAGCATGCGCCAGCAGCTCCTGCATTTCGCAGCGATGCCGAACGTGAAGAACGTCCGCAGCTTCCCGGTGTTGGGCGTGGCGAAGGACGTGCCGCTGCCGTTGCAGGAGATCGTGGCGGCAGGATAGTTCGGCGGGGACGGGGCCAAGGCGTTCGGATAAGACGGATAAGAAGCTAAGTAACTCACCTAACTGTGACATGTGATTTGGGAAGTTCTGCAATGCGCCGAGCCGTGATTGCCGGTTCCTGGCGCCAGCCTACATGCGAGCTGTGAACCTCAGCCTGCGTCGCATGCCGAGGCCTCTTTTGTGGGACCCTGAAGCAGGAAAAGACAACATGACCCCGACCTCGAAGACGTTCGTCGCATCCGCTGCGACGCTGTTTGCATCTGCGTTTCTCATGATGACCGCGCCGGCTGCCCAGGCAGAAGACTACTGCATTACCAATGGCGCCCAGGCCGCACACGGCTGCGGCTATCCGACGATGGAGGCCTGCCGGGCCGCGGCCGGCGGGATCGGCGGCTCGTGCTCGCAGAGCGGCGGCGCGAAGACTTCGACCGACGCGCTTGCCTTCCAGCCGAAGCAGACGCAGTCGCGCACCAAGCTTCGCCCGGGTGGGCAGACCAACTCGAACTGATCGAGACCGGTTTCGAAATGTTGCGGCCTCCGAGTTGGATCTGGGAGGCCGCAACAGCATGACAGCCCGCGCGTCAGCGATACCTGCCGCGAAACTCGCGCGGTGAGGCGCCGGCCCAGGTGCGGAAGGCGCGGGAAAAGCTCTTCTCGTTGCGGAAGCCCGCGATCTCGGCGATCCGCTTGATCGGGTTACGACCACGCATCAGCTCCTGCTTCGCGAGCTCGAATTTCGCCTCTTCCTTGAGGTCGCGCAGCGAGGTCGCTTCATCGCGCAGGCGCCGATGCATGGTGCGGGTGGAGAGTGCCAGCTCGCTTGCGACATCCTCGGCTCCGAGACTGCGTCCGCGCGCATTGCGGAGCACGCGGCGAACGCGCTCGACCAGGAGCCGGTCGCGCCGATAGGGCAGCACGGTCAGCCGCAGCGCGCCCTTGAGCATGTTGTCGAGGTCCGCCGCGCTGCGGGTGAGCGGCAGCGACAGGTAATGCTTGTCGAAGGTGATGGAAGCACGGTCCGCATCGAAGCGAATGTTTCGGCAAAAAATGGTCGGATAGACCGAGACATGGCCGGGCTGGGGGTGCGGAAATTCCGCTGCGCGGAGCGCGATCCTGGAATCCACAGCCCAGCAGGAAAAGCCCAGGACATAGCGGAGCAGGGTGACCAGGCAGAATTCGCGCAGAGGTCCGAGGTCGCGCTGTTCGCGGATGGACACAACCGCGGTTTCCTCCCCGACCGCGAGATCGAGCAGCACGTCCTCGGTGAGCAGGCGATGGTGCCGGCACCAGCGCTTGAGCGCGACCTCCAACGTCGGGGCGGTGATCGAGGCGCGGCACAGCATGCCGTAGGTGCCGAAGGACAGCCGCCGCGAGAACCAGCCGAGCGCCTCGTCGTCGAGCTCGCGCATGGCGTGGCCCGCCAGCGCCTCGAACTGGCCGGCCGTGACCCGCCCTTCCGGAGAATTGACAAGGTCTGGCGTTACTTGACCCCGGATCAGTGCCTCGGTTGGATCGCGGCCGTAGCGTTCGTAAGCGGCAACGACGCCGCGGACGAAGGCGGCCGGGGTCACGGCACGGCGCGGGATCGCGGTTGCGACTTGAAAAGGCATCGGACATCCTCTGGGAAAATCCTCGCCAAGTTTGGCGGAAAATGCAACCTTTTCGACCGCAGAAGGGCCCCGATGCCGCTAGGTTCGGTCCCCAAAAGAGGGAGGAATCGCCTTGAATATCCCGAGCATCGATTTCGATCTGGGCGAAGACATCAGCATGTTGCGCGACACGCTGCGCGCCTTCGTGGAGGCGGAGATCGCCCCGCGTGCCGCCGAGATCGAGAAAGCCAATCTATTCCCGGCGGACCTCTGGAAGCGCTTCGGCGACCTCGGCCTTCTTGGCATGACCGCGCCGGAGCAATATGGCGGCTCCAACATGGGCTATCTCGCCCACATCGTCGCGATGGAGGAGATTTCGCGCGGCTCGGCCGCGGTCGGGCTCTCCTACGGCGCGCACTCCAACCTCTGCGTCAACCAGATCCGCCGCAACGGCAATGATGCGCAGCGCGAGCGCTATCTGCCAAAGCTGATCTCCGGCGAGTTTGTCGGCGCGCTCGCGATGTCCGAGCCCGGCGCCGGCTCGGACGTCGTCTCGATGAAGCTGCGCGCCGACAAGCGCGGCGACCGTTACGTGCTCAACGGCTCGAAGATGTGGATCACCAATGGCGGCGATGCCGACGTGCTGGTGGTCTATGCCAAGACCGATCCGGAAGCGGGCCCGCGCGGCATGACCGCCTTCCTGGTCGAGAAGGGGGCCGAGGGCTTCACCCACGGCCAGCATCTGGACAAGCTCGGCATGCGCGGCTCCAACACCTATCCGCTGTTCTTCGACGAATGCGAGGTGCCGGAGGAGAACGTGCTCGGCAAGGTCGGCGAGGGCGTCAGGGTGCTGATGTCCGGCCTCGACTATGAGCGCACGGTCCTTTCGGGCGGTCCGCTCGGGATCATGGCGGCCTGCATGGACGCGGTGGTGCCCTACATGCACGAGCGCAAGCAGTTCGGGCAGCCGATCGGCGACTTCCAGCTCATGCAGGGCAAGCTTGCCGACATGTACGCGACCTGGCAGGCCACGCGCGCCTATGTCTATGCCGTGGGGCGTGCCTGCGACCGCGCCGATCACGCGCGCAGCTTGCGCAAGGACGCCGCCGCTGCGATCCTCTATTCCGCCGAGAAGGCGACGTGGATGGCGGGTGAGGCGATTCAGGCGCTGGGCGGGGTCGGCTACACCTCCGAATTTCCGGTCGGACGCCTGTGGCGCGATGCAAAGCTCTACGAGATCGGCGCCGGCACCTCGGAGGTCCGGCGCATGCTGATCGGTCGCGAATTGATGGCTGAGACGGCTTAAAACCTTCACGCAATTGGAATCAACATGCCGCTCCATTCCAGCATCGATACGTCTTCGTCGGACTTTGCGCGCAATTCCGAGGCCATGCGCACCCTCGTCGCGGATCTGCGCGAAAAGCTGAGCCAGGTCGCCGGCGGCGGCGGTGAGGTCTCGCGCAACCGCCACACCTCACGCGGCAAGATGCTGGCGCGCGAGCGCGTCGACCTCTTGGTCGATCCCGGCACCGCCTTCATGGAGCTGTCGCCGCTCGCGGCCTATGGCCTCTATGGCGGCGACGTGCATTCGGCGAGCGTCGTCACCGGGGTCGGGCGCATCGCGGGCCGCGAATGCGTGATCGTCGCCAACGACGCCACCATCAAGGGCGGCACCTATTATCCCATGACCGTGAAGAAGCATCTGCGCGCGCAGGACGTGGCGCGGCAGAACAATCTTCCCTGCGTCTACATGGTCGATTCCGGCGGCGCCTTCCTGCCGCTGCAGGACGAGATCTTTCCGGACGAGCGTCACTTTGGCCGCATCTTCTACAACCAGGCCCAGATGTCCTCGCAAGGAATCCCGCAGATCGCCATCGTGATGGGCTCCTGCACCGCCGGCGGCGCCTATGTCCCCGCGATGTCGGATGAGAGCATCATCGTGCGCAATCAAGGCACGATCTTTCTCGGCGGGCCGCCGCTGGTGAAGGCGGCGACGGGCGAAGTGGTGACCGCAGAGGAGCTCGGTGGCGCCGACGTGCATTCGCGGCAATCGGGCGTGACCGATCATTACGCCCAAAACGACGCCCACGCGATCGGCATCGCCCGCCGCATCGTCGGCACGCTGAAGCCATCCGTGCGACCGAACCTCAACATGCATCCGCCGCGTGATCCCTTGTTCGCGGCGGAGGAGATCTACGGCGTGGTGCCCGTCGACGGGCGCAAGCCGTTCGACGTGCGCGACATCATTGCGCGCGTCGTTGATGGTTCCGAGTTCGACGAGTTCAAGAAGCTCTACGGCACGACGCTGGTGTGCGGCTTCGCCCACATCTGGGGTTTTCCGGTCGGCATCATCGCCAACAACGGCATCTTGTTCAGCGAGAGCTCGCTGAAGGGGGCGCATTTCATCGAGCTGTGCTGCCAGCGCGGCATTCCGCTGGTGTTCCTGCAGAACATCACGGGCTTCATGGTCGGCAAGAAATACGAAGCCGGCGGCATCGCGCGTGATGGCGCCAAGCTGGTGACGGCGGTGGCGACCGCCTCTGTGCCGAAATTCACCGTGGTGATCGGCGGGTCCTACGGCGCCGGCAATTACGGTATGTGCGGACGCGCCTACTCACCACGCTTCCTGTGGATGTGGCCGAACGCGCGCATCTCGGTGATGGGCGGCGAGCAGGCCTCGATGGTGCTGAGCCAGGTCCGCCGCGACAATATCGAGGCCAAGGGCGACAGCTGGTCGAAAGAAGACGAGGATAAATTCCGCGAGCCGATCCGCGCGCAATATGAGAGCCAGGGGCACCCGTATTACGCGACCGCGCGGCTCTGGGACGACGGCGTGATCGACCCGGCCGATACAAGGCTGGTGCTCGGCCTCGGACTCTCGGCGGCGTCGAATGCGCCGATCGAGCCGACGAAATTCGGCCTGTTCAGGATGTGATGCGATGGACCGCTCAAAGCTCTACCGCCGTTTTCGCACCCTCCTGATCGCCAACCGTGGCGAGATCGCCTGCCGCGTCATCCGCACCGCGCGCGCCATGGGCCTGCGCACGGTCGCAGTCTATTCCGAGGCGGACCGTGACGCGATGCATGTCGCGCTCGCCGACGAGGCCGTGCTGCTCGGCCCCGCACGTGCCCGCGACAGCTACCTCAACGTCGAGCGGCTGATCGAAGCCGCGCGCAAGACCGGCGCGGAGGCGATACATCCCGGCTATGGCTTCCTGTCGGAGAATGCCGAATTCGCACAGGCGTGTTTCGACGCTGGCCTGGTCTTCGTCGGCCCGACCGCGGCGATGATGACCGCGATGGGCTCGAAGTCCGGCTCCAAGGCGCTGATGGAAAAGGCCGGCGTACCGCTGGTGCCCGGCTATCACGGCGAGGCCCAGGACGATGCGACACTTGCGAAGGCCGCCGAGAAGGTCGGTTTCCCCATTCTGGTGAAGGCATCCGCCGGCGGCGGCGGCCGCGGTATGCGCATCGTTCGCTCGGCGGATGAACTCGCGCCTGCGATTGTCAGCGCGAAGCGGGAAGCAAAAGCCGCGTTCGGCGACGACCGCATGCTGATCGAGAAATATGTCGACAATCCCCGGCATATCGAGGTGCAGGTGATCGGCGACAGCCACGGCAATCTGCTGTCGCTGTTCGAGCGCGAATGCACACTGCAGCGCCGCCACCAGAAGGTGATCGAGGAGGCGCCGTCGCCGACGCTCAATGCGGCCCAGCGCGAGACGGTCTGTGCCGCCGCGCGAAAAGCAGCGGGCGCGGTGAACTATGTCGGCGCTGGCACCATCGAGTTCGTCTCCGATGGCAAGGACGTGTTCTTCATCGAGATGAACACGCGCCTTCAGGTCGAGCATCCCGTGACCGAGCTGATCACCGGCATCGACCTGGTCGAGTGGCAGTTGCGCGTCGCCTTCGGCGAAGCGCTGCCGCTGAAGCAGAACGAGATCAAGCTTCACGGCCACGCCGTGGAGGCGCGGGTCTATGCGGAGAACCCGACCAAGAACTTCATGCCGTCGGTGGGCAAGATATCCACCTGGCGTCTGCCCGCTGAAACGGGGGGGCTACGCATCGACGCGGGCTATCGCGAGGGCGATGCCGTCTCGCCGTACTATGATGCGATGCTAGCGAAGATGATCGCCTGGGCGCCGACGCGGGATGTCGCGATCGAGCGGCTGAACCGCGGGCTGGAAGAGTCCGACGTCCGTGGGATCGGCACCAACATCCCGTTCCTGTCGGCGCTGATGACGCATCCTAAGGTGCGAGCGAACGCGATCGATACCGGCTTTATCGAACGCGAGCTGGCGGTGCTGACGCAGGCCACGCCGGCGCCGGGCGAGCTCGAGCTGTGTGCCGCGGTGGCCGCCGTGATCAACAACGAGCGGCAGGCCGCGCAGGCGGAAGCGAATTCGCCTTGGCAAACCTTTGGCTGGCAACCGGTCGGCCGCCGCCAGCGCGGCTTTGCGTTCCGCGTCGGCCATGGACCGGAGCAAAAGATCACGCTCAACTACGGCAGCGGACCGTCCACGCTGGTGATCGGCGAGCGCGAGCTGGCGTTCACGATCGTGGTGAAGGACGGCGGCTTCGATCTGACGCTCGACGGCGTCAAAACGTCGGTCGCGGCCGTGATCGACGGCCATGAGCTGTATTTGCGCACGCGCAACGGGCGATTCGACCTGCATTGGGTCGATCCGTTCGGTGGCGAGACCGAGGAGCAGGCCGGCGCGGACAAGATCGCGGCGCCCTTGCCGGGTACCGTCGTCGCGGTGCTGGCGGAGGAGGGTGCCAAGCTCGAGAAGGGCGCGCCGATCCTGACGCTGGAAGTGATGAAGATGGAGCAGACGCTGCGCGCGCCGTATGCCGGCGTGCTGAAGTCCATCAAATGCAAGGTCGGCGACATCGTCCAGGAGGGCGTCGAGCTCGCCGTGGTCGAGCCTTCCGGAGAATGAGATGAGCGATCAGGTCCGCATCATCGAAATGGGGCCACGCGACGGCCTGCAGAACGAGAAGACGGCGGTCAGCGTCGCGGCCCGGATCGCCTTCATCGAGGCGCTGGTCGCGGCCGGCCTCAATACGGTCGAAGTCGGCGCCTTCGTCTCGCCCAAGGCGATCCCGCAGATGGCGAGCTCGGACGCCGTGCTGCGCGGCGTTGCCCACCTGACCGGCGCCGAATTCCACGTGCTGGTGCCAAACGAGAAGGGCTATGACGCCGCGCGCGCGGCTGGCGCCAAGATCGTCTCGGTGTTCGCCGCGGCCTCCGAGGGCTTTTCGCGGGCCAACATTAATTGCACGGTCGCGGAGTCCATCGAACGGTTCAAGCCGGTGCTGGCGCGCGCCAAGGCCGATGGTCTCAAGGTGCGCGGCTACATCTCCTGCGTGCTCGGTTGTCCGTTCGACGGCGAGATCAAGCCGAAGGCGGTGGCCGATCTCGCCAGCACGCTGTGGGATCTCGGCTGCTACGAGATCTCGCTCGGCGACACCATCGGCGTCGGCACGCCGGCCAAAGCCAAAGAGATGCTGCGGGCGGTCAGCGCCAACATCCCTCCCGCCAATCTCGCGATGCATTTCCACGACACCTACGGCCAGGCGCTCGCCAATCTCTATGCGGGGATGGAGCAGGGCGTCCGCGTCATCGACGCCGCCGCCGGCGGCCTCGGCGGTTGTCCCTACGCGCCGGGCGCGACCGGCAATGTCGCGACCGAGGACGTCGTCTATATGCTCGAGGGTATGGGAATCAGAACAGGCGTCGACATGGCGAAGCTATTGGCAGCGACGAACGAGATCAGCGGTCTGCTGGGCAAGCCGCCTGTCAGCCGTGTGGCATCCGCGCTGAACGCGAAGAAGAGGCGCGCCAGCTCCTAGTTCTCCGTCATTGCGAGCGCAGCGAAGCAATCCAGAGTCCCTCTGCGGGAAAAGTCTGGATTGCTTCGTCGCAAGGGCTCCTCGCAATGACGACGGAGAGAGCTTGCGTGGGATCAGGCTGCCTTCAGCCCGACATCCGGCAGGCGCGGCCGGCTCCTGAGTGCCTTGGCCATCATCGCCTCGACCTCGGCCTTCTCCTGCGGCAGCAGAGCCAGGCGGGGCGGGCGGGTCAGCGCGGTGCCGCGGCCCATGATGTGCTCGCACAGCTTGATGCACTGGACGAGGTCCGGGCGCGCATCGAGATGCAAGAGCGGCATGAACCATTCGTAGAGTGGCATCGCCTCGGCAAGGCGTCCTGCCTTGGCCAGGCGAAACAGCGTCTCGCCTTCGCGCGGGAAGGCGTTGGACATGCCGGAGACCCACCCCACAGCGCCCATGGCGATGCTCTCGACGATGACGTCGTCGAGGCCGGCGAACAGCACGAAGCGATCGCCGACCATGTTCCTGGTGTCGATGAAGCGCCTTGTGTCGCCGGAGGAATCCTTGAAGCAGACGACGGTCTCGACATCGGCGAGCGTGGCCAGGATGTCGGGGGTGACGTCGTTCTTGTAGATCGGCGGATTGTTGTAGAGCATCACCGGCAGGTCCGTCGCGGTGGCGACGGCGCGGAAATGCGCGGCGGTCTCGTGCGGCTTGGACGAATAGACCAGGGCCGGCATCACCATCACGCCGTCGATGCCGACGCGCGCGGCCTCTTTCGCAGTTTCAACGGCGAAGGCCGTGGTGAATTCGGCGATACCGCACAGCACGGGCACACGGCCAGCCGCGACGGACTTCGCCGTCTCCATGATCGCGACCTTCTCCTTGCGCTCCAGCGACGTGTTCTCGCCGACTGAGCCGCAGACGATCAGGCCGGAGACGCCGTCACGGATCAGCCCGTCCATCACCTTTGCGGTCGCGTCGATGTCGAGCGAGAGATCGTCGTGGAATTGCGTGGTGACGGCCGGGAAGACGCCTTCCCAGGAAACACGGCGGCTCATGGTTTTACTCCGAGTGGATTTTGCCGGCGGGGGCTGGATCCGCCGGGTGTTTTGAACGGAATGGCGGGTGAGATCAGAGCGTGGCGCCGACCTTGCGCAGCTCGGCGAGGACAGGTGCCTTGGGCAGCCAGATCTTGTCGAACTCGGCAATGACAGCTTCGGTATCGCCGGCCGGCACCTGGCGGATCGGGATCGGGGCGTTGCGGAAATTCTCGATCAGTGCGGGCTCGTTGGAGACCAACTCGTCGATCTGCGCATCCAGCGTCGACTTGACGGTCTTGGCGATCAGCTCGCGGTCGGCGGCGGGGAGCGACTGCCAGACCCGGCCCGAGACCACTGCGGCCATCGGCATGAAGACGGCGTTCATCTGCAGGATCACCTTCGACACCTTGTCGAAGCGCTGGTTCCAGGAGAATTCGAGGTCCGCCTCGAGGCCGTCGACCTGACCGTTGGCCATCGCATCGAATACCTGCGGCGTCGGGATCGGCGTTGGCGCGGCGCCGAGCGAGGAATAGAAATCGCGATAGACCGGCGTCGGATTGATGCGCAGCTTCATGCCCTTGATATCGGCGAGCGAGTTCAGATCCTTGGAGGAGAAGACCGCGCGCATGCCGGTGATTCCCCAGCCGAGCCCGATCGTTCCGGTCTCCTGCGGCAGCACCTCGAACAGCTTCACCGCCGCCGGATGCCGCACGAATTTCGCGACCGCGGGCGTCGAGCGGACGATGTAGGGCGCGTTGATCGCGGCGATATGCGGCACGCGCGAGCCGAGCTCTGCGGCCTGGATGAAGCCCATGTCGAGGGCGCCGGACTGCAACTGTTGCATCATCGCGGGCTCGTTGCCGAGTTGGCCGGAGTGAAACACGGTCAGGGTCAGGCGGCCGTTGGTAGCCGCCTTGAGATCTTCACCGAATTTGAGCGCAGCCTTGTTCCAGGAATGGCCGTTCGGCGTGATCAGGCCGAGACGGAATTCCTTGGCCTGGGCGAGCGCCAACGACGGCGCAAACACCGATGCGGCGGCGCTGGCTGCGAGAAAGCGGCGGCGTGAAAGCGGCATGTTCGGGCTTCCTTTTGGACGGGCCTATTTGATGAGGATCAGCGAGAGCGACGGATAGAGCGAGAGCAGCACCAGCAGGACGCAGGAGATGACGAAGAAGGGCAGCGTCACCATGAACATCTTGCCGGGCTTGGCGCCGGTGACGGCGGCCGCGACGAAGAAGCAGAGCCCGACCGGCGGCGACAGCAGGCCGAGCACGAGGTTGATCACCACCACGACGCCGAAATGCCTGGGATCGATGTGATAGACGTCGGTTGCGACCGGCAGCAGGATCGGCACCGTCATGATCAGGCCGGGAATGCCGTCGATCACCGTGCCGATCACCAGCAGGATGACGTTGCAGATCAGCATGAAGCTAATCGGGTCCTTGGCGGCCGTCTGGATCCAGGCCGCGGTTTCCTGCGGCACCTTGCCGAAGATCAGCACCCAGGAGAACACCGCCGCGGCGGCCACCAGGAACAGCACGATTGCCGAATAGATCGCGCTTCGCAGCATCATCTGCGGCAGCTGCGAGAATTCGAATTCCCTGGTCCAGTATTTTCCGACCAGGGCCGCGGCGACCGCGCCCACAGCGGCGGATTCCGTCGCGTTGGCGAGGCCGCCCAAGATGGTGCCGACGATGACGATCGGGATCAGCAGCGTCGGCGAGGTCCGCAGGATCGTCATGACGCGCTGGCGCGGCGTCTGATAGTCCGCCCGCGGATAGTTGTAGACGTATCCCATCAGCGCGATGACGACGCAGAACATCACCGTGAGGATGACGCCGGGCACGATGCCGGCGATCAGCATGTCGCTGACCGAGACCTGCGCGAGCACGCTGTAGACCACGAACATCACTGACGGCGGAATGATCGGACCGAGCATGCCGCCATAGGCGGTCAGTCCCGCTGCAAACGTCTTATCGTAGCCCTTCTTCTCCATCTCCGGGACCATGATCTGGGCCATGATCGCAACCTGTGCGGTCGCAGATCCCAGGATCGAGGAGATGAACATGTTGGCGAGGATGTTGACGTAGGCGAGCCCGCCCTTGAGCGAGCCGACGAAGGCCATCGCCATGTCGACGATGCGCCGCGTGATGCCGCCGCCGTTCATGATCTCGCCGATCAGGATAAAGAGCGGGATGGCGATCAAGCCGTAGCTGTCGACGCCGCCGAACAGCTGGAGAGGATAGGACTGGAACAGCACCGGATTGCCGGACGCCGCGATGTAGACGAGGCCCGCAAGGCACAGGCAGAGGCCGATCGGCACGCCGACCAGCATGATGGCGAGGAAGGCTGCCGACGTGATCATCAGTTGACCCCGTCGAGCTCGGAGAGCGCAAAGCCCTTCGGCGCCGTGCGCGGGACCAGCTCGAGATCTTCCAGCAGATTGGCGAGGCCGTGCACGGTCATCGAGACCGCGAAAATCGGCAGCGTCAGATAGAGCACCCAGGTCGGCCAGTTCAGCGTCTGGGTATGCTCCGTGTAGAGGAAATTGAAGGTGTTGGCCGCGAGCTTGCGGCCGTCGAAGCCGGCGCGGGCGAGGCCAATCGGGTCCATCCAGAGCACGCAGGTGACGATCAGCGCGAGGCCGAACACCACGACGAGGCCGGTCGAGATCACCTTCGCGATCTTCTGGGCGCGGAGCGAAAGACGTTCCGTCAGCATCGTCACCGCGAAATCGAGCCGCAGCCGCGTCATCGCGGAGGCGCCGACGAATGTCAGCCAGACCACGCAATAGACCGCGGACTCGTCGATCCAGTAGATCGGGAAATGCGAGTAGCGGGTGACGACGTTGACCAGGATCAGGCCGGTGAGCAGGTACATCAGGCCCATCAATGCGATGCGCTCGACGGCGAGCAGGGCGCTGGAAGCGCGGACGACCATGCGTCGAACGCTGAACGCGCGCGTAGCCGGCATCGTCTGCTCGATCATGAAGAGGCCCCATTGCCCGCAAGATTTGTCGTGCGATAGCCGAATGTATAATTTATACATTTTAGCTGTCAAATGGAATTGCGGGCTGCGTCGAAGGCGTGCCCGCACTTTTTGCGGGGACGAGATGACCTCAACATGCAAGACAGGGACCGTTCCGGCCGGCCGAGTCGGAGAGGGACGGAAGATCGGATGAAAGTGCCTCTGAAGCATCGCACCCTGTCGGCTGCGATCGTCGACCAGCTCCGGCAGGCGATCCTCGACGGCAGCTATCCGGCCGGATCGCAGCTGCGGCAGGATGCGCTTGGTGAGACCTATGGCGTCAGCCGCATTCCGGTGCGCGAGGCGCTGTTCCAGCTCGAGGCCGAGGGGCTGGTGCGGATCGTGCCGCAGAAGGGCGCCATCGTCTCCGAGCTGTCGCTGGAGGAGATCAACGACGTATTCGACCTGCGCCGCATCCTGGAGCCGCGCCTCCTGGCGCAGTCGGCGCCGCATTTCTCCGCGGACGATTTCGACGCGCTCGATGACATCCACAGGCAATTCGAGAAGGCCATCAAGGCCAAGAATGTCAGCGACTGGGGCCAGCTCAACGCCGACTTCCATCTGGCGCTTTATATGCATGCCCCGCAGCCACGCACCCGCGCGATCGTGCTGTCACTGCTCCAGACCAGCGACCGCTACACGCGCCTTCAGCTCTCCAACACCAAGGCGATGGGGACCGCCGAGAAGGAGCACGCCCATCTGATCGCGCTCTGTCGCGCGCAGAAGGTCGAGGAAGCCTGCCGGTTTTTGGAGCGGCACATCGAAGCCGTGCGTAAGGATCTGTTGCAGGTGGTCGGTGGCAGCACGATCGCGCCGAAGGGGCGGCGGAAGAGCGAGTCGTAATCGACGCGCTGGTAGGGTGGGCAAAGCGAAGCGTGCCCACCACTTTTCGCGGAATCAAGGAGAGATGGTGGGCACGGCGCTGCGCGCCTTTGCCCACCCTACAGCAATTGCGCTTGCCGCTACCTGCTCCCGTCCGGCCCCATCACCAGGTCCGGCAGCGCGGTCGAGATGCCCGGCACAAAGCACAGCAGCAGCACCGCGAGCATCATCAAGAGCACGAACGGCAAGGTGCCCCAGATCACCTCGCGCAGGGGAATATCCGGCGCGACGTTGCGGATGACGAAGATGTTGAGGCCGACGGGTGGATGGATCAACCCCATCTCCATCACGATGGTCATGACGACGCCGAACCAGATGATATCGAAGTTCGCTGCGCGGAGTGGCGGCAGGATGATCGGCGCGGTCATGAGAATGATCGAGACCGGCGGCAGGAAGAAGCCGAGCACGACGACCATGACGAGGATCGCGAACAAGAGGCCCCAGCGCGGCAGGTGCATCGCGACGACGGATTCAGCGGCCGATTGCGAGATGTGGAGATAGCTCATCACGTAGGAGTAGAGCAGCGACATGCCGATGATCATCATCAGCATGGTCGATTCCCGGATCGTCGATTTCAGGATCGGGGCGAGGTCGCTCGGCCGCCATACGCTGTAGATCGCTGCGATCAATGCCAGCGCCAAGAGGCCGCCGAGGCCGGCAGTCTCCGACGGCGTGGCGTAGCCGCCATAGAGCGCGATCATGACGCCGGTGAGCAGCAGCACGAAGGGGATCACGCGGGGCAGCACGCTGAAGCGTTCCGCGAGCGTGTATTCGTCACGGGCGAGGATCGCAGCTTCCGGGCCGCCGTTCTTGTAGATCGCTTCGGCCGCGGCATATTCCTGGCGGAAGCGGATCACGGCGTAGATGCCGAACAGCGAGACCAGCAGCAGGCCGGGTCCGATGCCGGCGAGGAACAGCCGTCCCAGTGATTTTTCGGCGGCGACGGCAAACAGGATCATGGTGATCGACGGCGGCAGCAGAATGCCGAGCGTGCCGCCGGCGGCGATGATGCCGGCGGCAAAACCGCCGGAATAGCCGCGCTTGCGCATCTCGGGGATGCCGGCCGAGCCGATTGCCGAGCAGGTCGCGGGAGAGGAGCCCGCCATCGCCGCAAACAGCGCGCAGGCGAACACGTTGGCGACCCCGAGGCCGCCGGGGACGCGGTGCAGCCAGGCGTGCAGAGCCGAGTAGAGATCCTGGCCCGCGCGCGACTTGCCGATCGCGGCGCCCTTCAGGATGAAGAGCGGGATCGACAGCAGCGTGATCGAGGCCATTTCCTCGTAGACGTTCTGCGTCACCGTATCGAGAGAGGCGGCGGGCATGTAGATGCCCATGAACACGACCGCGACCGCGCCGAGCGCGAACGCAATCGGCATGCCCGAAAACATCACGACCAACGTCGCGATCCCGTAGGCGAGGCCGATACCGAAAACGCTCATGAACGCCTGGCTCCAGCGAAAGGCAGCGCAAGCTGCACGAGGATCTGGACGCAGAGCAGGCTCATGCCGAACGCCATCAGCGAATAGGGGATGGCCAGCGGCGGCGACCACATCGAGTTCGAGACTTGGCCGTCGACATAGGCTTCATGCGCCAGCGTCCAGGACTTCCAGGCGAAGAAAGCGCAGAACAGAAGCGTCACGGCGTCGACCAGCCAGAGCCTGATCCGGTTCGCCAGCGGCGAGAGCAGGCCGACGAAGGCCTCGATGCCGATGTGACCGCGGTTCTGCTGCACGTAGGCGGCCGTCATGAAAGTCGCGCCGACCAGCAGGAACACCGCGGCCTCGTCCTGCCAGTAATTGGCAGCCTTGAACAAGGCGCGGCTCAGCACGCTATAGCTCAGGATGGCGCAGGCGGCGATCAGCGCAATCGCGGCGAACACGACGATGATGTTGTTGAGGATGGCGAGACCGCGATCGATCGCCGCCGCAAGGCCGGTGCTTGCGGCAGCGTTTGCCTGGTCGTCACGATCCGGAAGCGGACCGTGGCTCATGCGGCGACGTCGGTCGCGAGCTTGAGCAGGTTGGCCGAGGTCGCGGTCTTGGCGCCGTAGTCCTTCCAGGCGGTGTCGCGGGCGATGTCACGCCACTTGCCGACGGTCGCGGCATCGAGCACCGAGACCTTGGCGCCGGCCTTTTCGTAGACCTTGGCGACCTCGACGTCGTCGTCCTGCGCGCCCTTGCGGCCGAAGGCTTCGAGCTCGGTGCCGACTGCGAGCAGGACGTCCTGCTGGTTTTTCGGCAGCTTGTCGAAGATCGCCTTCGACATCATCAGCGGCTCGAGCATGAACCAGTAGGACGCGCCTGCGCCCGAGGTCAGCGATTTCGCGACCTCTTCGAGGCGGAACGAGATCAGGCTGGTCGAGGAGGTGATGCCGGCATCGCAGGCACCCGTCTGCATCGCTGCGTAGATTTCGTTCGAGGGCACCGACAGCACCGAGGCGCCGGCGGTCTGCAGCACCATGTCCATCTCGCGAGAGCCGCCGCGCACCTTGAGACCCTTGGCATCTTCGGGGGCCACGATCGGCTTGGAGCGGCTGGCGACGCCGCCGGCCTGCCACACCCAGCTGAGCAGGATGATGCCCTTGTCGGCGAGGAAGTCGGTCAGCGCCTTGCCGACCGGCTCCTTCTTCCAGCGCATGCCCTGGTCGTAGGTGGTGACGAGGCCCGGCATCAGGCCGATATTGGTTTCCGGCAATTCGCCGCCGGCATAGGGCATCGGGTAGAGGCTGATGTCGAGCGCGCCCTTGCGCATCGCGGAGAACTGCGCGTTGGTCTTGATCAGGGAGGAGTTCGGATAGATTTCGGCGGCGATGTCGCCGTTGCTGCGCTTGGCGACTTCGGCGGCGAACATGCGGCAGAGCCGGTCGCGGAAATCGCCCTTGTCGACGGTGCCGCCGGGGAATTGATGCGAGATCTTCAGCGTGGTCGCGGCATGCGCGGTGCCGGTGCCGAAACGGAGAATGGCGGGTGCGGCGACGGCGGTCGCGATCAGGTGGCGGCGCGTGAGCATGGCGTGATTCCCTTGGACGGTTTCTTGGACGGTTTCTTGGACGGTTTCTTGGACGGTTCTTTGGAGGGTTCTTGTTTGCCGTGATCTTGGGCTGGTCTTCGAGACCGCATTGAGGCTCATCCTAGCGGGTCTTTTAGACAATGTTCTCTAGTCTGATAGTTCGAGACCGAATGCCGCGGCAAGTGTTCGTCATGTTGCGTTGCACACTCCTGATTTCCTACATCCGCAGAACCAAGGATTCCGGCCGGCCCGCAGAAATTTATCGGCGGGCGCGTAACAACGCCCCGTGGCAATCCGTCGAGATCAGATAGCGGCGTCCGTCGCTGACAAACATCATCTCGAAGGGAAGACCAGTCATGACCATTCGTACCCGCATCGCGCTCGGCGTTTCGGCGGCCGTTCTCTCGCTCGGCCTCGCGCTGTCGCCGGCCGCCTTTGCTCAGGACAAGATGGGCAAGGATGACGGCATGATGAAAAAGGACACGATGTCCAAGGACGGCATGAAGAAGGACACCATGTCCAAGGACGACGGCATGAAGAAGGACACGATGTCGAAGGACGGGATGAAGAAAGACGACGGGATGATGAAGAAGCACTGATCTTCCATCGTCGAGGAGGCGCTTGCGCCAGGCAGGCGCGCGCCAAAAATCCGGGGGCGGTCACGTAGACCGCCCCCGGATATTGTTTCAGTCCAAATTCAATTGAACGTGACTTGCGAGCGCTAGACTTGCGAACGTTACTTGCGCTTTGCCTTGCGGGCGGCGTAGCGGGCGTCTCGCTTGGCCTTTTGATCGGCCTCGGCTTCGGCCGCCTTCGCGACGGCTTCTTCGGCTTCGCGGGCGATCCGCGCGGCCTCGAGCGCGGCAGCCTCTTCTTGAAGGCGCTTCTGCTCGGCCTTTTCCGTCTCGCGCGCAGCCTTTGCCTCGGCGCGCTTGGCCGCAAGGGCCTCGCGCTCCGCACGCTTCGCCACAACCGCGGGATCATCCGGCCCCGGCTGCGACTTGAATTTGTTCAAAAGGTTTTTGCGTGCTTCCTGTGCCGCCTTTTGTCGGTCGGAGAAGCCTGGTTCCCTAAATCCACTCATCGGCGAACCTTGTCATCCTCGCTTTCGATCCTACATCACTGCCTGTTGGTACGTCGGCTGGGCATAGCGGGCGCCGCGCGACGCAGATGCGTGTACATCGGCGCGCGTCGTGATGCCACCTATAATCGCAGCCGATCAGGTAGACGAAAATCGCCGCCCCCGACGATCTCTCGTAGCCCCGAAAAACTGCCGAATTGTGATGTCCCTCATAAGGGGGCACCAGGGCGGTGCCTAGCGTCCGCCCGGGTATGAGACGCGGAGCACGGGTATGACGATCTCAAGACTGAGCCTGAAGGCGCTCGCAATCGCCGTCGCGGTGGCAGCCCTGGCCGGCGCCGCGCTGCTCCTCGCTGGCCCGCAGCCGATCGAAAGTGCCGTCCTGGGTGCAGATTGGGAATGCACCCAGACCGCGTTTGTACTTACGACCTGCGCACCGCGGGTCCAGCAGGCGATCCCGGCGGTCGAAACCTCGCGCAAGGAAGCGATCCGGCCGACCCGAGGCTAACCGGGAGAAGAGGCTAACCGGGAGAAGCTTGGGCAGGATGTGACGCCACGCCGCAGAGGTGATAAAGCCCGCTCGCCCCGTGATCCGGTCTGCCATGTCCAAGTCCGAAGCCAATTCCGAGCCTAAGTCCGAAGCTAAGCCCGAACCGGGCGCTAAGCTCAAATCCCCTCCAAAACCTCAATCCGGTGACAACCGCCGCGGCGCCATCGCCGGCTTGATCATCGCGATCGTGATCCTCGGCGTCGGCTGGTGGCTCGCCCGCGATCTCACCTCCGCGAGCAAGATGCAGGACTGCCTGATGTCCGGGCGAAGCAACTGCAATGTGATCGAGCCGGCCCGCTAGAGGCACTCCGGAGCGGCCCGCCCGGACGAAAAAATGTCGTGATCTTAATCATTTGTAACGGGACTTGGGCGACCAAAGCAGGTCAGTCATGTCGGCCGGCATCAGCTCAGCGCGAGCCGAATCGTCTATCGCGCGAGGCATCACGGCCATTGACGGCAATCGAGAGAGTAGGGGGCAAGCACGCATGAGTGCGTCCAGTCGCATCAAGATCATCATTCCCTTGGTTTCGGCCATGGCATTGCTCGCCGTCCCGGCGCAAGCTCAGGACGCTAGGCCGCCGAGAGACGCCGCCCAGCCATCGGCCGGGCCAGGCGCCGGCGCTCCGCCTCAGAATATGCGCAAGGGTCCGCCGCCGCAGCAGGCCGTCCGGCCTGCGCCACAGGCCGGCCAGCCCCACGGTGGCGGTCCTGGTCATGCAGGTGCAGGTCCTGCGCCGCGCAATGCCGGCGGTCCGCCGCCCGGACGCAATTACGCCAGGGGTCCCGCGCCGGCGCGCGATTGGGACGGACACGCCTATCGCGGCCATCTCGCCTGGGATGGCGGACGCTGGCGCCACGAAGTCCACAACGGCCGCTCCGGCTGGTGGTGGGATGTGGGCGGCGCGCGGTATTATTATCCGCAGCGGATGGAGGGGCCTCCGGCCTACATTTCTGAGGATTATTACGACGACGTTCCGGTAGCCTACGCCCCGCCCGTCGCCTACGAACCGCCGCCGCCTCCACCGCCAGCCGACCCCGGCGCGAGCGCCCTTGGCGGTGCCATCGTCGGCGGCGTGCTGGGCGGCCTGATCTCGGGCAACGCCTCAGGTGCGGCCGCAGGCGCCGTGATCGGCGGTGCCACCGGCGCGATCGCTGGCGCGACGGCTGCTTCGCGCCCCGGCTACTATCTGGCCCAAGGCAACTGCTACTACCGCTATCCGAGCGGCCAGTATGTGCAGGCTGATCCCCGCGCGTGTTACTGAGCACGCCAGGCGAGACCTGAAGCGATGAGGCGGGCCAAGAGCCCGCCTCATTTCGTTTTGGCGCTGGCCGTCAGCCGGCGCGGATAGAACGGGGATCGCCCCCGCGTCAGGACACCAGCCAGCCGAAGAACGCGATCGCGGCCCAGACCAGGCCTGCGATCCAGGCCAGCATCACGATGCCGACGGTCGCAAGATATGCAATGCCGAGTGGGTCGGATCGTTCGCGCCGCGTCGGGACGGCAATTTCGGCTGCGGCTTCTTGCGTCATGACGGGAATATCTCCCAAGCCTTCTCGCTCTCTGGGAGCGCTGAGGACTGTTTAGCGGAGACGCCGGGCGCCGGCTGTGACGCACTTCACAGATCGACGGGCATCAAGCCCACAATGGTTGCCGCTCGTTCGACAGATGCGTGAGTTGGATCGCGTCGCAAATCCACGACGACGGCATTAACCCCGCAATCATACGGACGAAATTGCCACGCGCTTGTCCAGATCGTCCGGCTAGAATTGGCTTCATGTGTACCAAGTACGATCCACAGCATGAAGCCGAGGCGGCGATGAAGCGCGCCGTGGCGGCGGAAGGTCCTGACCGGCAACGTCTCATCGAGCTGGCCCTGGCCTGGCATCAACTCGCCCGCGACCGGCGCGAAGAGCGGACGGACTGAGGCCACGCTCTTACGAGAGAACCGGTATTCACAGAAAAACCCCGTGCTCGGGGGGACAAGCACGGGGTTCTCGAGAGCCGATCGGGGCTGGCAAATCGGCACCACTGAATTTCGAACGCGCCGATCGCAGGTTCGTTCCCCGCCCCCTCAATTCTTTTCGCGCCAGAACGCCGCCATCGACGCCCATCGGCTGCGGCCGTGCTCGTGACGGTCGACGCCTGACGCGAGCCGCCGAAACGCTACGTTAAGACTCGTTCGGACGACGATTTTCCGATCGCGATTCGTTTCGGGGAACGAAGCGAAGCAGGACCGTGAACAAACAAAAGGTCCCCGAAGGGCTGCACTGTGTCAGGCAGCTTCCGACTTCGGCACCGCGTCGGCATTCACGGAGAGCTTGACGACATCGCCTTCGACGGCACCCACATATTTCGTGTCGATGTAATGATGATGGTCCTTGTGACCTTCCGGGCTGTCCTTCCGCGTCAGCTTGATGCGGTTGCCCTCGACGCGGTCGACAGTGCCGACAGGTGCGCCGTCCTTGCCGATGATCTTCATGTGCTCTCTGATCTCGCTCATGCTGTTCTCCTTGTGCAGTGTCAACGGCGAGGACCGGTCTTCGTTGCAAGGATGAGCGGACCCTGCTGTTGGAGCCAATGCGTTCGCCGAACGTTGAAAGGCAGTCGCAATTGCCAAGATCCGCATCAAGACCCTTATCAAGATCCGCATGGAGACCACCGAGGCCTATCTCGAACGAAAGCACAGGGAAATCGGGCTGCTGAACGATTGCCTGAGGAGCCCGCTGCATTTGGCTCGTCCGCAATCGGTCGACGAGGTCGTGGACTCCAAGTTTCAGCTCGCCGCCGCGCTACGCGCGGAACATGCGCTGCAGGACTGGAAGGCGACGGAAACGGCCTGGTCGCACGCGGCGTCTCCCAGCAGCGGTCCGTTCGTGTTCAGCTACGATTATCAGCGCGCGGACCTCAAGGTGCGCGGTCCCTCGTTCTATGAACTCGAGCGGGGCTGCGGGAGCGAGGCGATCTATACCGCCTCCGGCATGGCCGCGATTTCCGCGCTGCTGCTCGCGTCCGCACGAATCATCGGCAAGGCAGACGTCGTGGTGCTGGAGGGCACCTACGGCGAGACACTGGAGCTGATCGAGAGCCTCGTTCCCCATTTACGGCTTGTGACCGCCAGGCTCCCGCTGGGCGAAGCGTTCGCTGCGGCGGCCTCGCCGCGGCTTCTCCTGCTGGATTCATGCGCCCCTGCCGGAGCGTTCGAAGCGGCTCTGCGTTGCGACGGTTCGGGGCTCGATCTGCTGATTTTCGACACGACATGTTTCGCCGGCAGATCGGGGCGCATCCGGCGCGTCCTGAGATGGGCGGCGCGATGGGACATTCCCGTCGTGTTGGTGCGAAGCCACAACAAGCTGGATTCGCTCGGGGTGGAATACGGCCGGCTCGGCTCTGCCGTCTTCGTGCATTGGAGCCGGAAGGACCTCAAGGCAGGCCAGCTGCTGTCTGAAAGCCTGGCGACGGAAACCCGCAATGCCGTCCGGCTTCTCGGTGGCGCGGCGCTGCCGGCGCACTTTCCGCCATTCGTGGGCTCAGCGGCCTATTGGGCCCTGACGAAAAAGCGCGTCGCGGCGATCCTGCGTAACGGTCGCCACACGGCGCGATATTTCGCCTCCGAGCTCGCGTCGCTCTCGGCCGAGCTGCATTTCACCCACGGCCTCTATGTCACGCTTCGCGGCAGGCGCGCCCTCGATGAGGCGACCGCGCGGCGGGCCGCCGACGACATGAGCCGCGACCTCGGCGGCAAAGGCTTCCCCATTCGCCACGCCGGCAGTTTTGGTTTTGATTTCGCGGCGACCGAGTGGTTTCACGACGCGACTACGGATCGGTACAGCGTCCGGGTGGCGGTGCCGGATCTGCCGACCGAGTTGTGGAAGGATCTCGCGGCGGCGATTGCCGGGTGGTGGGCGCGACATCAGGGCGACACTGAAGGGTGAGTACGGTGCAAGGCCATGACAGAGCGACCGAAAGCGTTTCCTTACAGGGAATGCACGTGGCATGTGTCAGACGAACAGTCCCAGCAATGGCTTGCGGTGCTTGAAAAGACTGGTGCAGCCAACGTCCGAGCGCGCCTAGCCCAGACCGACGCGGCATCCGCAGGGGCGATTGCGATCGGAACCGCGCCCGTCATGACGATCGGTTTCGCCCAGGAATGGCTGAACTGGAAAGATAATCAAAAATCCGAGGCGGATATCGAGCGGCACGAGCGGCAGATCTGGTGGACTCGGACCGCGGCAATCGCCGCATCGGTCGCCGCCTTGAGCGCACTGTTCGGCTGGATTTGGACGATCTTCATCCGGGGGAATAATGGCCTGTAACAAACATGATTGTTACGTTGCGCATACATCCGCGAGACGAGAGCGGCGACAAACTGCGCTGCTTCAATCGATCGCCAGGCATTCTTCCACGGCAGGCTTCTGGTGGTCGCGACGCGCCCACGCCTGAACGGCGAAGGCGAGTTGGTGCTGACTCGCCGCAGCGTCCGCGATAGTGGCCCGCGCCGTCGCGATGGGCTTTGTGACCACACCGGAGTTCACGACTCCCGCGTCAACTGCCAGGAACGATATTGCCACAATCGCCACCGCCGATGCGATAGCCATTCTCGTCAAGTCGGATAGTGGCATCGAAGTCCTTATCGGGCGCACGTCGCTCGGCGGATAGATAGGGCTCGTTTGCCAAGATCAAAGCCCGGAGCGAGGCGGCCCACGCGTTCGTGAAGGGCGGATTCTGCAGGTGCGCGCCGTAGATCGGGACCACGATCAACGTGCGAGACTGAAAATGGCGATCCCGGCAGGAATCGAACCTGCAACCCTCAGAGTAGAAATCTGATGCTCTATCCAGTTGAGCTACGGGACCGTCTTGAGCCGCCCTGGTTGGGGCCGGCTGTTCATCTACCATGCCATTATGAAAAATATCGTCTTTCGCCAAGCCTGAACCGAACCGTTTTCCTCGAAGCCGCGACAAAGCGGAACGGTGGGGTGTCAGGGTGCCGGGTTGAGCGGCAGCGGACTGGACGATGGATCACATCGCCGGGAACGCTGGAAAGCTTCCGGGACACGGCCGCCGGACGACTGGTCGGGTATTGCTGCGCCATCAGGACGGCGTGCGCGGCGGTAGCTTGATCGGTCTCCTCTGGGCGTGCCTTGTCATGGCGAATGCGACGATCTCCACCTTTGGTTCCATCGCCTTGAGTCCGTCACCTTTCCGCGCATTTCATGCGACAAGCGGCGTTCGTCCGCGATTTCCGGGAGTCCATCCATGATCGGTCTTGTTCGCGCCGTCACACTCTGCGCCACGCTGGCGTTCGGCCTTAGCGTAGCGCAGGCCGCCGACAAAGCCTTCAAGCGCGACGACCTCGCCGATTCCGCGATCAAGCTGGAGGCGCAGATCAAGGGCGAGGCGGGGCCGGTCGCCAAGTCCGGCGCAAGTTTGCGCACCGACGCCGATGCTGCCTTCCGGCGCAACGACTATCGCACCGGCCTGTCGGTGCTCGGCCAGATCGCGGCGACCACGCCGGAGGACGCCGGCAACTGGCTGCGGCTGGCAAAGGTCATCTTCCAGATATCGCCGAAGAGCTCGAGCGAGCAGACGTTCCTGCTGGAGCGCGCCTCGACTGCCGCCTACATCGCCTACCAGCGCGCCGGCAATGCGGGCGAGGAGGCCGACGCGCTCGCGGTGCTCGGCAAGTCGCTGTCCGAACGCAAGCTGTGGCGGCCGGCGCTGGATGCGCTGCGGCTGTCGCTCGACATGCGCGAGGTCGCCGATGTCCGCGGCCAATATGAAAAGATGCGCGACGAGCACGGGTTTCGGCTGCTCGATTACACCGTGGACTCGGACTCCGCCAGTCCACGCGCCTGCTTTCAGTTCTCGGAGGAGCTGGCAAAACGCACCGATTTCGCGCCGTACCTCGCGCTGGCGGGCCAGGACAAGCCGGCTTTGTCGGCCGAGGGCAAGCAACTCTGCGTCGATGGGCTCAAGCATGGCGAGCGCTACAACATCAATCTGCGCGCCGGTCTGCCGTCCACCGTGAAGGAAGGTCTGCCGAAATCGGCCGAGTTCAACGTCTATGTGCGCGACCGCAAGCCCTTCGTGCGCTTCAACAGTCGCGCCTATGTGCTGCCGAGGACCGGCCAGCGCGGTATTCCCGTGGTCAGCGTCAACACGCCAGCCGTCAACATCAACGTGTTCCGGATCGGCGACCGCAATTTGATCAACACCGTGGTCGACAGCGATTTCCAGAAGACGCTTTCGAAATACCAGCTCAGTGATCTCGGCGGCGAGCGCGGCGTGAAAGTCTGGACCGGCGAGCTTGCGACCGCGATGACGCTGAACCAGGACGTCACCACCGCATTCCCGGTCGACCAGGCGCTCGGCGAACTGCAGCCCGGCGTTTATGTGATGACGGCCGCAGCCAAGGGGCCGGGCTCGGACGACGACTACCAGCTCGCCACCCAATGGTTCATCGTCTCCGATCTCGGGGTCACGGCCTATTCCGGCAATGACGGCATCCACGTCTTCGTGAATTCGCTGGCGTCGACCGATCCGGTCGGCAAAGCCGAGGTGCGGCTGGTCGCGCGCAACAACGAGATCCTGGCCACCCGCAAGACCGATGAGAGCGGCCATTTGCTGTTCGAGGCAGGGCTTGCGCGCGGCGAGGGCGGCCTGTCGCCGGCGATGCTCACCGTGACCGGTGAGAAGGCCGACTATGCCTTCCTCAGCCTCAAGTCCTCCGCCTTCGACCTGTCCGACCGTGGCGTTTCGGGCAGGGCCGTGCCTGCGGGCGCCGACGCCTTCGTCTATGCCGAGCGCGGCGTCTACCGCTCCAGTGAGACCGTCTATCTGACCGCGCTGTTGCGCGACGGGCAGGGCAATGCCGTCACCGGCGGGCCGATGACCCTGGTGATCGAGCGCCCTGATGGCGTCGAATACCGCCGCGCCGTGCTGGCCGACCAGGGCGCCGGCGGGCGCACCCTGTCCGTGCCGCTCAACTCGGCCGTCCCGACCGGGACCTGGCGGGTGCGCGCCTTCACCGATCCGAAGGGCTCTTCGGTCGGCGAGACCACGTTCATGGTTGAGGACTACGTCCCTGATCGGATCGAATTCGACTTGTCTGCCAAGGACAAGCTGATCAAAGCTAACGCTCCAGTGGAGCTTAAGGCAGACGGTCATTTCCTCTATGGCGCGCCGGCCTCGGGCCTGGCGCTCGAAGGCGACATGCTGGTCGCGCCCGCGTCCGAGCGGCCGGGCTTCGCCGGTTACCAGTTCGGCATCGCCGACGAGGAGACCACCTCGAACGAGCGCACGCCGCTGGAGAACCTGCCGGAAGCTGATGCCAATGGCGTTGCGACCTTCCCGGTCACGCTCGACAAGCAGCCGGCCTCGACGCGGCCGCAGGAGGCGCAGATCTTCGTGCGCATGGTCGAGACCGGCGGCCGCGCCGTCGAACGCAAGATCGTGCTGCCGGTTGCGCCTGCTGCCGCCATGATCGGCATCAAGCCGCTATTCGGCGACAAGAACGTCGCCGAGGGCGACAAGGCCGAGTTCGATGTCGTGTTCGTCTCGCCCGAGGGTGAGAGGCTTCGCCGCGACGGCCTGCGCTATGAGCTCCTGAAGATGGAGTCGCGCTACCAATGGTATCGCCAGAGCAATTACTGGGAGTACGAGCCGGTCAAATCGACCTCGCGCGTCTCTGACGGCGACGTGACCGTTGCCGCGGACAAGCCGTCGCGGATTTCGCTCACCCCACGGCCCGGCCGCTACCGGTTGGACGTGAAGTCGAACGACGCCGACGGCCCGGTGACTACGGTGCAGTTCGATGTCGGCTGGTATTCCGACGGCAGCGCCGACACGCCGGACCTCCTGGAGACCTCGATCGACAAGCCGCAATACGCCTCGGGCGACACGATGACCGTGTCGGTCAACGTCCGCAGCGCCGGCAAGCTGACGGTCAACGTGCTCGGCGATCGCCTGCTGACGACGCAGACCATCGACGTCAAGGAAGGCACCGCGCAGGTGAAGCTCCCGGTCGGCAAGGACTGGGGCACCGGCGCCTATGTGGTGGCGACGCTGCGCCGGCCGCTCGATGCGGCCGCGCAACGCATGCCGGGCCGTGCCATCGGCCTCAAATGGTTCGGCATCGACAAGCAGACCCGCACGTTGCAAGTGAAGCTGACGCCGCCGGCTTTGATCGGGCCGAATGCGATGTTGAAGATCCCGGTCAAGCTCGACGGACTCAATCCGGGCGAGGACGCCAAGATCGTGATCGCCGCGGTCGACGTCGGCATCCTCAATCTCACCAATTACAAGCCGCCGGCGCCGGACGACTATTATCTCGGTCAGCGCCGCCTGAGCGCGGAGATCCGCGATCTCTATGGGCAACTCATCGACGGCATGTCGGGCACGCGCGGGCAGATCAAGTCCGGCGGCGACGCCGGTGCCGCCGAGCTCCAGGGCTCGCCGCCCGCGCAAAAGCCGCTCGCGCTCTATTCGGGCATCGTCACCGTTGCCGCTGACGGCACAGCGGAAGTGAGCTTCGACATTCCGGAGTTCGCCGGCACCGCGCGCGTGATGGCGGTGGCGTGGACCGCGACCAAGCTCGGTCGCGCCAACACGGATGTGGTGATCCGCGATCCCGTCGTGCTGACCACGACCTTGCCGCGCTTCCTGCTCAACGGCGACCACGGCACGGTCAATCTCGAGATCGACAATGTCGAAGGGCAGGCCGGCGACTACGTCATCAACGTGAAGACGGGCGGGCCAGTGAAGATGACCGGCAATCCCGCGACCACGGTCAAGCTCGCCGCCAAGCAGCGCAACTCCTTCTCGCTCGCTATCGACGCGACTGCGGCGGGGCAGGCCACGCTCGATGTCGACATCAAGGGGCCGAATGGCCTGGCGCTGGCGCGCCACTATGCGCTCGACGTCAAGGCGGCGACGCAAGTCCTGGCGCGGCGCTCGATCCGGACGCTGGCGAAGGGTGAGAGCCTGACGTTGACCTCGGATATGTTCGCCGATCTCGTGCCGGGCACCGGCAGCGTCTCGGTCTCGGCCAGCCTGTCGACTGCGCTTGATGCGGCGACGATCCTCAAGGCGCTCGACCGCTATCCCCATGGCTGCTCGGAGCAGATCACCAGCCGCGCCATGCCGTTGCTCTATGTCAACGACCTCGCGGCCGGCGCGCATCTGGCCATGGACACCGAGGTCGACCAGCGCATCCGCGACGCCATCGAGCGGCTCTTGGCGCGCCAGGGCTCGAACGGCTCGTTCGGGCTGTGGTCCGCAGGCGGTGACGACGCCTGGCTCGACGCGTACGTGACCGACTTCCTGACCCGCGCCCGCGAAAGGGGCTTTGTGGTCCCGGATGTGCTGTTCAAGACCGCGCTGGATCGTATCCGCAACTCGGTCGTCAACGGCAACGAGCCGGAGAAGGACGGCGGCCGCGATCTCGCTTACGGCCTCTACGTGCTGGCGCGCAACGGTGCAGCGCCGATCGGCGACCTCCGCTATCTCGCCGACACCAAGCTCTCCAACCTCGCAACTCCCATCGCGAAGTCGCAGCTCGCCGCGGCGCTCGCGCTGGTCGGCGACCGCAACCGTGCGGAGCGGGTCTATGGCGCAGCGCTCGACAGTCTGGCGCCAAAACCGGTGCTGGAGTTCGGCCGCACCGACTACGGCTCGCAGCTCCGCGATGCCGCAGCGCTGGTGTCGCTTGCCAGCGAAGGCAACGCGCCGAAGGCGACGCTGACGCAGGCGGTGTCGCGGGTCGAGACCGCGCGCGGGCTGACGCCCTACACCTCCACGCAGGAGAATGCGTGGCTGGTGCTGGCGGCGCGCGCGCTCGCCAAGGAGAATCTGTCGATGGAGGTGGATGGCCAGCCGGTCAAGACCGCGCTGTACCGCAGCTACAAGGCTGTGACGCTCGAGGGCAAGCCGCTGAAGATCACCAACACCGGCGATGCACCAGTGCAGGCGGTGATCTCGGTGTCGGGCTCGCCGGTGACGCCGGAGCCCGCGGCCTCGAACGGCTTCAAGATCGAGCGCAGTTTCTTCACGCTCGACGGCAGGCCCGCCGATATCAGCAAGGTCAAGCAGAACGACCGCTTCGCCGTGGTGCTGAAGATCACCGAGGCCAAGCCCGAGTACGGCCACATCATGGTGTCCGACTATCTGCCGGCCGGCCTCGAGATCGACAATCCGAAACTGGTGTCGTCGGGCGACAGCGGCACGCTGGGCTGGATCGAAGATGGCGAAGAGCCCGAGGATACCGAGTTCCGCGACGACCGCTTCACGGCGGCCGTCGACCGCGCCTCGGATTCCAAGGCGGTGTTCACGGTGGCCTATGTCGTGCGTGTGGTCTCGCCCGGCAAATACGTGCTGCCGCAAGCCCATGTCGAGGACATGTACAATCCCTCGCGCTACGGCCGCACCGGGACCGGCACGGTCGAGGTGCGGGCGGCGAAGTGAGTGAAATGAAAGCCGAGCCACATACTCAGTCGTCATGCCCGGGCTTGTCCCGGGCATCCACGGACTTAGGTGCTATTGGCAAGAACGTGGATGGCCGGGACGAGCCCGGCCATGACGGAGCGCGGGGCTGGGGCCGTCGCGTTTTGTCGATAGCCGCCTTCGCGTTTATCCTCACCATCGTCGGCTTCGTCGCGTGGGTTTACTCACTTGGTCCGCTGCCTTTCGACGAAGCCCGCCAGGTTTCCACCACCATCGTCGACCGCAACGGCAAGCTGCTGCGTGCCTATGCGATGGCGGATGGACGGTGGCGGCTGCCGGTCGAGACAAGAACGAACGTCGATCCGACCTATCTGAAGCTGCTGCTCGCCTATGAGGACCAGCGCTTTTACGCACATGACGGCATCGACCCGCTGGCACTGGGGCGCGCTGCGTTTCAGCTTGGGACGCGCGGCCACATCGTCTCGGGCGGCTCGACCATCTCGATGCAGCTCGCGCGGCTGATGGAGCCGCGGCGGCAGCGCTCGCTCCATGCAAAGCTGCGGCAGATGGTGCGAGCGATCGAGATCGAGCGCAGCTTGAGCAAGGAGCAGATCCTCGACCTCTATCTGGCGCTCGCGCCTTACGGCGGCAACCTCGAGGGCATTCGCGCCGCCTCGATCGCCTATCTGGGCAAGGAGCCGAAGCGGTTGTCGCTGGCTGAAGCCGCGTTGCTGGTCGCGCTGCCGCAATCGCCGGAGACCCGCAGGCTCGATCGCTATCCGGATGCGGCGCGCAAAGCGCGTGACCGCGTGCTCGACCGCATGGTCGAGGAACAACAAATTAGCCTCGACGACGCCATGCAGGCCAAGGCCGTACCCGTGCCGAAGCTGCGCAAGCCAATGCCGATCCTGGCGCCGCATGCCTCCGATGCGGCGCTTGCGACGGTCAAGGACGCCCCCATCATCAAGCTGACGCTGGATGCCAACCTGCAAAAGGTGCTGGAGCCGCTGGCGCGCGACCGTGCCATTGCGCTGGGGCCGAACATCTCGGTCGGCATCATCGTCGTCGACAATGAGAGCGGCGACGTGCTCGCGCGCGTCGGCTCGGCGGATTATTTCGACGATCGCCGGGCGGGGCAGGTCGACATGACCCGCGCGGTCCGTTCGCCGGGCTCGACGCTGAAGCCTTTCATCTACGGGCTCGCTTTCGAGGACGGCTTCGTCCACCCCGACAGTCTGATCGACGATCGGCCCGTGCGCTTCGGCTCCTACGCGCCGGAGAATTTCGACATGACGTTCCAGGGCACGGTGGCGGTAAAGAAGGCGCTGCAGCTGTCGCTGAACGTGCCCGCGATCGTCCTGCTCGACCGCGTCGGCGCGAGCCGGCTGGCCTCGCGGCTGCGTCAGGCCGGCGGCAATCTGGTGCTGCCCAAGGACGAGGCGCCGGGACTTGCCATGGGCCTTGGCGGCGTCGGCGTGACGCTACAGGATCTCGCCCAGCTCTATGCGGGCTTCGCCCGGCTCGGCACCACCAGGCCACTGCGCGAGATCATGAGCGAAAGGGACGACCGCGAGCCGCTGCGGCTGCTCGATCAGGTCGCGGCCTGGCAGGTCGGCAATGTGCTGCTCGGCACCCCGCCGCCGGAGAACGCGGCCCACAACCGCATCGCTTTCAAGACCGGCACCTCCTACGGCTACCGCGACGCCTGGTCGATGGGCTTCGACGGGCGCATGACCATCGGCGTCTGGGTTGGCCGGCCCGACGGCGCCCCAGTTCCAGGCCTGATCGGGCGCGTCGCCGCCGCGCCTATCCTGTTCGACGCCTTCGCCCGCACCGGCAAGACGCTCCTGCCGTTGCCGAAGCCACCGAAGGGGACCCTGGTCGCCAACAACGCCAAGCTGCCGTTGCCCTTGAGGCGGTTCCGCCCAGTCGGGGATCTGGTGCGGACGGGGGGCGAGCAGGCCCTGCACATCCAGTTTCCGTTGAACGGCTCGCGGATCGACGTCGATCGCTCAGGTGGCGAGGCGGGCGCAGCCATGCCGGTCAAGGTCGCCGGCGGTGTCCTGCCCATGACCGTCATGGTTAACGGAACGGCGCTAGGCGAGATCGACGGACGGCGCCAGCGGCTGATCGATCCGCCCGGTCCGGGCTTTGCGCGGCTGACCGTCATCGACGCCACGGGCGCCGCGGACACAGTCGTCATTCGAATTCAATGACCCTGCCTCAAGCGGTTGTGGCGATGGCGGTTTCAGCGTAAGCGGAACCGATGGCCGAGACCTACCCAACACCCCGTTTTGGAGCTCCGCGCGAGCCGAAATCCCCGGTGAATCCGGGCAGCCGGCTCGTGTCGATGTTCGATATCGCCACGGCCAGCCACGTCCGCGCGGTGAGCTTCCTGCTGCTGTGCGCGCTGTTGCTATTCCTGCCGGGCTTCTTCACGATTCCGCCGGTTGACCGCGACGAGGCGCGCTTTGCGCAAGCCACCAAGCAGATGGTCGAGAGTGGCGATTATGTCGATATCCGCTTCCAGGAGGACGTCCGCTACAAGAAGCCGGTCGGGATCTACTGGCTACAATCGGCCGCGGTCGAGACGGCATCGGCGCTCGGTCTGCCGAAGGCCGAGTTGCGTATTTGGGTCTACCGGCTGCCGTCGCTGATCGGCGCCATCGGTGCCGTGCTCATGACCTATTGGACGGCGCTCGGCTTCGTCACACGGCGCGCCGCGGTGCTTGCAGCCCTTCTGATGTGCGCCTCCGTGCTGCTCGGCGTCGAGGCGCGGCTTGCGAAGACCGACGCCATGCTGCTGTTCTGCGTGGTCGCCGCGATGGGCGCGATGGCACGGGCGTATCTGTCGTGGCAGCGCGCCGAGGACGAGACGCATCCGCCCTGGAGCTGGCCCGCGATCTTCTGGACGGCTCTCGCTGTCGGCATCCTGATCAAGGGCCCGCTGATCCTGATGTTCGCAGGCCTGACCATCGTCGCGCTCGCGATCCAGGACCGCGATGCCTCCTGGCTCTGGAAGCTGCGCCCGCTCTGGGGCCTGATGTGGATGCTGGTGCTGGTGCTGCCCTGGTTCGTCGCGATCTTCTGGCGCGCGGGCGATGCCTTCTTCGCCGATTCCGTCGGCGGCGACATGTTGAGCAAGTTGGGCGCGCAGGAATCCCACGGCGCGCCGCCCGGACTGTATCTGGTGCTGTTCTGGATCACGTTCTGGCCCGGCGCGCCGCTCGCGGCGATGGCCGCGCCCGCGGTCTGGCGCGCGCGGCGCGAGCCCGGCGCGCAGTTCCTGCTGGCCTGGCTGGTCCCGTCCTGGATCGTGTTCGAGGTGGTGCTGACCAAGCTGCCGCATTACGTGCTGCCGCTGTACCCTGCGATCGCGATCCTCACCGCGGGCGCGCTGGAGCGGCGCGTGCTGTCCTGGTCCTGGCTGATGCGCGGCTCGGCCTGGTGGTTTGCAATCCCCGTGGGCGGCTCGATCATCGCGGTCGTCGGCGCGGTGATGCTGACGCGGCAGCCTGCTTTCGTGGCCTGGCCGTTCATCGCGGCCTCGCTGATTTTCGGCCTGTTCGCCTGGTGGCTTCACGACAACAACCACGCCGAGCGCTCGCTGCTCAACGCGCTGGTCGCCGCCCTGATGCTTGCGGTGACGGTCTACGGCATCGTGCTGCCGTCGCTGACGCCGCTGTTTCCCAGCATCGAGATCGCACGCGCACTTCGCAACGTCACCTGCGTCGGCCCGAAGGCAGCCGCGGCCGGCTATCACGAGCCAAGCCTCGTCTTCCTGACGGGTACGCAGACGGTGCTCACCGACGGTTCGGGCGCGGCGGATTTCCTGCGGCAGGGGAGCTGCCGGTTCGCGCTGATCGAGCAGCGCTCGGAGCGCGGCTTCGTGCAGCGTGCCGAGGCGATCGGGCTGCGCTACAAGGTTGGCACACGCATCGACGGCTATAATTTCTCCCAAGGGCGTGCGATCTCGATCTCGATCTTCCGCTCGGAAGGCACCGAGTAGGATGTCGGCGCCAACCGACATCGCGCCGCGCGCGAGCTATCCCGCGCAATTGCTCACCCTGTCGGGGCGCGCTTTGGCGCAACTCGTGCGTACGCCCTCGCATTCGCGCCGCGCCGAGGCCGCGCGAAAGCTGGCGCGGCATTCGCTGTGGCTCAGTGCGACGGGCGCAGCCCTGGTCATCGCGCTGATGGTCGTGTTCGACCTGACCGAGATCCAGCTGATGCCAGCGCGTGGCACGCCCGGTCTGTGGCCGATCCGCATCCTCACAGATTTCGGCAAGGACGAGTATGTGCTCTCGGTGCTCGGGAGCGTGCTGGTGGTGCTGGCGCTGGTTGCGGCGGGATTGCGCGGCACAAGCCGCGCGTTGCTGCTCGGCCTCGGCACGCGGCTGCAGTTCATGTTTCTGTCTGTTGCCGTGCCGATATTCGTCGCTGAGATCCTGAAATATCTCATCGGCCGCGGACGTCCGTTCGTCGGCGGCAAGGCCAATCCGTTCAACTTCATCCCGTTCGAGGGGACGGGGGCCTATGCCAGTCTGCCGTCGGGTCATGCGGTGACGGCGTTCGCGCTGGCGTTCGCGGTCTCGGCGCTATGGCCGCGCCTGCGCGTATTCATGTTCACTTACGCGATCGTGATCCTGCTGACACGACTGGTGCTGCTCGCGCACCATCCGAGCGACGTGGTGGCCGGCGCCCTGGTCGGCATGGTCGGCGCCATGGCGGTGCGCTACTGGTTCGCGGCCCGCAGGCTCGGCTTTGCCATCCGTGCCGACGGCACCATTGTGCCTCTTGCAGGGGCGGTCTCGGGCCGCCTCAAAAGGGTTGCCCACGGGGCATCCGCCCCATAAAAGCGGCTGCCTGCCGGGCCCGCCGGTTCCCGAGCCAAGCCAATTCCAACCACGAGCTTCGATTTGTCGTCCCAGCCTTCGGTTTTCCAGCCCTCGGTTTCCATCGTCGTTCCCGTGCGCAACGAAGCCGACAACATTGTGCCGCTGATCGAGGAGATCGGCGCGGCGCTCGACGGCCGCTGGGCCTATGAGATCATTTACGTCAATGACGGTTCGACCGACGCGACCGGCGAACGGCTCGGCGCGGTCATGAAGCAGCGGGACAATCTGCGCCAACTGCGCCATGCCAAATCAGGCGGCCAATCCGCGGCCGTGCGCAGCGGCGTGCGTGCGGCACGCGGCGCGATCGTGGCGACGCTCGACGGCGACGGCCAGAACAATCCGGCTTTCCTGCCGGACCTGATCGCGGCGGTCGAGAACGGAAGCAAGGTCGGACTTGCCGCCGGACAACGGGTCGGCCGCAAGGATACCGGCTTCAAGAAATTCCAGTCGCGCGTCGCCAACGGCGTCCGCAACGCGATCCTGAAGGACGGTACGCGCGACACCGGCTGCGGCCTGAAGGCGTTCCGGCGCGAGGTGTTCCTGATGATGCCCTATTTCGACGGGCTGCATCGCTTTTTGCCGGCGCTGATGCGCCGCGAGGGCTACGAGATCGCCTATGTCGACGTAATCGACCGCCCGCGACATTCCGGCGTGTCAAACTACGGTTTCTTCGACCGGCTGTGGATCGGCATCATGGATCTCGTGGGCGTGTGGTGGCTGATCCGCCGCAAGAAGCCGACGCCGGATGTGACTGAGGTGAAGGCATGATCATCCAATACGGTCAGGCGCTGAGCAACTATTTCTACGACGTCTTCGTGGCCAAGTTCGACTTCTGGCTCGCGTTCGGACTGGTCGCGCAGCTGTTCTTTACCGCGCGCTTTCTGGTGCAGTGGATCGCGAGCGAGCGTGCCGGCAACAGCGTGGTGCCGATGGCGTTCTGGTTCTGCTCCATGGGCGGCGGGCTGATGACGCTGGTCTATGGCGTCGTCAAGCGCGAGCCTGTCATCATCCTCGGCCAGGCGCTGGCCACGGTGATCTACATCCGCAACATCATGCTGATCGTGAAGAACCGCGGCCGGGCGTCAAAGACGCTGGAGCGCTGATCCACGCTAGCGCGGCACCACTGACGCCGCGCCTGAGGCGGGCAGGGCGGCGGTCTCCGTCTCGGTCCTGCGATGGGGCTCGCCGGCCGCGTCGAGCACGGGATAGGCGACCGAGCAGATATGCGAGTGGATGCGGCGCAGGTCCCGCAGCACGTCGAGATGCAGCGACGTGGTTTCGATGGTCTCGGGGCGGCCCTCGCGCAGGCGGTCGAGGTGGCGCTCGACGGCGGCAAGCTCGGTATTGCGCAGCGCCGTCTTCTCCACCAGTAGCTTGCGTGCCTCGTTGGCGTCGCCCGACATGAAGACGCCGAAGGCGATGCGCAGCGAATCCATCGTGCGCTTGTGGAAGGCAGCGAGCTCCTCGGCGCCCTCGGGCGAGAACTGAAAGCGGCGCTTGATCTTCTTGGTCGCGAGCTCGCTCAGGCTCTTGTCGATGATGTCGCCGATATGTTCCAGATTGATGGCGAAGGAGATGATCTCCATGGCGCGCCGGCCCTCGCTCTCGTCGAGGCTGCCCCGCATGAGTTTCGTCACGTAGAGCTTGATGGCTTCGTCGAGGCCGTCGACGATGTTGTCCATTTTCGAGACCTGGTCGACCAGCGCGCGGTCGCCGCTCATCATCGCCGCCATCACCTTGCGCAGCATGATCTCGACGAGATCGCCCATGCGCAGGGTTTCGCGGCCGGCATCGGCCAGTGCCAGCGACGGCGACTCCAGCGCGGTTTCATCGAGATAGCGCGGCCGGGCCGGATCGGCCTCCTGCACGCGATCGGGCAGGAGCCGGGTCAACAAGCGTGACATGGTGTCGAGCAGGCCGATGAAGATCACGGCCGTGCCGACGTTGAAGGCGATATGAAACGCCGCCGTCATCCTGGCGAGATCCGGCTGCCAGGCGTGCATGTGCTCGGCGATCGGGCCCAGGAAGGGCAGGACGAGCGCGATCCCGATCACGCGGTTGACGAGATTGCCCACCGGCAGGCGATAGCTGGCGGGATCGTCACGCTTGGCGCCTTCGAACACAGGATTGATGGCACTGCCGAGATTGGCGCCAAGCACCAGTGCAAGCGCGGCGTAAGGCGAGATGAACTGCGAATAGGCGAGTGACATGATCAGCAGCACGCTGGCGACGCTCGAATGCACCGCCCAGGTGACGAGCGCTGCGATCACGATGCACAGAACGGGATCCCCCGTGATGGAGGACATCACGACGCGGACGCCCGGCGCGTTCTCGGCCGGCGCCAGCGTGTCCAGCAGGATGTGCAGCGACAGCAGCATCAGTCCGAGACCGATCAAGACACGGCCGACATCCTTGATCCGCGAGCGAGGACCCACGCGGAAGGCGACCAGTCCGAGCACGAACAGGACAGGCGCGACGGCGGCGATGTTGAACGACAGCACCTGCACGATCAACGTCGTGCCGACATTGGCGCCGAGCATGATGGCGAGCGCGGTGACCAGGCTGAGCAGGCCCTCGGCTGCGAACGAACTCGTGAGCAGCGCGGTCGCGGTGCTGCTCTGGAGCAGCGCTGTCAGCCCGAGACCGGCGGCGAACGCGTTGAAGCGATTGCCAAGAGCCTTGCCGAGCAGCCGTCGCAAGTCCGGGCCGAAGGCGCGCAGAATCCCGCTGTGGACCATGTGCAGGCCCCACAGCAACAGCGCCACGCCGCCCATCAGATCGAGCAGTACCAACGTTCCCATGCTCCGATTCCGGATTGGAGTCGATTGGTGAGGCTAGCGCCAAATGCTTGAGGTTCAAACCATTTCTTGGCGCAGGGGCGTCAACGTTTGCAGCGGCCACGCGTTCCTGCGGCGCGCGTTGGCGCGTCCGCAGGCGCGATGCCTTGTGAGCAGGCTCACATTGCTGCCTTGAGGGCAGCGAAGCCGCGATCGAGGTCGGCCTTGAGGTCGTCGACGCTTTCGAGCCCGATATGCAGACGCAGGGTGGGGCCGCCCGGCGCCCACTTGGTCGCGGTGCGATAGGCGTCGCAATCGAAGGGAATCACCAGGCTCTCGAAGCCGCCCCAGGAGAAGCCCATGCCGAACAGTTTGAGCGTATCGAGCATGGTGTCGACCGCCTTCTGCGGCGCCGGCTTCAGGACGATGCTGAACAGGCCCGACGCGCCCGTGAAGTCGCGCTTCCAGATCGCATGGCCCGGATCGGTCTCGAGCGCCGGATGCAGCACGCGCGCGACCTCGGGACGGCTCGCAAGCCAGCGCGCCATGTCGAGCCCGGAGCGCTGATGCTGCGCCAGCCGCACCGATAGCGTACGCAGGCCGCGCAGTGCCAGGAAGACGTCATCGGGACCGGCGCAAACGCCGAGCAGGCGGATGCCTTCGGCGATCTGCGGCCAAGCCTTGGCATTAGCCGAAATGGTGCCGAACATGATGTCGGAATGGCCGCCGATATATTTGGTGGCGGCCTGCATGCTGATGTCGACGCCCTGTTCGAGCGAACGGTGATAGAGCGGCGTCGCCCAGGTGTTGTCGTCGATGACGAGCGCGCCGCGCCCATGCGCGACCTCGGCGATGGCGCGGATGTCCGGCATCTCGAACGACTGCGAGCCGGGCGCCTCGACCAGAACGGCGCTTGTGTTGGGCCTGAACAGCTTGTCGATGCCGGCGCCGATCGTCGGATCGAAGTAGGTGGTCTCGACGCCGTAGCGGGTGAGCATGCCGTTGCAGAAATTGCGTGAGGGGCGATAGACGTTGTCGCAGACCAGGATGTGGTCGCCGGCCTTCAGCACCGAGAGCAGGGTGGTCGAGATCGCCGACAGACCCGACGGCACGATGCCGACGCCGGCGCATTGCGGCCCCTCCAGCGCCATCAGGGTCTCCTGGAACGCACGGGTCGTCGGCGTGCCGTGCCGGCCGTACTGGAACTCGCCGCGATGGGCGTGCAGGTCCTCGGCGGTCGGATAAAGCACGGTCGAGCCGTGGAAGACGGGCGGGTTGACGAACCCCTTCTGCGCCTTGGTGTCGCGGCCGGAGGTGACCAGTCGGGTCTCGGCGTGCTGTTCGGAGGGGTGTGAGGAATCCATGCGTCTGCTTTCAAAAAGCGCGTTTCCACCAGGCGCGCTACGCCCGCGGGCAGGCCGAAAGGCCGCTGTTGTTAATAACAGAACACAGAAGAGTCCCGTCAACCCCTTGACCCGGCACGCCAGTCGTTCTGTTATCGCAGGTGCTATTCAGTCGCCGCATGTTGAGGGGCCTGCCGCGACCTTCGATCCATCGCCTGACCGGACCAAGCGCCACAGCCGCAACGGCGGGCGCCATCGGCGGGGATTAAGGTAGGGCCTCCCGGGATCGGCGGGTGATCGGCAAGGTTTTCCAGCATGACTCTTGCAGGGCTGCTCTTGATACGGCTAGCCCTGGCAGAGACGATCGCAAAGACAACGTTCCTGACCTTGAGACGACTTTGAAAGGCCCAAAGCCCATGAAACGCGTAATCCTGGCTCTCACTCTCGCTCTCGCCGCCGGCCTGACTGCCCAAGCCGCCGATGCGCAAACGCTCAAGACCGTCAAGGACCGGGGCATGCTGTCCTGCGGTGTCAGTCAGGGCCTGCCCGGCTTCTCCTCGCCGGACGACAAGGGCAACTGGACCGGGCTTGACGTCGACGTCTGCCGCGCGATCGCCGGGGCGATCTTCAACGATCCGACAAAGGTCAAGTACGTGCCGCTCTCCGCCAAGGACCGCTTCACGGCGCTGCAATCCGGCGAAGTCGACGTGCTGTCGCGCAACACCACCTGGACCATCTCGCGCGACACCTCGCTCGGCGCCAACTTCACCGGCGTGACCTATTATGACGGGCAGGGCTTCATGGTGAAGAAGTCGCTCAAGGTGAACTCGGCGCTCGAGCTCAACAGCGCCTCGGTCTGCGTCCAGACCGGCACCACCACCGAACAGAATCTCGCCGACTACTTCAAGGCCAACAACATGAAGTACGAGGTGATCGCGTTCGGCACCAACGACGAAACGGTCAAGGCCTACGAGGCCGGACGCTGCGACGTCTTCACCACCGACCAGTCGGGCCTGTACGCCAACCGCCTGAAACTTGCCAATCCCGGCGATCACATGGTGCTCCCGGAAATCATCTCGAAGGAACCGCTCGGACCAATGGTGCGCCACGGCGACGACCAATGGTTCGACATCGTGAAATGGACGCTGTTTGCCATGATCACCACTGAGGAGCTCGGCGTGACCGCGAAGAACGTCGACGAGAAGACGAAACAGGAAAATCCGGAGTTGAAGCGCGTCCTGGGTACCGACGGCAATTTCGGTGAACAGCTCGGCCTGAGCAAGGACTGGGTAGTGCGCATCGTGAAGGCCGTCGGCAATTACGGCGAGGTGTTCGACCGCAACGTCGGCGCAGGCTCGCCGCTCGGTATCAATCGGGGTCTCAACAATCTCTGGAACAAGGGCGGTCTCCAGTACGCGCCGCCGATCCGCTGACCCCGCCTGATCCGCGCTCGCGGCGATGAGCATCGAGGCTCGCAAACCCCCGCCCCAGATCGCGCTGAAGATTAGGCGCGTGCTGGGAGGCAAGACAGGCTGGAACGGCATCGCCGTCCAGTTTGCCTTCGCTGCGGTCCTGGGCTGGATTGCCTATGAAATCGTCTCCAACGCCCGCGCCAACCTCGAGAACCAGCACATTGCCGCGGGCTTCGGTTTCCTCGCGAACAACGCCGGTTTCGACGTCAATCAGACGCTGATCTCGTATACCGGCTCGGACACGTTCCTGCGCGTGTTCCTGGTCGGGCTCCTCAATACGCTCGTGGTCTCGGTGGTGGGCATCGTGTTTGCCACCGTGATCGGCTTCATCGTTGCGCTGTGCCGGCTGTCGCCCAACTGGCTGCTCGCGCGCATTGGCGAAATCTATGTCGAGATCATCCGCAACCTGCCGGTGCTGTTCCAGATCCTGTTCTGGTACCTGGCGGTGCTCGCGGCCTTGCCCAATCCACGACAGAGCATTTCGCTGCTCGGCATCGCCTTCGTCAGCAATCGCGGTCTCGTCATTCCCCGCCCGATCGGCGAGAGCGGCTTCGAGGCCTTTCTTGCGGTGCTGGCGTTCGGCATCGTGGCTTCGCTGGCGCTGCGCATCCATGCGCGCCGGGCGCTGTTCCAGCGAGGTCAGGTGATCCGGATCTGGCCCTATGTGCTGGGCCTGCTGTTCGGACTGCCGCTCGTGACCATGCTGGTAGCAGGTCTGCCCTTCAGCTTCGAGCTGCCGCAGCTCAAGGGCTTCAATTTCGCAGGCGGCTCGCGGATCATCCCGGAGTTCGTGGCGCTCACGTTGGCCTTGTCGACCTATACGGCCGCCTTCATCGCCGAGATCGTGCGCGCTGGCATCCTGTCCGTCCACAGCGGACAGATGGAGGCGGGATCGTCACTGGGCCTGAGCCGCGGCACCACGCTCCGCCTGGTCGTCGTGCCGCAGGCAATGCGCGTCATCGTTCCGCCGCTGACCAACCAGTACCTCAATCTCACCAAGAATTCGTCGCTGGCCGTCGCGATCGGCTATCCTGACCTCGTCTCCGTGTTCGCCGGCACGTCGCTGAGCCAGACCGGGCAGGCCATCGAGATCATCGCCATGACGATGGGCGTCTATCTCCTGATCTCGCTGATCACCAGCGCCGTCATGAGCGTCTACGGTTGGCGCGTCAGCCGGAGTCTCGGCGCATGAGCGATATCACCTCGTCCAGCTTCGTTCGCCAGGACCTTCTCGACGAGCGTCCCGCGCCGGTGAAGACCACCGGCTTCGTCGGCTTGATGCGGACGCGCCTGTTCAACTCGCCGACCAACATCCTGCTCACGATCGTCGGCGCCTTGCTGCTCTGGTTCACCGTCATTCCTTCCGTCAAATTCCTGATGGTCGATGCAGTCTGGACCGGCAAGGATCGCACGGCCTGCCTCTCCGAGAACGCCGGATTTGCGGTCGGCGCCTGCTGGCCCTACATCCAGGCCAAGCTGCCGCAACTGATCTACGGATTCTACCCGGAAGCCGAACGCTGGCGGGTCAACCTCACGCTCGCCCTGTCAGTCGTCCTGTTGGTGCCGTTGCTCATTCCGCGGCTGCCGTCGAAAGGATTGAACGCAGGCCTGTTCTTCTTTGCGTTTCCGGTGGTCGCATTCTTTCTGCTGCATGGCGGCGGCATCAAGGGATTTGGCCTGAGCTGGACCGCTGACCTGCTGCAACTGTTCGACGACAGCATTCTCGGCGCCGGGCAGGCTCTGCTCAGTCTCGGCAAGACCTCCTCCGCCGCACCGCTGTTGTGGGTCGTCGGCAATGTCATCGTGCTCGTGGGTAACCTGATCTACTGGCTGATCTTTCCGCTGACCTGGCTGCGAGATCAGCTGCAGGGGACAGGCCAGTCGGTCTGGGCCGATTTCGCGATCACCGCCGCGATCGTCTCCCTGATCGCCTTCGTTCTCGGCGGCGGCCTCCGCACCGGGGGGCGGGCCCTGACATCCAGCATCGTCACCTTCATCGCCATCGCACTCGTGATCAAGCTGATGGGGCTCGATCACGGCGGACTGCCGATCGTGCAGACGAACCTGTGGGGCGGACTTCTGGTGACGCTGGTGGTCTCCGTCACCGGCATCGTCACCTCCCTGCCGATCGGCATTGCGCTGGCGCTTGGCCGCCGCTCGACCATTCCGCTGATCCGGATCTTCTCGATCACCTTCATCGAGTTCTGGCGCGGCGTGCCGCTGATCACCGTGCTGTTCTTCGCCACCTACATGCTGCCGCTGTTTCTCCCGGGCAATTTCACGGTCGATGGTCTCGTGCGTGCGCTGATTGGAATCTCTCTGTTCACGGGCGCCTATCAGGCCGAGAACGTCCGCGGCGGGCTGGCTGCGATCCCGCGCGGGCAGGGCGAGGCGGCCGCGGCATTGGGGCTGTCCTGGTGGAAGACGACCTCGCTGATCGTGCTGCCGCAGGCGCTGCGCCACGTCATTCCGAATCTCGTCAACAGCTTCATCTCGCTGTTCAAGGACACGTCGCTGGTCTCGATCGTGGCGCTGTTTGATCTCCTGGGCTCGCTGCGGGCGTCGTTCTCGGATCCGAAATGGTCGTCGCCGTCGACCGCGTTCACCGGGTTCGCCTTCGCCGGGATCATCTACTTCATCTTCTGCTTTGGAATGTCACGCTACTCGCTCTTCGTCGAGCACCGCCTCAACGCTCACCGCCGCAACTGATCGAGGTCACCATGTCCGACCCCATCGTCAAGATATCCGGCCTGAACAAATGGTACGGCGAGTTCCACGTGCTGCGCGACATCGACCTTGCGGTCGAAAAGGGCGAGCGCATCGTGATCTGCGGCCCCTCCGGCTCGGGCAAGTCGACGCTGATCCGTTGTATCAACGCGCTCGAGGAGTTTCAGGAAGGTGAGATCGTCGTTGATGGCATCGAGCTCGGGCCGAACTTGAAGCACGTCGACGCGGTGCGGCGCGAAGTCGGCATGGTGTTCCAGAGCTTCAACCTGTTTCCGCACCTCTCCGTGCTGGACAATTGCACGCTGGCGCCGATCTGGGTGCGCAACATTCCCAAGAAGGACGCCGAGGCGGCGGCGATGAAGTTTCTGGCGCGGGTCAAGATCCCGCACCAGGCCAACAAGTTTCCGGGACAGATGTCTGGCGGTCAGCAGCAGCGCGTCGCGATCGCCCGCGCGCTGACGATGAACCCGAAGGTGATGCTGTTCGACGAGCCGACCTCGGCGCTCGACCCCGAAATGGTCAAGGAGGTGCTGGACACCATGGTCGACCTCGCCGAGGAGGGCATGACCATGCTGGTGGTCACCCACGAGATGGGCTTTGCCCGCGAGGTCGCCAACCGCGTGGTATTCATGGACGCGGGCCAGATCATCGAAGCCAACACGCCCAAAGAGTTCTTCGCGGCCCCGCAGCACGCTCGCACCAAACTGTTCCTGAGCCAGATCCTGCGCTGAGCACCAGCAATCCGGTGGCGCCGCGGGTCTAACCGGCCCGCCAGCTTGGCACCATGCGAATCGGCCAGCCTCTTTTCGGGCTATCCTCCGGAGAGAGACTTTGCAGAGCAGCGCCGGCGCGCGCGCATTCCAGAACGCGCGATTGCAAAAGAAATTGAAGAAGCAGGCCGACGCGCTCATGTCCGCCGCGGTTCAGGCGCTCGGGCAGGGCCGATACGCGGAGGTCGAGACACTCTGCCGCCGGATTTTGACGGAGGTTCCGGATCATTTCGACGCCGCGCACCTGCTCGGCCTGCGCGCGTATGATGGCGGGCGACTCGAGGAGGCGCAACAATTGCTCGAGCGCGCGACGGCGCTCGATCCGCGTTCGCCCGATGCCCATGGTAATCTCGGGGCAGTGTATTTCACCCTCCAGAAACTTCAGGACGCTCGCGCATGCCAGGAGAAGGCGATTGCGCTGAAGCCGAATTCTCCGATCGCCTTGACCAATCTCGGCAATACGCTGCTGCACATGGGCCTCGCCGAGCAGGCTATCGAGCTGCACGATCGCGCTATCAGGCTGAAGCCGGACTATGCCGATGCATTTTGCAATCGGGGCATGGCGGAGCTGATCGAAGGCCAGTTCCAGCGCGCCAAGGGCAGTTTCGATCGCGCCCTCGCTTTTCAGCCGCGCCACGCGGAAGCGATCGCGGGCAAAGGCATGGTATGCATCGAGCTCCGGCACTACGAAGAGGCGGCCGCAGCCATCGCGGCAGGGCTCGCGATCAAGCCGGATTCACCGAAGATTCTGGCGCAGCGCGGACGGCTCAATCTCGATCTGTCGCGGCTGGAGCAGGCGCTCGCGGATTTCGATGCGGCACTGGTGCTTTCACCAAGGCTCGAAGTCGCCCTGCAGGGAAAGGCGCAAGTCAACATTCTCAAGGGCAACACGGCCGGGGCGATTGCGGCGGTCAAGACGTTGCTCGAGGGAAATCCGCGGTCGGACATCGGAATTGCGCTTCTGGCTTCCTGCTATGCCAGTCAGGGAGACATTGCGACGGCGCTCGAACATCTCGATGCGGGGCTGGCAATCGCGCCTGATTATGCGGACTTGATCGGGCGCAAGATATTCCTTCTAGACTATCTCCCGGAGGCCGATTTTGCGGTCCAGCAGGCTGCACGAACGCAGTGGTGGGACGCGATCGGCGCCAAATTGCCGCAAAGGGCGTTGGCGCCCAGCAAGCTTGATCCGGACAGGCGGATCTTGATCGGGTATGTCGCTTCCGAATTCAGGAACCACTCGGCAGCGTTCGCTCTGTTGCCGGTGCTGCGCCATCATGATCACGCCAGGTTTGAGATCGTCTGCTATTCGTGCTCGCCGGTACGGGATGAGATAACGGACGAATTCAAGTCGATGGCGGATGTCTGGGTCGACGCCTGGCAGATGTCGGACGACGAACTGGCCGATCATATCCAGGCCGACAAGGTCGATATCCTGATCGACGTCTCCGGGCACACGACTGGCAACAGGCTCCATGTCTTCGCTCGCAAGCCGGCCCCGATCCAGGTCTCGGGGTTTGGTCACGCCACCGGCACGGGCCTTCAGACCATGGACTACGTGCTCGCGGATCCCGTCTTCATTCCGCAATCGGCGCGCCATCTGCTGGCTGAAAAGGTCTACGACCTGCCGTGCCTGATCACGATCGATCCTATTTTTGATGTGCCGCCTTCGGAGCCTCCCATGCTTCGCAACGGCCATGTCACCTTCGGCGTATTCAACCGCATCTACAAGATCTCGGACGAAGCCATCCGAGTCTGGTCTAGAGTGATGCGCGAGGTGACGGGTTCGAAGATCATCGTCAAGCATACTCTGCTTGACGATCCCATGCTGCGCGACAATTTGGTCGCGCGGTTCGTGGCACAGGGCATTGCCGAGAAGAATGTCACCTGCCTGGGCTCGTCGCCGCGCCACGAGCACCTGCGGGCGTTTGCGAACGTCGACATATCGCTCGACACGTTCCCGCAAAACGGCGGCGTCAGCACCTGGGAATCGCTCTATGCGGGCGTCCCGGTCGTGGCCAAGCTCGGCAACGGCGCCTCGTCGCGCGCCGGCGGGTCGATCGTGGCTGCGGTCGGCCTCGACGACTGGGTCGCTGCGGACGACGAGGGCTATGCCGCGATCGCCTGCAAATTTGCGTCACAGCCTGATTATCTGGCGAAGCTGCGTGCGGATTTGCCGGCCCGGATCGCAGCGTCCCCCGCCGGCAATGTCGAAACCTACACGGCCAGGGTCGAAGCGGGTTACCGCCAGTTCTGGCGCGACTATTGTGCCGCGGCTGCCGAAGGCAGCGACGTGGCGTAAGGGACCAGCAATCCCGGACCGCTGAGCCCCGGGAAATCCCGGGATACCACGGCACCAGCTGACCAGACGGTCGGGCTCGCGAATCAGTTAGACTCTGCCGCGGGCCATCTTCCGGAGAGACACCTTGCAGAGCGGCGGCGGCGCGCGCGCGTTCCAGAACGCGCGATTGCAGAAGAAATTGATCAAGCAGGCGGACGCCGTCCTCTCCGCCGCGGCTACCGCCTATGGCCAGGGCCGATATGCCGAGACCGAAGCACTCTGCCGGGATATCCTGAAAGCGCTGCCGGATCATGTCGACGCGATGCATCTGCTCGGCATGTGCGCGCATGACGGCCGGCGGCTGGAGGAGGCGCAACAGCTGCTCGAGCGCGTGATTGCACTCGATCCGCGCTTGCACGATGCGCACAACAATCTTGCCACCGTGCATTTCGACCTCGGCAACTACGAGGCGGCGCGGCGGTGCCAGGAGAGGGCCATCGCGCTAAAGCCGAATTTTGCGGTCGCGCTGACCAACCTCGGCAACACGCTGATGCATCTGGGGCAGTACCAACAGGCGCTCGAGCTGCACGAGCGCGCCATCAAGATCAAGCCGGACTATGCCGATGCATTCTGCAATCGCGGCATGGTCGAGATTGCGCTTGGACAGATCATGCGCGCCAAGGAAAGCTTCGACCGCGCCCTGCTGTTTCAGCCCCGTCACGCCGAGGCCATCGTCGGTAGCGGCATGGTCAGCAGGGAGCTGCGGCACTACGACGATGCGGCGGCCAAGCTCGCCATGGCGCTGGCGATCAAGCCGGGCTCGCCGCGGATCCTGGCCCAGCGCGGGCGGCTCAGTTACGAGCTGCAGCGCCTGGAGCCCGCGCTTGCGGATTTCGAGGCGGCGCTTGCGATCTCGCCCAAGCTCGAGCTGGCGCTCCAGGGCAAGGCTCAGACCTGTCTCGTCATGGGAAGGACGGCGCAGGGAATGGCAGCCGCAGCGGCTTTGATCGAGCACAATCCGCGCTCCGAGACGGGGCTGGCGCTGATGGGCTTCTCCTATTCGAACCAGGGCGACATGGACGCCGCGATCGAATATCTCGATCGCGCGCTGGCGGTCCGGCCGGACTATGGGGATGCCATCCGAGGAAAGATCTTCCTGGAGGACTACCGCGCCGAGGCCGATTTCGTGGTCCAGCAGGCGGTGCGAAAATCCTGGTGGAACCAGATCGGCTCCAAGCAGCCGCGAAGGGAGCTGCCGAAGCGGCCGCTGGATCCGGAGAAGCGGATCGTGGTCGGCTATGTCGCTGCCGAATTCCGGCAGCACTCCGCGGGGCTCACGCTGCTGCCGGTGCTGCGCCATCACGACCACACCAAATTTGAAATCATCTGCTACTATTCTTGGCCGGGCGGGGACGAGTACACCGCCATGTTCAAATCGTTGGCGGACGTCTGGGTCGAAGCCTGGGGGCTTTCGGATGACGAGCTCGCCGATCGTATCCAGGCGGACAATGTCGACATCCTGATCGACGTTTCGGGCCACACGACCGGTAACAGACTGCAGTGTTTCGCGCGTAAGCCGGCCCCGATCCAGGCCACTGGCTTCGGACACGCGACAGGCACGGGCATGCCGACCATGGACTACGTGCTCGCGGATCCCATTTTCATTCCGCCGTCGGTTCGGCATTTGTTTGCCGAGAAAATCCACGATCTGCCGTGCCTGATCACGATTGAGCCCGTCTCGGATCTGCAGGCGTCGGATCTGCCAATGCTCCGCAACGGCTACGTCACCTTCGGCGTGTTCAACCGCATCTACAAAATATCGGATGATGCGATCCGTGTGTGGTCGCGCATCATGCGGGAGCTGCCGGGATCGAAGATCGTCCTCAAGCATGGTCTGCTCGATGATCCCCTGCTGCGCGATAGCCTGATCGCGCGTTTCCTGGCGCAGGGCGTTGTCGAAGAGAGCATCACCTGCCTCGGCACCACCTCGCGCGACGACCATCTGGCGGCTCTCGCCCAGGTCGACATTTCCTTCGACACGTTCCCGCAAAACGGCGGCATCAGTACCTGGGAATCTCTCTACAAGGGCGTTCCGGTCGTGGCCAAGCTTGGCAACGGTGCCTCCTCGCGTGCTGGCGCCTCCATCGTGACCGCCGTCGGCCTCGGCGACTGGGTCGCGGAAGATGACGATGGCTATGTCGAGATCGCCCGCAAATTTGCGTCACAGCCCGATTACCTGGCGAAATTGCGCAGCGAGTTGCCGGCCCAGATCGCAGCGTCCCCCGCCGGCAATGTCGAGACCTACACGCGTGAGCTCGAGGCGGGTTACCGAAAGTTCTGGCGCGACTATTGTGCCGCGGCCTCGAATGACGCCGACTTTGCGTAGGCGAGGCCTGGGTCGGGCACCGGCATCTTCCGGAAATCGCCAGGCCGCCTAAACCGGCGGCTCTGGCCGCGAATCAGCTAGAATCGTCCCGGGCATCCTCCGGAGAGAAGCCTTGCAGAGCAGCGGCGCCGGCGCGCGTGCGTTCCAGAACGCGAGATTGCAGAAGAAATTGAAGAAGCAGGCGGACGCGATCATTTCGAGCGCGAATGCGGCCTATGGCCAGGGCCGGTATGCGGAGACCGAGGCGCTCTGCCGCCAGATCCTGAATGAACTTCCGGAGCATTTTAGCGCCTTGCATCTGCTTGGCTTGGGCGCATTCGCGAGCCTACACTTCGAGGCAGCGAAACAGGCACTCAAATATGCCGTGACGGTCGACCCACGCTCGGCACAGGCATTTTCCGATTTGGGAGCCACGCATTTCGCACTTGGGGAATATGAGGACGCGCGTATGTCCCTGGAGCGGGCCATCGCGTTGAAGCCCAGCTTCCCGATGGCCTTGTCCAACCTCGGCAATACCTTGTTGCATCTAAACCGGGTCGAGCAGGCCATCGAACTGTACGATCGCGCGATCGGGCTGAAGCCGGATCATGCCGATGCGCTCTGCAATCGCGGCCTGGCAGAGCTCGCCCTGCGCCAGCTTGATCGCGCCAAACAGAGCTTCGAGCGCGCACTGTTGTTTCAGCCGCGAAACGTCGAGGCGCTCGTCGGCAAGGGTTTGGTCAATATCGAGCTCAAGAACTTCGACGAGGCCAAAGGCGCGCTGGAGGCGGCGCTCGCGATCAGGCCAGGCTCGGCAAAGATCCTGGCGAACCGTGGACGGCTCAATCTTGAGACGTCGAGGTTGGAACAGGCGGCGGCGGATTTTGATGCGGCCCTTGCACTTGCGCCCAAGCTCGAGGTGGCCTTGCAGGGGAAGGCAGAAGTCGCGCTCGCCATGGGAAACACGGCGCAAGCGATTTTGACCTGCACCACATTGCTGGAGGAATATCCACGCTCTGCGATCGCGATGGCGCTGCTGAGTGCTTGTTTTGCCAACCAGGGCGAGATCGCATCGGCGATCGAGCTTCTCGATGCGGCGCTGGCCATTGTACCGGATGATTCCTTGATCGGCCGGAAGATCTTCTTTCTCGACTATCTCTCCGACGCCGATTTCGCGGTTCAGCAGGCCGCACGAAAGCAGTGGTGGGACGCGATCGGCTCGAAGTTGCCGCGAAGGACTCTTGTCTCCCGGCAGCTCGATCCCGACAAGCGCATCGTGGTTGGCTATGTTGCTGCCGAGTTTTGGCATCACTCGGCCGCGTTCGCTCTGTTACCAGTGCTGCGCCATCATGATCACGCCAGGTTCGAGATCGTCTGCTATTCGTGCTCGCCGGTACGGGATGCGATAACGGATGAATTCAAGTCGATGGCGGATGTCTGGGTCGACGCCTGCCAGATGTCGGACGACGAACTGGCCGATCGCATCCAGGCCGACGGGATCGATATTCTGATCGACGTGTCCGGGCATTCGACCGGCAACAGGCTCCATGTCTTCGCCCGCAAGCCGGCCCCCATCCAAGTCTCGGGGTTTGGCAACGCCACGGGCACGGGCCTTCAGACCATGGACTACGTGCTCGCGGATCCCATCTTCATTCCGCAATCGGCGCGCCATCTGCTGGCTGAAAAGGTCCACGACCTGCCGTGCCTGATCACGATCGATCCCATTTTGGATTTACCTGCGTCCGAGCCGCCCATGCTCCGCAACGGCTACGTCACCTTCGGCGTGTTCAACCGCATCTACAAGATCTCGGACGAGGCCATCCGGGTGTGGTCGAAATTGATGCGCGAGGTGACCGGTTCGAAGATCATCGTCAAGCATACCCTGCTTGACGATCCGCTGGTGCGCGACGGCCTTCTCGCGCGCTTGGTGGCGCATGGCATTGCGGAGGAGAACATCACCTGCCTCGGCACTACCTCACGCGACGAGCATCTGCGGGCGTTCGCCAACGTGGACATTTCGCTTGATCCATTCCCGCAGAATGGCGGCATCAGCACCTGGGAATCCCTCTATGCGGGCGTTCCCGTCGTGGCCAAGCTCGGCATTGGAGCCTCCTCGCGCGCCGGCGGGTCGATCGTGGCTGCTGTCGGTCTCAACGATTGGGTCGCCGAGGACGACGAGACCTATGCCGCGATCGCCTGCAAATATGCGGCGCAGCCGGCGCATCTGGCGAAGTTGCGCAGCGAGTTGCCGGCCCGGATCGCAGCGTCCTCCGCCGGCAACGTCGAAATCTACACGGCCAGCGTCGAGGCGGGCTATCGCCAATTCTGGCGCGACTATTGTGCTGCGGCCTCGGAAGGCGGCGAGGGCGCCTGACCGTGCCGGGTGGGGCGAAGCCTCGAATTGCGCCGGCCACCTTAGTCCTCCGGAAACCATGCGGCGCTGCGCGACCGTGCCGGTTCATGGCTCCGAAAGCTATCTCTGGGCATATGGCGCCAAAAAGGGTGCGCCAATGCTCGGTTTCGTCTTCGGCTTGAACGCCCGGCTCGGGCGACTGCATTTCTTCCTCGCCACGGTTGCGCTTGCGATCGTGATGACGGCGATCTGCTTTGCAATCGCAATGGCCGTGCTGAACAACACCTCGCCCGGCGCGATCCGACCCGAAGACCTCACCAAGAGCTGGGCGATGATCGCCGCGATCGTGTTCTTCGGAGTTGCGACCTTCACGCTGCAATCCATGCGCATCCGCGACATCGGCTGGGATCCGGTCTGCGTGGTGCCTGCCTGGTTCGCGCTCATGATCGTCGACCATGTCGTCGCGGGCCGGTTTCCGGCCTGGGCGATCGGGCAGGAGCACCAGGCAACGGCGGTCGGCGTGCTCGTCAACCTCGCGCTGATGCTCGCGCTCATGTTCTGGCCGAGCGGCGACAGCGAGGGCTCCTACGGCGCTCCCCTCCCGCCGCGCACACGCGCGAACAAGCCTTCGCTATCGAACGAGCGCCTCGCGCGGGTGTCGCAGGGATCGTCGCGGCCGACTTGGGGCTAGACGAACGGCAGCTTAATGTTGCTGCGCTTCTCCAGCCATTCCGGCACCGGAAGGCTCTTGGCGCGCATGAAGTCCGCATTGAACAGCTTCGACTGGTAACGGCTGCCGGAATCGCAAAGCACGGTGACGATCGTCTTGCCGGGCCCGAGCTGTTTCGCGAGACGCATCGCGCCGGCGACGTTGATGCCGGTCGAGCCGCCGAGGCACAGGCCTTCGTGCTGGAGCAGTTCGTAGATCACCGTGACCGCTTCGGCATCGGGAATGAGAAAGGCGTCATCGACCTTTGCGCTCTCGACGATTGCGGTCGCCCGGTTGAGGCCGATGCCCTCGGTGATCGAGCCACCCGGCGTCGCCTTGGCATCGCCCGTTCTGAAATATTCATACATGCCGGCGCCGTGCGGGTCGGCGCAGGCGATCCTGACGTCCTTGCTCTTCTCTTTCAGGAAGCGGCTGGTGCCGGCGAGCGTGCCGCCGCTGCCGACCGAGCAGACGAAACCGTCGATCTTGCCGCCGGTCTGCTCCCAGATCTCGGGACCTGTGGACTCGTAATGCGCCTTCGCATTGTCGAGGTTGTTCCACTGGTCGGCGAACAGCACGCCGTTCGGCTCCGTCTTGCGCAGCTCATCAGCGAGGCGGCGGCCGACATGTTGGTAGTTGTTCGGATTGGAATAGGGCAGGGCCGGCGATTCCAGCAGCTCGGCGCCGCACAGCTTCAGAAAATCCTTCTTCTCCTGGCTCTGCGTCTCCGGGATCACGATCAGCGTGCGGTAGCCGCGCGCGCTGGCCACGACCGCAAGGCCGATGCCGGTATTGCCGGCGGTCGATTCCACGACGAGACCGCCGGGCTTGAGCTCGCCGCGCTTCTCGGCCTCCAGAATCATCCATTTGCCGGCGCGATCCTTCACCGACTGGCCGGGATTCATGAACTCGGCCTTGCCCAGGATGGTGCAGCCGGTCAGTTCGGAAGCGCGCTTGAGCTTGATCAGCGGGGTGTTGCCGATGGCTTCGACAACGTCGTTATTGATGGTCATGTCTGGGCAAATCACTGGCAAAGGGGTTGATCAGGTTGGCCAGAACCTAGTGCTTGGGAGGCCAAAGGGGAAGGCTTTTGCGCTGCGGCGAAACCGGCGGAAGTGCCCGTCGAAGCAGTGAAATTCTTGCGAGGGGCGATCGCCGATGATGCTGGGCTACGCGGCGCGACAACGGTAGGAAGATCGGGTCGGCCTCTGCCAAAACATGGAAGATTACGGCCGTCGTCCGCGCACTCGCGACACGCGTGGATAGCCTGCAGACATATGGGCACGATGAATGCCTATTGATTTACGACGCTAAACGACCTCGTGGACCGGCTCGGCCCGGCTTCGCGACCAGCTCTGAAGCCGGATTGCGAGCGGTACGGACGAATTAAAGCCATTGGCGTTGGTGTGGCGGCAATATCACATGAAATGTTGGTAAGCTTGAATGCGCTTCGGAACGGCCTCGAGATTCAAGAAGGCACTGCAGGACAGTGACTTTTTGCAATTTGTTCGCCGCTGGATCGTCGCACTTTGGGGGCCATCTCGCAACTGCGGGACTGTCCCGCTGTTCCACACCCGGCTAGTATGGGTGTCCGGTTCCGTAGAAAGCATCATCGCTGTGAACGAGTTATCCAACGCCTGCCGACTGTCCAGCCGCGAATCGGTTAATCCGGCTTCGCGGCGGCGGCTCGATCTGCCCGGCGGGGGGTGGATGTGACACAGGACGATCCTGCCGTCGCGGTGCGGCGGTCCCTAGGTTCCGCGTCCGCGACACGACGTGCGGCGCGCTGGCTTGCGGTCGCTTGCCTCGCCGCCGGCTCGGGCGCGTGCGTGCTGACACAGGATTTTCCTGATCCCGCGCTCGACGTTCCCACGCAGTACAAATACTCGGGCAAGGCGGATGCCCCGCCGTCGCTGGATTGGTGGCGCAGCTTCCGCTCCGCGGAGCTGACACAGCTGATGGAAGAGGCGCAGACCGTCAACCTCGACATTGCCGCCGCCGTTTCGCGCATCGTCCAGGCCGACGCCCAGGCGCGGCAGGCGGGTGCGGCGCTGCTGCCGAGCCTTTCCGGCACCGGGCAGGAGGCCTATTCGCGCACCTCCGGCTCCTCCGCCTCCGGGCTCACCAACGGCGGCCGTGAGGTCGTCAACTACCAGGCTTCGCTGAGCGCAAGCTACCAGCTCGATTTCTGGGGCCAGAACCGAGACGCCCTGCAAACGGCGGAAGAAACGGCAAATGCCAACCGCTTCGATCGCGACGTCGTTGCGCTGACGACGCTTGCCGGCGTCGCCAACGCCTATTTCCAGGTGCTGGCCTCGCAGGATCGCATCCGGACCTCACAGCGCAACATCGCGAGCGCACAGCGCATCCTCGATGCCGTCAGGGAACGGCGCAAGGCCGGCACCGGTGCCGACCTCGACGTTGCCCAGCAGGAGAGCGTGCTCGCAAACCAGAAGGCACTGGTGCCGCCGCTGCGCCAGACGCTCGACCAGAACGTCAATGCGCTTGCAGTCCTGGTGTCGCGGCCGCCGGAGAGCGTGCGCGTGCTCGGCGGCTCGCTGAACCGGATCGCTATACCCCGCGTGACGCCCGGCCTGCCGTCGGAGCTCCTGACGCAGCGCCCCGACATTCGCCGGCAGGAGGCGCAGCTCGCCTCGGCGACGGCGAATATCGGCAATGCCCGCGCGCAATTCTTTCCGACCATCCAGCTCACCGGCAATGGCGGCTATCAGAGCTCGGCCCTGGTCTCGCTGTTCCAGCCGCATGCGGCATTCTTCCAGCTCGTCGGCAGCGCGACGCAGCCGATCTTCGACGGCGGCAAGATCCTCGGCAATTTCGAGTTTGCCAAGGCGCGGCAGGACGAATTGCTGCAGACCTACCGCAAGACCATCATCCAATCGTTCGCCGATGTCGACAATGCGCTGTTCTCGATCAAGCAGACCACGATCAAGCTGCAATTGCAGCGTGATGTCCTGACCGCCTCGCGCCGCGCCTTCGATCTCTCCGAGCAGCAATTGCGCGCCGGCACCGCCGACATCGTCACCGTGCTCAATACCCAACTGACCCTGTTCCAGGCGGAAGACGCGCTGTCGCAGGCGCAACTTGCCCGCCTTCTTGCTATCGTCAGCCTGTATCAGGCGCTCGGCGGCGGCTGGGAGCCGAGGATGGAGAAACCGGTCAATGCTCTTTAAGCCGGATACGAAGCAGGGCGCGAAGGAGGGAACGGCGAAGACGTCGCGCGGCCGCGGCTTCGTCATGACCCTGATCACGCTGGCGATCCTCAGTGGGCTCGGCTACTACGGCTGGACCACCTGGCACCAGCAGCCGCAGCAGGCGAACGGTCGCAACCAGCGGCCCGATCTGCCGGTGCCGGTGCTGGCGGCGACGCCCCGCATCCAGGACGTTCCCGTCTATCTCGATGGCGTCGGCGCGATCCGCGCACTCAACACCGTGACCGTCCGTTCGCAGGCCGACGGCAAGCTGATCGCGGTCAATTTCACCGAGGGACAGGACGTCAAGAAAGGCGACGTGGTCGGCGAGATCGACCCGGCGCTCTATCAGGCGACGTACGATCAGGCCGTCGCCAAGAAGGCGCAGGACCAGGCCCAGCTCGCCAACCAGCGTATCGACCTCACGCGCTACGAGCAGCTCGCCGCATCCAATGCCGGATCCAAGCAGCAGGCCGACACCCAGCGTGCGCTGGTCGCGCAGACCGAGGCGCTGGTCAAGGCCGACCAGGCCGCGATCGACAATGCGGCGGCGACGCTGAGCTACACCAAGATCGTGGCGCCGATCTCGGGCCGCGCCGGCCTGCGCCAGGTCGATCAGGGCAACATCATCCACGCCTCCGACACCACCGGTCTCGTGGTGATCACCCAATTGCAGCCGATCGCGGTGTGGTTCAGCCTGCCGCAGCAGCAGATCATGCGGGTCAACGCCGCGGCGGCGAAGGGCGCGCTCGCGGTCGACGTGTTCGGCAATGACGGCCTCACCGTGATCGACACCGGCAAGCTCACCGGCATCGACAACCAGGTGGACCAGACCACGGGAACGCTCAGGCTCAAGGCCGAATTCCCCAACGCCAATTACCAGCTCTGGCCCGGCCAGTTCGTCAATGTCCGCCTCAAGGTCGAGACCTTGACGCAGGCGCTGGTGGTGCCGACCTCGGCCGTGCAGCGCGGACCGATCGGCACCTTCAGCTATGTCATCGGCGAGGACAACGTGGTTGCGGCCAAGCCGGTGACGGTGACGCAGCAGAACGAGCATGACGCCGTCATCGCCAGCGGCCTGTCGGCCACCGACAAGGTCGTCACCACAGGCTTTGCCAATCTGTCCGATGGCTCCAAGGTGGTCATCGGCCGCGACGACCAGACGCCGTCGGCCGATCTCGCGCCGCGCAAGCGCTCGCGCGGGCCGGATGGTCAAAAGAAGGATGGTGCCAAAGACGGCCAGAAGGACGGACAAGGCAAGGACGGCGAGTTCCGGGCCAAGCGCAAGAGCAGCGAAGGCGACCAGAAGGGCCAGACCGGACCGGCACCAGGGCCTCCGTCAAATCCGGGTGCATCGGGAAGTGGAGCCAAGCAGCCATGATCCCGACAACAGCCGCCTGAGCGGCAGGCGCATCCCATGGGCGTCTCCGAACCCTTCATCCGCCGTCCCATCGCAACCTCGTTGCTCGGCATCGCGCTTCTGATCGGCGGGCTGCTCGGCTATTTCGCGCTGCCGGTGTCCGCGCTGCCGCAGGTCGATTTCCCGACCGTGCAGGTGACGACGCAATTGCCCGGCGCGAGTCCCGACGTGATCGCTTCACTGATCACCGCGCCGCTGGAGCGGCAACTCGGCCAGATCCCGTCGCTGTCGGCGATGAACTCGACGAGTTCGTTCGGCGTCAGCCAGATCTCGCTCCAGTTCGATCTCAATCGCGACATCGATGGTGCGACCCAGGATGTCCAGGCCGCGATCAACGCCGCGGCCGGCGTGCTGCCGAAGACGCTGCCTTATCCGCCGACCTACGCCAAGGTGAACCCGGCCGATGCGCCGGTGATGACTTTGGCGCTACGCTCCGACACGATTTCGTTGCGGGCGATGAGCGACATCGCCGACACGCTTCTGGCGCAGCGGCTGAGCCAGATTTCCGGCGTCGGTCGCGTCTCGGTCCTGGGCGGGTTGAAGCCGGCCGTCCGCATTCAGGCGGATCTCGCGCGGCTTGCAGCCTATGGCATCGCCATGGAAGACCTGCGCACCGCGATTGCCAATGCCAACGTCTCGGGGCCGAAAGGCTCGCTCGACGGCGCGCAGCAATCCTACATCATCGCCGCCAATGACCAGATCGCCGCCGCCGACGCCTACAAGCCTGTCATCATCGCCTACCGCAACGGCTCCCCCGTCACCATCGCCGACGTCGCGCAGATCGTCGATGGCCTCGAGAACGACCGCACCGGCGGCTGGTATCAAGGCTCGCCCGCCGTCATCATCGACATCCAGCGTCAGCCCGGCGCCAATGTGATCGACGTCGTCAGCCAGATCCGGGCGGAAATCCCAAAGGTCCAGCGCGCTATTCCGGCCGGCGTGAACCTCACCATCGTCTCCGACCGCACCGTCACCATCCGTGCCTCGGTCCGCGACGTGCAGTTCACGCTGATCCTGAGCGTCGTGCTGGTGACGCTGGTGGTGCTGCTGTTCCTGCGTTCGCTGCGCGCCACGCTGATCGCCGGCGTGGCATTGCCGCTGTCGCTGATCACCAGCTTCGGGATCATGTATTTCGCCGGCTTCAGCCTCGACAATCTGTCGCTGATGGCGCTCACCATCGGCACCGGCTTCGTCGTCGACGACGCCATCGTGATGATCGAGAACATCGTCCGCCACATGGAAAACGGCGACAGCGCGATGGAGGCTTCGCTGAAGGGCGCCAGCGAGATCGGCTTCACCGTGATCTCGCTGACGGTATCACTGATCGCGGTGTTCATCCCGCTGCTGTTCATGTCGGGCCTTGTCGGCCGCATGTTCCGCGAATTCGCGCTGACGCTGACGATCGCTGTCGTGACCTCCGCCGTGGTGTCACTGACGCTGACGCCGATGATGTGCTCGCGCCTGCTGAAGCATGCCCATGAAGAGCTGGCAGTGCCGGGTCTTGCCGCGGTCAGCCGCTTCATCGACCGCACCGTCGAGTTCTATCACCGCACGCTGCTCTGGGTGCTGGAGCGCCAGCGGGCGACGCTGGTCGTGACCTTCGCCACGCTGATTGCGACCCTGGCGCTCTATGTCGTCGCGCCAAAGGGCTTCCTGCCGCTGCAGGACACCGCCTCGATCACGGCGGTGACGGAGGCCGGTCCGGACGTGTCGTTCGCGGAGATGCAGAAGCGGCAGGCCGACGCGGCCGACGCCATCAAGGCCGACCCTGATGTAACAGGTGTGGTCTCGGTGATCGGTGCAGGCTCGGTCAATCCGACCACCAATGTCGGCCGTCTTGTCATGACGCTGAAACCTCGCGGCGAGCGGCGCGACGATGTCAGCGTCGTCATCACCCGGCTGAAGGAGCGGGTGGCCGCCATCCCCGGCATGACCGTCTACTTCCAGCCGGTACAGGACGTGCAGATCTCGACCCAGTCGAGCCGCTCGCAATACCAGTACACACTGACCGGCACCGACGCCGCCCTGGTGTCGGAATGGGCGCGCAAGCTGGTGGCCGAGATGCGGCGCGATCCGCTGTTCCGCGACGTCTCCTCGGAGGCGCAGGAAGGCGGCCTGCGGGCGCAGCTCACGGTCGATCGCACCCGCGCCGGCCAGCTTGGCGTCAGCCTCCAGGGCATCACCGACACGCTCAACGACGCCTTCGCGCAGCGCCAGATCTCGACCATCTACGGCCAGGCCAACCAGTACCGCGTGGTGCTGGAAGCGCTGCCGATGTACCAGCGCGATCCCTCGATCCTGTCGAAGCTCTATCTGCCGGGCGCGGCGAGCGCGACCGCCGGCGCGCCCAACGCACAGGTGCCGCTCTCCGCCGTGGCGACGCTGACCCGCACCACCGCGCCGCTAGCGATTTCGCACCAGGCGCAATTCCCGTCGATCTCGCTCAGCTTCAATCTCGCCCCGGGCGCGGCGCTCGGCGACGCCGTCGAGGCCGTGAAGACCATCGAGACCCGGATCGAGATGCCCAACAGCATCGTCGGCGTCTATGCCGGCGACGCCGCCGAATTCGCCAAGGCGCTCGCGGGCCAGCCCTGGCTGCTGCTCGCCGCCGTTATCACGATCTACATCGTGCTCGGCGTGCTCTACGAGAGCTACATCCACCCGATCACGATCCTCTCGACGCTGCCCTCGGCCGGCGTCGGCGCCATCCTAGCGCTGATGCTGTGCGGGCAGGACCTCTCGGTGATCGGGTTGATCGGCATCATCCTGTTGATGGGCATCGTCAAGAAGAACGCGATCATGATGATCGACTTCGCGCTCGAGGCCGAGCGCGGGCAGGGGATGCCGGCGCAGGAGGCGATCGTGCAGGCCTGCCTGCTGCGCTTCCGCCCGATCATGATGACGACGCTGGCCGCGCTGTTCGGCGCGCTGCCGCTGGCGATCGAGAGCGGCACCGGCGCCGAGCTGCGCTTTCCGCTCGGCATCTCCATCATCGGCGGCCTGCTGCTCAGCCAATTGCTCACGCTCTACACCACCCCGGTGATCTACCTCGCACTCGACCGCATCAACCGCCGCCTCGAGCAGGCGCTGCCGCCTGCGGAGTCCGGCGGGCCGCCGGTCGCGGGCGCGACCGAGGGGATGCAGTGATGGCATCGATCTCGGAGCCCTTCATCCGCCGCCCGGTCGCGACCACGCTGCTGTCGATCGGGTTGTTCCTGCTGGGTATCGTGGCCTACGAGTTCCTCCCGGTCGCCTCGGTCCCGAACATCGATTTTCCCGCAATCTTCGTCTCGGCGAGCCGGCCGGGGGCCGATCCGTCGGTGATGGCGGCGACGGTGGCGTCGCCGCTGGAGCGCCGGCTCGGCGAGATCGCGGGCATCAACCAGATCACCTCGACCTCGTCGCTCGGCGTCTCCAACATCCAGCTCCAGTTCGACATCGGCCGCAACATCGACAAGGCCGCGCGCGACGTGCAGGCCGCGATCAACGCCGCGCTGGTCGATCTGCCCAGCGATCTGCCGACGCTGCCGCGGTTCCGCAAGGCGAACACCGCAGGCGCCCCGGTCTTCGTGCTGGCGCTGACCTCAAAGACCCTTGCTGCGAGCGCGATCTACGACGTGGCCGACACCGTGCTGGCCCAGCGCATCTCGCAGGTGCCGGGCGTCGGCAACGTGACGATCAGCGGCGCGGACCAACCGGCGGTACGCATTCAGCTCAATCCCGTGGCGCTGTCCAACGCCGGCATCGCCACCGACGACGTGCGGACTGCGATCATCAGCGCCAACCCGCTCGGTCCGGTCGGCATCTTCAACGGCGAGCGCCAGAGCGAAACGCTGTCGCTCAACAGGCAGATGCGGACCGCGAAAGAGTTCCGCGACATCGTCATCAAGAGCTCGAACGGCAATTTCGTCCGGCTGGCCGACGTCGCTGACATCGAGGACTCCGTCCGTAACGCCCGTTCCATCGCCTGGTTCAACAAGCAGCCGGCGGTGCTGATCCAGATCACCAAGCAGGGCGACGCCAACGTCATCGACACCGTGGACAGGGTGAAGGCGCTGATCCCGGACCTGAAGCAGTGGATTCCGGCCGGCGTGGATGTTTCCACCCTGGTCGACCGCACCAGCACGATCCGCGCCAGCGTGCTGGACATGCAATGGACGCTGCTGGCGACCGCCATTTTGGTGATGGTCGTCGTGTTCGTGTTCCTGCGACGGCTCACGCCGACGATCGCGGCCGGAATCTCCGTGCCGCTGGCGCTGGCCGGGACCTGCGCCGGGATGTGGGTCGCGGGCTTCTCGATCGACAATCTGTCGCTGATGGCGCTGGCGATCTCGGTCGGCTTCGTGGTCGACGACGCCATCGTCATGATCGAGAACATGTATCGCAATCTCGAGCACGGCATGCGGCCGCTCCAGGCGGCGCTCGAAGGCGCCCGGCAGATCGGCTTCACCGTGGTGTCGATCAGCCTGTCGCTGATCGCCGCCTTCACGCCCTTGATCTTCATGGACGGCATCGTCGGCCGTCTGCTGCGCGAATTCTCGTTGACGCTGACCTTCGCGATCCTGGTCTCGACGCTGGTGTCGCTGACGGTCACGCCGATGATCTGCGCCCACTATATCAGGCAGACCACGTCGGGATCCGCCACGCTGTTCGATCGGGTCATCGAGGGCTCGCTGACCCGCATCGTCGCCTTCTACACCCGCACCCTGCGCACTGTGCTGGAGTTTCCACTGCTGACGCTTTTGGTGTTCTTTGCCACCATCGGCCTCACCGTGGTGCTCTACATCAAGGTCCCCAAGGGCTATTTCCCGACCGACGATTCCGGTTTCGTCATCGGCGCGACGCGCGCCTCGGCCGACATCTCGTTCCAGTCGATGCTGAGCCTCCAGCAGCGGCTCGCCGATATCGTGATGCAGGATCCGGCGGTGGCCGGCATCGGCTCGATGGTCGGCGGTGGCGGGGGCCCGGGCGCTCCGACCTCGAACCGCGGCACCATGTTCATCAGCCTGAAGCCGCCGGAGGAGCGCGACCACGTCTCGACCCAGGTGGTGATCGACCGTCTCAGGCGGGCGTTGTACCCGGTGCCCGGCATCCGCCTGTTCATGTTCGCTGCCCAGGATGTGCGCGCCGGCGGACGGCAGAGCGATTCCGACTACCAGTACACGCTAACCAGCACCGACCTCGGCCTGTTGCAGAAGTGGGCGCCGATCGTGGCCAAGCGCATGGAGAGCGTCGAGGGCATCACCGACGTCTCCAGCGACCGCGATCCCGGCGGGCTTCAACTGACCTTGTCGATCGACCGTCAGAAGGCCTCGGCGCTCGGCGTCCGCGTCCAGGATATCGACAACGCGCTCAACAACGCGTTCTCGCAGCGGCAGATCGGGATCATCTACACCCAGCGCAACCAGTACATGACTGTGCTGGAGATCGACCCCAAATTCCAGGTCGACCCGTCCAACCTCGAACGCATCTATGTCGCCGGCGCGGGCGACGCGCAGGTGCCGCTGTCGGCCGTGGTGCATGCGACGCGCGGGCTGGCCGCGCTCGCGGTCTATCATTCGCAGTCGTTCCCATCGACCACGGTGTCGTTCAACCTGTTGCCGGACGTGCAGATCCAGGCCGCAACGCAGAACATCCAGCGCGCTGTCGAGGAACTGCACATGCCGGAGGGCATTCGCGGCAGTTTTGACGGCAATGCCGGGGACTTCGCCAAGACCAGCGGCCGCCAGCCGCTCCTGATCCTCGGCGCGCTGGTGGCGATGTATATCGTGCTCGGCGTGCTCTATGAGAGCCTCGCCCATCCGCTCACGATCATCTCGACGCTGCCCTCGGCGGGCCTCGGCGCGCTGCTGGCCCTGCAGCTCACCAACACGCCACTGACGGTGATCGCCTTCGTCGGCATCATCCTGTTGATCGGCATCGTCAAGAAGAACGGCATCATGATGGTGGATTTCGCGCTCGATGCCGAGCGCCAGCGCGGCCTGTCGTCGGCGGAGGCGATCTTCGAGGCCTGCCAGGCGCGCTTCCGGCCGATCCTGATGACGACGATGGCGGCATTGTTCGCCGGCATTCCGCTGGTGGTCGCGACCGGGCCCGGCACGGAGCTGCGCCGTCCGCTCGGCATCACCATCATCGGCGGCCTGTTCGTCTCGCAGATCCTGACGCTCTACACTACGCCCGTGATCTACCTGCTGATCGACCGCCTGCGCCGACGGCGCGAGCCGCGCCCGCTGGCTGCGCCGGCGGAATAGGCGGGTTGTTGAACCGCCCTGCAGAGCGTATAGCGGCGACCATGTCGAACCCCACCGCCGCCGCGCCGGCCGATCCGATCCCCGAATGCCTACACTGCCAGAAGCCGATGCCGCTGTGCATCTGCGACAGCGTCACGCCGCTTAAAAACCGCCTTGGACTCCTGATCCTTCAGCATCCGCAGGAGCAGGACAGGGCGCTCGGCACCGCCCGGCTGCTTGCGAAGCATTTCGCCGGTGCCACGCTGCGGGTCGGCCTGTCCTGGCCGAGCCTGTCCAAGGCGCTGGGGCAGCCGATCGAGAACGCCTCGCACTGGGCCGTGCTCTATCTCGGCTCGGCCCACGCCGCCGATCTCGAGGCCGAGGGCGAAATCCTGGCCCTCAACCGCAAGGGCGAGGTCGCGGACAACCAGCGCGCGCGCCTCGGCAAGCTCGAAGGTGTGGTGCTGCTCGACGGCACCTGGAGCCAAGCCAAGGCCCTGTGGTGGCGCAACCCCTGGATGCTGAAATGCCAGCGCGTCATCCTGAACCCGGCCGCGCCCTCGCGCTACGGGCGCCTGCGCAAGGAGCCTCGGAAGGACGGACTGTCGACCATCGAGGCCGCAGCGACGATCCTCTCCACTCTGGAGAAGCGCCCGGACATCGCTGAGACGCTGAATGCCTGTTTCGAACGGATGTTAACCCGCTACCGTGAGGTTCAGACCGAGATGCCCGAATTGGCGCCAAAGCCGCCGGTCAAGGACCGCCGGCGCGGTGTCCGGCGGGGTAAGCGAGCCTGAGTCCGGTCCGGATCATCCGTACGACCGATTGTCCCGCGAGAGGCGGGCGGATAGAGACCATCGGCCAACAGGCCGCGATCTGCTATCCTGTCGCACCATCGGAACGCCGGAAACGGAAGGGGCCGTCGCATTCAGCTTGCAGCCAAGGAGATCCTTGCCCAGGCGGCGCGGTTCGATCGTTGGGGCACGCTTGCCCTGATGGACATTTCGCTGCGCTACCGGCGCACCGTGATCGGCCCGCTCTGGATCACGCTGACGCTCGCTGCGACCATTGCCAGCGTCGGCACGGTCTATGCGGCACTGTTCAGGCAGGACATCGCGAACTTTCTGCCGACTTTCGCCGTCGGCCTGATCGTCTGGACGCTGATCGCGACCACGCTCCAGGAAGGTTCCAACATCTTCGTGGCATCAGGCCATTTGATCAAGGCCGTGCCGGCGCCGCTGATCGTGCATGTGCTCCAGATGATCGCGCGCAACGTCCTCATCTTTGCGCATCATCTGGTGATCGTCGTCCTGCTCTATCTCGTGATGCCGTGGCCGCTGCATGCGAGCATGCTGCTCGCGGTGCCGGGCATTGCGATCCTGCTCGTCGTGCTGCTCGGCGGCTCGGTTGCGCTCGGCATGCTCTGCGCGCGGTTTCGTGACATCGGCTCGGCGATCGTTAGCGGCCTGCAATTCGTATTCTTCCTGACGCCGATCATCTGGACCGAGGACACCGTGCGCGGCACCGCGTTTTATTGGCTGATCCGCGCCAATCCGTTTGCAACGCTGCTCGATCTGGTGCGCAGGCCGCTATTGTCGCAGCCGACCGATGCGGCGCAATGGCTGCTCGGGATCATCTATGCGACCATCATCGCCATCATCAGCCTCGGCTGCTACGCAAAATACCGCCATCGCGTGGCCTATTGGCTGTGAGGTGCGAGATATGACCCCTGCAGCTCATATCGCGCTTCGCAACGTCTCGGTGAGGTTTCCGGTGCTGTCGTTCCGCGACCGCTCGCTGCGCAGGCGGTTCGTCAGCGCCGTGACGCTGCGGCGGAACGCAGCGGTCCCGCACATCGTCTCGGCGTTGAACGACGTCAGCCTCACATCCGTGCCGGCGACCGCGTCGCCATCATCGGCGCCAATGGCGCCGGCAAGACCACGCTGCTGCGGGTGCTCGCCGGCATCTACCACCCGACGTCGGGCAGCGTGGACGTGCTGGGCCGCTGCCAGCCGCTGTTCGATCTCTCGGCCGGTTTCGACGAGGAGGCAACCGGCTATGAGAACATCATGCGGCGTGGCCTCGTGATCGGCGCACGGCGCTCCGAGATCGACGCCAAGCGCGCGGAGATCGCCGCATTCACCGAGCTTGGCGACCGGCTCGACCTGCCGCTGCGCACCTATTCCAGCGGCATGATGCTGCGCCTGATCTTTGCGGTCGCAACCGCCGTCGAGGGCGAGATCGTGCTGCTCGACGAATGGATCGGCGTCGGCGACCAGCAGTTCCGCAAGAAGGCGCGGCAGCGGCTCGACGAGATCGTCGTCCGCGCCGGAATTCTGGTGCTCGCCTCGCACGACGTCGCGCTGATCAAGAGCACCTGCAACCGCGCGATCCTGCTGGAGGAGGGGCGGATCGTGGCGGCCGGCGCAACCGATGAGATTCTCGGCCAATATCTCGGCGGCGCGAAGGCGTAGCTGCCCGGTCGGGGTTGCCTAAACCCGTGATCCCCTATATTGCTCCGCCCTCGTTGGGGCCACGTGGCGGAGTGGTTACGCGCCGGTCTGCAAAACCGTTTACTCGGGTTCGAGTCCCGACGTGGCCTCCATCACAACCTCCTGATATCTCAGCAATATTCGATCGCATCGCGGCTGCCATCAGCCTGCGGCGGCAATGCGTGGTGGCCGCGCACACCGGGTTTGCCCGGGGCCCGGCGGAAACCCGCCATTCAGCCTGCTGGCATAGTCTTCGCATCTGCGAAGTGATGCATCCCAACGATCGAGCGCTGGAGAGCACGTGAGCGAAATCGTCCGATTTGTCCCGAAATCCGAGCTGGAGCGGGCTCGCCTCATTCGCGAGGCCCGCGCGATCTATGACAGCATCTTTCCGCCGGCCGCACCCGACCAGGCGCCGCAGGACGGCGGAGAGCGCGTCAAGACCTGACCGCGGGCACGCCGAATCTCGTGGCGTAGGGCCCATAGCAAAACGCCCGCACAGCGCGGGCGCATCGGCTCACGGTAAAATTGGCCTTAGCAGACCGCGTACCAGCCGTCCGGAAACGGCAGCAGGGGCCAGGCGCCCTCGTTGTCATTAGCGGCCTTCGGTTTCGCGGAGGCGTTGGGCTTCGCGTAATAGGTCCACGAGCGCGGCACGAAATCCTCCCCCGGCACGAACGCCAGATCGTCATGGACCATGGCGTCCTGGACGGCATCCAGCAGCAAGTTGAATTCGGCTTCGCTCATCACACCCTCCGGACCGCGGATGGCGCAATGTCGCAAAGCCGATTTGTTTCCCGGTTGAGCCGATCGTTCGCATTTTAACGATCGGCCAATCGGGTCCCGATTGGTTAGCGATTGATGAAATCCCGTTGGGAAACTTAGGTTCCTGCCGGGTGCCTCCAGTGTGAAGGAGGTCACATCTTCGGCTGTTTATTTCTCCTACCCCTTCGCACACCGGCCAAAACAGGCCGGCGGGCAAGGCAGACGGGAGACTGGTCATGAAGGCGAGGTTCTTGCGGTTTGCGGGTGTGAAAAGCCGGGCGCGTCGCGCCTCGACGGTCGGGCTGTTCCTGACGCTGTTTGCCTCCGCCGCCCATGCGCAGCAGGGAACGCCCGAGCAGCGCCGGGCCTGTACCCCCGACGTCTACCGGCTCTGCGCCGGCGAAATCCCCAACGTTCGCGCCATCACAACGTGCCTGCGCCGTAACAGGTCAAGCTTGAGCGAGGCTTGCCGCAGCGTGTTCGATCAGGCCGGGGGCTGACATGCCGGGCCTGTGGGTTTGTGCGCAGCAAGTGGCTCGCGCGGGCTCGAGAATCCGGCATAGTCGGCCTGTGGATAGGCTGTGGGTATGCTGCGGACAGGCTGTGGAAGGCAGTGATGTGCTTCGGATGCCCCCCGCGCAGATGCGTCCTTCGATTGTCATATCTCTGTCAAATGACCTCACCGAATGATTCGCTGATCGCGCAGATCGCGGCGCAGCGCGGGATCATATGGTTCTTCCGAATTCGGAATTGCGCGCTGCGGCGTCCGCATTCACGAACAGTTTTTGTGCAGCCGCCTGCCCAAATGGCGGGCTCCTTCCATCCAATTTTTTGTACGCCCGCGGACAAGCTTTCCGGTCCGCTCTCCTCCTAGGCTCGCTTCCGCGATCTGGAACATGGCCATTGCCATGACAATTCGAAGGAGCTGGAGATGGAGAGACCGGTATTGCCCCAGGCGCGGGGGAACGCGCGTGCATCGCTGTCTTGGCGCAAGGCCGCGCTCGGTGCCGCGGTCACTTTCGGCGCGCTGGCAGCTGCGCCCCTGAGCGCGCAGGCTGCGGCGCCTGCGGCCTGCGCTGCGCTCCAGGACAAATATCCGGACTGGAAGGGCAAGACCCTCGTCAACGCCATCAATCCGCACACGCCGGGCTACGAGACCATCGATCCGAAGGATCCGAGCAAATATATCGGCTTCGACATCGATCTCGGCGAAGCCATCGGCGAATGCCTCGGCTTCAAGCTGACCTACAAGCCGGTGACGTTCGCGGCGCTCCTGACCACGTTGGCCGCGGGACAAGCCGACATCGTGATTTCCGATATCTACGCCACCAAGGAGCGCGCCAAGGCCGCCGACTTCATCACCTATTCGAAAGTGTTCGACGGCGTGCTGGTGGCCAAGGGCAATCCGAAGGGCATCAACGGCATCAACATGTCGATGTGCGGCGCCGCTGCCGCTGAAAACACGGGCTATGTCGAGGTGCCCCTGATCCAGGCGCTGATGCCCGAGTGCAAGAAGGCGGGCAAGGCCGAGCCCACCGTCCAGCTCTACGACAACAACGCCAACTGCATCCAGGCGATCCTCGCCGGTCGTGCCGACACCTATGTCAACGACGTCAACACCGTCGACAGCGCCGTCAAGGCCTATCCGGACAAGCTGGAGAAGGCGACAGCGGTGACGATCCCGTATTCGGTCGGCATCGCCGTTCCGAAGGACAAGCCGAAATTCCGCGACGCCGTGCTCGCGGCCCTGATCGAGGTCCAGAAGGCCGGCACGCATATGGAGCTTCTGAAGAAGCATGGGCTCGACGTGAACAACTTCAAGGAGCCTGACATTCTGACGGCCGACTGATGTCGCTGTTCCTCCATTACCTGAGCATGCCGTATCTGCTCGAGGGCATCGAGCTCACCCTGGAGGTGACTGCCCTCGGGCTCGGCGGCGGATTGATCCTCGGATTGATCCTCGCCGGCATGCAGCTCTCCCGCTTCTGGCTGCTGGCGGCGATCGCCAGGGCCTACACCGTGATCTTCCGCGGCACGCCGCTGATCCTGCAAATGGTGTTCGCCTACGACGCGTTGCCGCATATCGGCATCAAACTGCCGGCGGTGCTGGCCGCCGGCCTTGCGCTGGCCTGCAACGAGGCGCCGTTCATCGCCGAGATGCTGCGTGCCGGCGTGCTCGGCGTCGATCGCGGGCAGGTGACGGCCGGCCAGGCGCTCGGCATGACGCCGCGGATCCTGATGTGGCGGGTGATCGCGCCCCAGGCGATCCGCACCATGATCCCGGCCTTCGGCAACGAGGCCGTGAGTGCGCTGAAGAATTCGTCGCTCGCCTCCGTGGTCGCGGTCCAGGAGCTGACCTTGCGCTCGACCCAGCTTGCGTCCTCGACCTTCGACTTCTTCTCGATCTTCTTCGCCTCGGGCTTGCTGTATCTCGTGCTGACCTTTGCCATCAGCGTCATCCAGCTTTTTGTCGAATGGCTGCTCGATCTCGACCGCGCCAAAGGTCGCCAGCGCAAGCTCGCCGATTATCTGCCCTGGCGCCGCGTCGATCTCGCCACCGAGCTCGAACTTGCCGCAGCGCCCGTCGACGTCCAAGTGCCTGCACAGGCTGAGATCACCCACACGCCGCCGCTGGCCTTGACCCGCGATGAACGCACCCGGCGTGCGGCAACGATCTCGCGCAACAACATCGCGGTCGAGACCAAGGACCTCACCAAGAGCTACGGCGCGCAAAAGGTGCTTGGCGGCCTCGATTTTACGGTGCGCGTCGGCGAGGTCGTCGCACTGCTCGGGCCCAGCGGCTCCGGCAAGAGCACGCTGCTCCGCTGCATCAATCATCTCGAAAGCTGGGACGGGGGCACGGTGCGCGTGGGGGGACGCCGTCTCGGTTTCGACGACAACGGCAAGCTGCTGCCGCCCCGCGCGATCGCCAATGAGCGGGCAAGCGTGGGCGTCGGGATGGTGTTCCAGCAATTCAACCTGTTCGCCCATCTCTCGGCGAAGGAGAACATTGCCGGTCCCTTGCGCTGGGTGCACGGCATGACCCGCATCGATGCCGATCGCCGCGCCGCCGAGCTGCTCGACCGGGTCGGGCTGTCGCACCGCGCCGACGCGCTGCCGCGGCATCTCTCCGGCGGTCAGCAGCAGCGCGTCGCGATCGCCCGAGCGCTCGCACCGAACCCCAGCGTGCTGCTCCTGGACGAGCCGACCTCGGCGCTCGATCCCGAGCTCGTCAGCGAGGTCCTGGAGGTGATCCGGCGGCTCGCCATCGATGATGGCCTCACCATGATCATCTCGACGCACCAGATCCGCTTCGCGGACGAGGTCGCCGACCGTGTCGCTTTCCTGAGCGGCGGCACGATCATCGAGGAGGGGCCCGCGCATGAGGTTCTCTCCAGCCCCCGCAATCCGCTGACTGCGCGTTTCCTCAGCGTGATGGAAACCGACAAGACTCCGGAGGCGGTGCGATGAGAGCCGCACCCGCAACGTTCAAGACCGCGTTTCCAGAAGAGGCCACCTCATGAAGCATGTCACGCTGCCGGTTTCGCCGAAGACCGTCCACTGGGGCTATTTCTCCAAGAAGGTCGCGCCGGCCTTGACGCTGCGCTCGGGGGATCGCGCCACCATCGAGACGCTGACCCACCACGCCAATGATGACTACGAGCGCATGATCCAGGGTGATCCCGGCGCCGAGAGCGTGTTCCAGTGGACGCGCGAGCACAAGGCAGTCGCGCGACGCGGTTCGGGCCCGACGGAAGGCCCCTTCATTCGCGGCGCAGGCGAGGGGATCGGCGTGCATCTCCTTACCGGTCCGGTAGCAATCGAAGGCGCCGAGCCCGGCGACATTCTCGAGGTGCGCATCCTCGATATCAGGCCGCGGCCGAGCTGCAGCGCCTGTCATGCCGGGCGCTGCTTCGGCTCCAACGTCGCCGCGAATTGGGGGTTTCACTATCACGATCTGATCGAGGAGCCGAAGCCGCGCGAGGTCGTCACCATCTTCGAGCTCGACACCTCCGGCGAGCCCTGCGCCAAGGCGGTCTACAACTATGTCTGGACGCCGCAGACTGATCCTGACGGCATCGTGCATCGGACCATCGATTATCCCGGCGTGCGCGTCGATCACGCCACCATCAAGAAGCGGGAGAACATCCTCGCGAGCGTCAAGGTGCCGGCACGGCTGCATTTCGGCACCATGGGGCTTGCGCCGTCGGAGGCCGATTTCGTCAGCTCGATCCCGCCGAGCTATACCGGCGGCAACATCGACGACTGGCGCATCGGCAAGGGCGCGCGAATGTTCTATCCCGTCGCGATCCCCGGCGCCTATTTCTCGGTCGGCGATCCCCACGCCGCGCAAGGTGACAGCGAGCTTGGCGGCACTGCGATCGAGACCTCGCTGACCGGTGATTTCGAGTTCGTCCTGCACAAGAAGGCCGATCTCGCCGGCACCAGCCTCGAGGGTCTCGACCATCCGATGCTGGAGACCGATCAGGCCTGGTCGTTCTACGGTTTCACCTATCCGAACTACCTCGCCGCGCTCGGCGCTGACGCACAAACCGAGATTGCCAATCACTCGAGTCTCGACCGTGCGATGCGTGACGCGTTCCGCAAGCTCAGGAGGTTCCTGATGACCGTGCACGGCTTGAGCGAGGACGAGGCGATCTCGCTGCTATCGGTCGGCGCCGATTTTGGCGTCACCCAGGTGGTCGACGCTAACTGGGGCGTTCACGGCACGATCCGCAAGAACATCTTCCGGTGCGACTAATGCATTGAAGCACATTCCATTTCGGGATGAGGACGTGACCAAAGACCGTCATTTGCGGCCCGTCGCTGCGACGGATGACCGCGTGCGTCTGGCACAGAGGTTGCTTCGATCCACTGCAATCTGGGTCGATCCAATGAGCTTCCGTCCCTTCACCAGCGAGTCCTACGCGCAAGACGACCGCCCCGAAGCCTGGCGGGACGTGCTGGCTGCGGTGGGCCTGCAACCTGCTACCGGTCAGTCCTTCTTCGACGGGCATGCGACCGCATCGCACCGTCAAGCCGCAGGTGTTACGCTCACACGCATGGCCGCCGGCGCACAGACGATCGGACCGCTCGCGCAATCCAACGACGACGTTCCGATCGCGCTGATGCCGGTCGAAGACGGCATGGTGCTCAAGAGCGCCGCCGGCCATCGTATCGTTCCGGTCGGCCATCTCGTGCTGCTGCCGCGGAGCGGGGACTGGAGCATCGTATTCCAGCGCGACATGCGCGCCGTCGTGCTGTCGGTGACGTCGGAGGCGCAGCACGGACGGCGCTCGGGCAGGCCGCGGCTCGGCGAACCCCGGGTCGTTCCGCCCAGCGGCTTTGCCGACGTCTTCGCGCGCTTGATGGATGCGACCGCGCGCACGCTCGACACGCTGAGCGATGCCGAATGGAATGCGGTCGCGCAGTCGCTCGTGGATCTCCTGCTGACACTCGCCCATCAATTGGCCGCTTCGACGTCCGACGCCGGTTCGAGCGCGACGCAGTCGGCCCTCCTGCACCGGATCTGCCAGACCATCGAACGCCGCCTCGACGATCCCGAACTGGTGCCCGCGCGCGTCGCGCAGGCCGAAGGAATTTCCGAGCGCTATCTGCAAAAGCTGTTCGAGAGCGTCAGCGACAACTTTACTCATTACGTGCGCGAGCGGCGGCTGCAGCGCGCCTGGGCCGATCTGTCCAATCCGTCCGAGGCGCATCGCTCGATCTCGGAGATCGCCTACGCCTATGGTTTTGGCGATTCCGCCCATTTCAGCCGTGCCTTCCGCCATCGCTTCGGACTGCCGCCGCGCGAGTTTCGCCAGCAGGAGGCGGAGCGGGCGACGACGCAGCATGGGATAACCGGTCAGCGCGGCTGGCCGCAGGATGCGCTGGCGCAGCTTCGCGTGCACCAGGCGAGTGCCGAGGCGCGCGGCAATCTCGCCCGTACCGACATCGATGAGCCGAGAACGGCCGAACGCAAACATCATCATCTTCCGATCGAAGCGAACCGCGTTCATTGGGGATATTTCAGTCGCTCGTTACAGCCGCAGCTCGAGATCGCCTCGGGTGATACCATCACCATCGAAACGCTGACGCAGCACGCCTCCGACGATCCTGAGCTGATGATCGCGGGCGACACCGCCGCCGAAAGCGTATTCGGCTGGACCAAGGCAAGGAAGAACGTGGATCGGCGCGGCGCGGGTCCGATGGATGCCAGCATATTCGGACGCGGCGCCGGCGAAGGCTTTGGCGTGCACATCTGTACAGGGCCCGTGTCGGTGAAGGACGCCCAGCCCGGCGACGTGCTGGAAGTGCGGATCCTCGACATCGTACCGCGCACAAGTCGTCATCCGAAACATTCAGGGCGCGTGTTCGGCTCCTCGGTCGCGGCCTGGTGGGGCTATCACTACGACGAATTTCTTTCAGGGCCGAAGCCGCGCGAGGTCGTGACGATCTATGAAATCTTCGACGACGCCGACGCGCCGCATGCCCGGGCGCTGTATTCCTACCGCTGGGAGCCGCAGACCGACCCGTTTGGCGTGGTGCACGCCACCTACGACTATCCCGGCGTTCCGGTATTGCCCGGCACGGTGAAGCGCCGCCACGCCGTGCTCGACGGCATCCGCATTCCCTTGCGCCCGCATTTCGGCGTGATCGCGGTGGCGCCGCGTGAGGTCGATTTCATCGACTCCGTGCCGCCGTCCTATTTCGGCGGCAATCTCGACAATTGGCGCCTCGGGAAGGGGGCGACCGTCTATCTTCCGGTCTCCGTTCCCGGCGCATTGTTGTCGGTCGGCGATCCCCATGCCACGCAAGGTGACGGCGAATTGAGCGGCACCGCGATTGAATGCTCAATGACCGGAACCTTCGAGGTGATCCTGCACAAGAAGGCCGACCTCGCCGGTCAGCCCTTCGCCGATCTGTCTTATCCCCTGATCGAGACCGAGTCCGATTGGGTCCTGACCGGATTCAGCCATCCCAACTACCTCGCCGAGTTCGGCGCTCAGGGCCAGAGCGAAGTCTACGCAAAGTCCTCGCTCGACCTCGCCATGAAAGATGCGTTTCGCAAGATGCGACGCTTCCTGATGAACGTGAAGGGGCTGAGCGAGGACGAGGCGATCGCGCTGATGTCGGCCGCCGTCGACTTCGGCGTCACGCAGGTGGTGGACGGCAATTGGGGCGTGCACGCGATCATCAGCAAGCGCCTGTTTCAAACCTTCCCTTAGACAAGCCTTCCGTGAAAAGACGCGCCCGTAACAAGGAACCCCAGTGAAATTCCACATGATCAGCGGCGGACCGAAGCCGGTCGCGCCCTTCAGCCACGCGGTGGAGACCGACGGTTTTGTCTTCGTCACCGGCCAGATGCCGGACACGCCGCAAACACCGGGCGTGTTGCCCGACGGCATCGTCGCGCAGACGAGGGCGGTGATGGAGAATTTGAAGGTAGTATTGGCGGGCGTCGATCTCGGTCTCGAACACGTCGTGATGACACGCATTTATCTCACACGTTTCAAGGAAGACTACGCCGCAATGAACGAGACTTATCGCGGGTTCTTTCCGCCCGACCGCCTGCCGGCCCGCACCTGCGTCGGTGTCACCGGGCTTGCCTATGACGCGCTGATCGAGATTGACCTGGTCTGCCGCCGGCCGTGAGTTCGGCTTTTCGTAGCCCGGATGAGCGAAGCGATATCCGGGACTGCCGCGCGAACGAGTCCCGGATGTCGCTTCGCTCATCCGGGCTACAATCCCTTGCGTTGCCCGACGTGCAAAACACCCAAACGACAAGTCAATCCGCTGGCGCGAAAATATTCGCCTTTACAGAAATTCTGATTTATCGCATCTTGTCGCCACCTCACCCCGGTCAGAGGGGCGTATCGCGATCGTCACGAACGCGGGGTGAGCTGCGGTGGACGCTAGTCACATCGGCGCGAAGGGCTTCGCAGGGCGGGAAACCGTGAGCGAGGGCATCGCGCACACGACCGATGCTATTAGCGTACGGCAAAACCGTGTCGTCCTGACGCCCGGGGTCTGTGCGTCAAGTCTTGTGGTGATGTGGGCTGCTCGACCGGGCATTCGCATCAGCCATCCGCAAGGCGACGGGGGCAATAGTGCATCGCTCCCCGGGGAGAGCTCGGCATAAGCCGTCAAACCACTGCGCAGGGAAGGCCGTGTGTTGGGCTTCACCTGTATGCCGCTGTGCAACCTCTTGTAGCGCAACCTTCGCACAGTGGACCGTGGGTGCCAGCCGGCACCCGGTCTTCCCTGCGCCCTCTGACGAGGAGGGTGGACGAGACGAAGCAAAGCTCGGGCGAGCCAAGCCGCGAGGGCGCGAAGCTGTGCCTGCGACGAAAATCACATTCCGCACGCGGCGCCCGCGCCGGAGACAGCAAGCCGCGCCGATCTATGAATGCCGGTTCATTGCTGCGGAGAATTCGAATCGGTAAGAATTGGCTCGTTGCGCGTCTCGTGTCGTGCAACGCGCCGGAGGCGGATCGATCGCGTCTTGAACCTTTCGATTGCGCCTCCGACGAATCCTTCGAGGCAACGCCATTGGTTGCCGCGGCGCCTGCGCCGATCGACGTCAGGCACCGAAAGCCCGTTTCGATCGGGGGAATTTCATATGAAGTATTTTCTGTCTGCACTGATCGCGATCGGTCTATCGATGGCCGCCGCGCCGTCGTTCGCGGCTGACGCGCGCAACGTCACTGTCGTCAACGAGACCGGCTATGCGATCAAATTCCTGGGCTTCAACGCCCCGGACGATGGCATGGACGAATGGGACAACGAGCTGGACAAGGTTTTGCAGAACCAGGCGAGCACCTATGTCGAGTTCGACGATGACGACGAAGGATGCGTCTGGAACGTCCGCGTCGACTGGCAGAACTATGACGAGACCGTGCTCTGGAAGAACGTCAACCTCTGCAAGTTCACCGCGCTTCGGCTGCGCTACGATTCCGGCACCAAGACCACTTCGTTCGTCGCCGAGTAACTTGACCTGAGACCAGGCGGAGGAGGGGCCACGCGCCCTTCCTCGCCGCAATGTGCGAGATGGCGAATTCGTCCTTTGCAAGCGCAAGCGGCTTTGTTATACGCAGCCGCGCGCGAACGACGGGTTCGCCCTTTTCCTCGGTAGCTCAGCGGTAGAGCATCCGACTGTTAATCGGATGGTCGCTGGTTCGAATCCAGCCCGGGGAGCCAAATTCCGCTTCATCTTCAATGGTTTGCGCCAAGACTCTGATCTGGCGCGCGATCTCGTTACGGCAAATTCTCAATTAGATGTGTACCGTGACGAGCCCGTATCCTCCGCGGCGACGCCAAAACGACTCAATTGAAATCGAGCTTCCAGAGGCCGGTCCTTTACGGAGCTGATTCCCATGCGAGACATCCAGGTCGACCGTTCCCCGCTGGCTCCCTCCATTCTGCCGGCGGACATCCCCGAACTGAGCGACGACGAATGCCTCGCCTGTCTGGCGCGCGCGGTCGAGACCCACGATTCGGCACGGCTGGACGAAGTCGCCGCATTGATCGGCCGCCTCGCGGTCACGATCGAATAGTCTCGCCCGCGACGTTGCGAGATGCGGAAAGGCCCGGTTCGCGGGGCCAAAGCCATGTTGCGTTTTCGCAGGGCCTGTTCCAAAGATGCCGCCAACTTTCGTCCGCGGCATCGTCCGCCTTGCAGGGTCCGCAAATGTCCGTTTTCTCGACGGCGCGCCTAAAAATGGTCGATGGCCAGGTGCGCACCAGTGACGTCACCGATCGCCGTGTTCTCGACGCCATGCTCATGGTTCCGCGCGAGGCCTTCGTACCGGCCAGCCGGCAGGCGTTGGCGTATCTCGACCTCGATCTCGACGTCAGCGAGGGCGGCACCAAGCGCTTCCTGATCAAGCCGCAGCTGACCGGCAAGCTGCTCCAGGCCGCTGAAATCGGCGAGGGTGACAACGTCCTGGTCGTCGGCTGTGCCACGGGCTATCTTGCAGCGCTGACCGCCCAGCTCGCGCACCAGGTCACCGCGACGGAATGCGATTCGGCCTTGGCCGCGAAGGCCAAGGACGCCTTCGCCGCCCTTGGGCTTGCCAACGTGACCTGCAAGGCCGCGGCCTGCACCGAGGGTGATGCCGCCGCTGGTCCCTATGATGTGATCGTCCTCAACGGTGCCACCGAGGTGACGCCGGCAGGGCTGCTCGGGCAGCTCAAGGAGGGTGGGCGCCTGTTGGGGGTTTCGGCCGAATCCAGGCCGCCGCGCGCCATGATCGTGACCCATACCCACGGCGAATTCGGCCATCGGGCGCTGTTCGATGCCGCGGCCCCGGTCCTTCCCGGGCTGGAACGGGCCGCCGCCTTCGTCTTCTGACAGCCGATAGCGGCTTTAGCCCGTTAAAATCCCGTTCTGAATCAGAAGTGTGGCCGGGATGCTGCACGTGAAGAGTTTCCACCGCGAACTACCCTCAGGTAGTTCCGTCGCGCTTGACCGCGTCCTATGTTGCGGCGGGGCAACGACTCCACTCGTAGACGTTACCCAGCTCGCGGGCACGAGCCGGGCGTTAGAATGAACGGAATTTTTGGATGCATGGGGTGAAGCTCTTCACCGGAGCAGCGGTTTCGGTCCTGCTGCTGGCGCTTGTCGCGCCGACGCCTGCCTTGGCGGATACGATCGAGGCCGCGCTGGTGCGCGCCTATCAGAACAATCCGCAGCTGAACGCGCAGCGCGCCCAGGTGCGCTCGACTGACGAGAACGTGCCGCAGGCGCTGTCGGGCTATCGGCCCAAGGTCAATATGACCCTCGGCAGCGGGTATCAATATCAGGACGTCCAGGCGACGCAGAATGTCGTCCCCCCCACCCCCAAGTCGATCTCCGGCTTGCTTCAGCCCAACAGCGCCAGCGTGAGCGTCAGCCAGACACTCTACAACGGCAATCAGACCGCCAATAGGACGCGCGCGGCGGAGAGCCAGGTCTCGGGATCCCGCGAGGCGTTGCGCGTGCTCGAGCAGACGGTCCTGTTGCAGGCTGCCACGACCTACATGGACTACCTGCGTGATTCGGCGACTCTCGAAGTTCAGCGCAGCAACGTGCGCGTGCTCGAACAAACGCTCAAGCAAACCCGCGATCGCTTCAACGTCGGCGAGGTGACGCGTACGGACGTGGCGCAATCCGAAGCGCAGCTGGCTGCCGGCAGGACCCAGGCCCTGACCGCCGAATCGAATCTCACGACGACGCGCGCGAACTTCCGCCGGATCATCGGCAACGAGCCGGCGGCCCTCGCCCCCGGCTCGCCAGTCGATCGCTTCCTTCCTGCGACGATCGCCTCCGCCGTTGGTCTCAGCCTTGTCGAGAATCCCAACGTTACGGCTGCCATGTATGGCATCGACGTCAACTACCTGCAGGTCAAGATCAACGAAGGCGCTTTGCTGCCGACGGTCACGGTCGCGGCTACTGCCAGCACAGCCTACCAGCAGCAGCTAACCCTCTTCCGAACGAGTTCCGCGTCCGCCCTCGCGACAGTCGCTGTGCCGATCTATCAGGGCGGCACTGAATATGCGCTGATCCGCCAATCGAAAGAGAACCTGGCGCAGCAGCGCCTGAATCTTGAAACCACACGCGATCAGACCCGCGCCAACGTCGTGCAGGCCTGGGGCCAGTTGGAAGCCGGCAAGGCGCAGGTGCAGTCCGCGCAGGCGCAGGTCACGGCCTCCGAGATCGCGCTGAATGGTGTGCGCGAGGAAGCCAAGGCCGGCCAGCGCACCACGCTCGACGTGCTCAACGCGCAGCAGGCGCTGGTGAACGCACGCGTTGCGCTCGTCACTGCCCAGCATGACCGCGTGGTGGCGTCCTATTCGGTGCTCAATGCGGTCGGCCGTCTCGCGCCGCAGGTTCTTGGCCTCAACACCACGGTCTACGATCCCAGCGTCCACTACCACCAGGTCCGCGACAGCTGGGCCGGCGTGCGTACGCCTGACGGACGCTAGAGTCCCGTAATCATCCGGTCGGCCTCGCAAATAGCCGAGGCCGACCGGTGCTTTGCTTGCAATCAGCAAAATCCCTGACATAGCCTTGCCAAGAAGATGCGGGTCGATTCGCTCTGCATCCGATGCCGTGTGCGTAAAGCATGAGTGCCGAGGGCAGGGACGCACCGCTGCACGTTGAGCCGTCATCTGGGGACAAGTCGGGCTGCCGTGACGAAAATGTCGGGCCACCCATCCGGAACCGGCCAATCCTGTTGTGCTTGGTGTAAAACAACGCATGCGAGGGCGTTGATGATGTGGAGTCGGAGATGACGCAGCCTGCAAAGGTCACAGAACCCTCGATGGAGGAGATTCTGGCCTCGATCCGGCGCATCATTGCCGACGATGAGGCCAAGCCGCCGCCGGCGGATGCTGCCAAGCCCGACAAAGCTGCCGCCCCCGCCGCGCCACCGAAGCCGCAGGCGATCAACGATATTCCGCCATCCAAGGTCGCGCCGCCCAAACCGGCCGCCGAAAAGCCCGCACCGGCTCCGGCCGCAAAGCCGGCAGCGCCGCCGGCCCCGGCACCCGAGGCGGATGCATCCAACAATCAGGACGATATCGACGCGCTGCTGGCGGGCCTCGACACGGCCACCGCTGCGCCGGAAATCCGTGCTCCCGAGCCGGAGCCCGAACCTGAGCCCGACGTGCTGGAATTGACCGACGATATGGCGCTGGCGATGGAGCCAACGCCGGCTCCGCCGCCGCCGAGCTTCCGCAAGGTCGAGCCGCGCGACGATCTCGAATTCGCCGAATCGCCGCCGCCGCGTCCGACGCCGGCATCCTATGCGCCGGTGGATTTCGATGCGCCGCCACTGCCGCCCCAACAGCCGATCCTGGCGCAATCGACGGTCTCCGCGGTCGAATCCGCCTTCAATTCCCTGGCCCACACGGTGCTCAGCAGCAATGCGCGAACGCTGGAGGATCTGGTCAAGGAGATGCTGCGTCCGATGCTGAAATCCTGGCTGGACGACAATTTGCCCGGCCTCGTTGAACGCATCGTGAAGGCCGAAATCGAGCGGGTATCGCGCGGCGGCAGGTAAATCGGGCCGCAGAGCCCTCATAAAGCCCTGCTTGTCCGTCATATTCGGCCTCCCGACCGTACCCGGAAAGCTTTGTTGCCGCCTGGCTTTCCTTTGACCTTTCCGTTGACTTGTCCGTTGACTTGGACCCCGTGCGCGGCTTTCTAACAGCGCCATGATCGAGAAAAATTACCAGCCCGCCGATATCGAAGCCCGCATGTCCGTCGTGTGGGAGGACAGCCTTGCCTTCAAGGCCGGCCGCCCGGACCGCCGCGACGCTGTGCCCTTTACCATTGTGATCCCGCCGCCGAACGTGACGGGCTCGCTGCACATGGGCCACGCGCTCAACAACACGCTCCAGGACATCCTGTGCCGGTTCGAGCGCATGCGCGGTCGCGACGTGCTGTGGCAGCCCGGCACCGACCATGCCGGCATCGCCACCCAGATGGTGGTCGAGCGGCAGTTGATGGAGCGCCAGCAGCCCAGCCGTCGCGAGATGGGCCGCGAGAAGTTTCTGGAGCGGGTCTGGCAGTGGAAAGCCGAGAGCGGCGACACCATCATCAACCAGCTCAAGCGGCTCGGCGCCTCCTGCGACTGGTCGCGCGAACGCTTCACCATGGACGAGGGCCTGTCCAAGGCCGTGGTCAAGGTGTTCGTCGAGCTGCACCGCGACGGCCTGATCTACAAGGACAAGCGGCTGGTGAACTGGGACACCAAGCTGCTCACCGCGATCTCCGATCTCGAAGTGCAGCAGACCGAGGTCAAGGGCAGCCTCTGGTACTTGCGCTATCCGATCGAGGGCAAGACTTTCAGCCCCGAGGATCCCTCGAGCTTCATCGTCGTTGCCACCACGCGCCCAGAGACCATGCTCGGCGATACCGGCGTCGCCGTGCATCCCGAAGACGAGCGCTATCAGAAGCTGGTCGGCAAGAACGTGATCCTGCCGCTGGTCGGCCGCAAGATCCGCATCGTCGCCGACGACTATTCCGATCCGGAGAAGGGCTCGGGAGCGGTCAAGGTGACACCGGCGCACGACTTCAACGACTTCGAGGTCGGCAATCGCCATGGCCTTGCCCGGATCAGCGTCATCGACAAGGAGGGTTGCCTCGATCTGCTCGACAACGAGGATTATCTGCGCGACCTGCCGGAAGGTGCCGCGCAGTTCGCCGAGGAGTTCAACAAGCTCGATCGCTTTGCAGCGCGCAAGCGCATCGTCGAGCGGCTGGAATCGTTCGGCTTCGTCGAGCGGATCGAGCCCCACACCCACATGGTGCCGCATGGCGACCGCTCCGGCACGGTGATCGAGCCCTATCTCACCGACCAATGGTATGTCGACGCCAAGACGCTGGCGAAGCCCGCGATGGCCGCCGTGCGTTCGGGCGAAACCACCTTCGTGCCGAAGAACTGGGAAAAAACCTATTTCGAGTGGATGGAGAACATCCAGCCCTGGTGCATCTCGCGCCAGCTCTGGTGGGGCCACCAGATCCCGGCCTGGTACGGTCCTGACGGCAAGGTGTTCGTCGCCGAGACCGAAGAGGAGGCCGTCAGCCACGCCCTCGGCTATTACGTCGAGCAGGAAGTCATCACGGTCGAGCAGGGCCGCGAGATGGCGCTCGACCGCAACAAGCGTGACGGCTTCATCACGCGCGATGAGGATGTGCTCGACACCTGGTTCTCCTCGGCGCTGTGGCCGTTCTCGACGCTCGGCTGGCCCGCGGACGCGCCGGAAGTGCAGCGCTACTACCCGACCAACGCGCTGGTGACCGGCTTCGACATCATCTTCTTCTGGGTCGCCCGCATGATGATGATGGGCCTGCACTTCATGAAGGAGGTGCCGTTCTCGACGATCTACATCCACGCCCTCGTCCGTGACGAGAAGGGCGCCAAGATGTCGAAGTCGAAGGGCAACGTCATCGATCCACTCAGCCTGATCGACCAATATGGTGCGGACGCGCTGCGCTTCACGCTGGCAGCGATGGCCGCGCAGGGACGCGACATCAAGCTCGCCACCAGCCGGGTCGAGGGCTATCGCAATTTCGCGACCAAGCTCTGGAATGCGTCGCGCTTCGCGGAGATGAATCACTGCGCCGTGCCGGAGGGGTTCGAGCCGGCCAAGGTCAAGGAGACGCTGAACCGCTGGATCGCGCATGAGAGCGCGCACACCACGCGCGAGGTGACCGAGGCGATCGAGGCCTATCGCTTCAATGACGCCGCCGGCAGCATCTACCGCTTCGTTTGGAACGTCTATTGCGACTGGTATCTCGAGCTCGCAAAACCCGTGCTGCTCGGTCCCGACAGCCCTGCCAAGGCCGAGACCCGCGCCATGGTGGCATGGGCGCGCGACGAGATCCTGAAGCTGCTGCACCCCTTCATGCCCTTCATCACCGAGGAGCTGTGGGAGGTGACGGCCAAGCGCGACGGTCTGCTCGCGCTGGCACCGTGGCCGCTGAAGCCGGCCGGGCCGACGCCGGAGCAGCTTGCGATGCTCGCGGCGACGACGGGGCCGACCGACGCGCTCGTCTCCCCGGTTTGGGTGCTGCCGATCTTCGACCATGCCGACTTCACCGATCCCGCGGCCGAGGCCGAGATCGGCTGGGTGATCGACCTCGTCACGCAGATCCGTTCGGTGCGCGCCGAGATGAACATTCCACCGGCGACCCTGACCGCGCTGGTGCTCGCGAGTGCCTCGGCCGAGACCAAGGAGCGCGCGCCGCGCTGGAGCGACGTCATCAAGCGCATGGCGCGGCTGTCGGACATCTCCTTCGCCGACCGTGCACCCGACGGCGCGGTTCAGCTCCTGGTGCGAGGCGAGGTAGCTGCGCTGCCGCTGAAGGGCGTGATCGACGTCGCCGCTGAGCGCACGCGCCTCGACAAGGAAATCGGGAAGGCCGATTCCGACATCAAGCGCGCGGAGTCCAAGCTGGCGAACGAGAAATTCGTCGCCAACGCGGCCGAGGAGGTCGTCGAGGAGGAGCGCGAAAAGCGTGAGGCTGCGCTCGCCCGCAAGGCCAAGCTGCTCGAGGCGCTGGAGCGGCTGAAGCAGGCCTCGTAGGCTTATTTCGGGAACGGCTTGCTCAAAAACTTCGAGCCCCTGACGCCATAGCGCCAGGGCAGCTCGATGGCCTTGGTGATGCCGATCCGGATTCCGGCCACGACCTCCAGATCCCCCGTCCGCGCATGCAGCGCGATCGGCGGACGGTCCAGCGGCAGGGCATTGTGCGCGATGGTGATGCCAAGCGCTTCGGTCAGCTTGCCCGGGCCCGAGCACAACGCGTGCAAATCCTGGAGATGGCGGCGGCGGCGCATCGCAGCGATGCCGTGGGTCGGCTCCAACGCGCGGATCAGCACGGCGCTGGCCGAGCCTTCTTCCTCGCAGACGAAGTTCACGCACCAATGGATGCCGTAGGAGCGGTAGACATAGGCAAAGCCGGGCGGGCCGAACATCACCTGGTTCCGCGGCGTGGGGCCATTGTAGGAGTGCGCCGCCGGCTCGGTATGATGATAGGCCTCGACCTCGACGATGATCCCGCCGACGCCGTCGACCAGCATGGTCGCACCGATCAAGTCGGGCGCGACCTCGTGGACGCTGCGCGCGAAAAAGGCACGCTTCAGCGCTTTGCCGAGCCGGGGTGTGGAAGGTTTCAAGACTGGAGCCATTCGAGGTGAGAATCGCCAGAGAACAGAGCAGGATATTGCCTATATCTGCCATGTTCCCTGAAGCGGGGCGAGCCGGGTTGCGATGCCCGGCCAGACCGACTAGGTAGGACTTGGTCAGACCGGACATCCCATGGTCGTTATTGTCGATACCATCTCGAACCCGCTGCGCCCGCGTCACCCCGAAAAGGTGAACCGGCCCGATTCCGCTTCGCCGCCGAAGCCGGACTGGATCCGCGTACGCGCGCCCAACACCCGCGGCTATGCCGACACCCGCAACATCGTGCGCGCCAACGGCCTGCATACGGTGTGCGAGGAGGCGGGCTGCCCGAATATCGGCGAGTGCTGGGACAAGAAGCACGCGACCTTCATGATCATGGGCGACACCTGCACCCGCGCCTGTGCGTTCTGCAACGTCAAGACCGGCATGCCGAATGCGCTCGACGCAGCCGAGCCGCAGAACGTCGGCGAGGCCGTGGCCAAGCTCGGGCTTGCCCATGTCGTCATAACCTCCGTCGACCGCGACGATCTCACTGATGGCGGCGCCGAGCATTTCGCTCAGACCATCCGCGCGATCCGCGCTGCATGCCCCTCGACCACGATCGAAATCCTCACGCCCGATTTCCTGCGCAAGGAGGGAGCGCTGGAAATCGTCGTCGCGGCGAAGCCCGACGTGTTCAACCACAATCTTGAGACCGTGCCGTCGTGCTATCTCACCGTGCGGCCGGGCGCGCGCTATTTCCATTCGATCCGGCTGCTGCAGCGGGTCAAGGAGCTCGATCCCACCATCTTCACCAAATCCGGCATCATGGTCGGCCTCGGCGAGGAGCGCCACGAGGTGCAGCAGGTGATGGACGATCTGCGTTCCGCCGACGTCGATTTCCTGACCATCGGGCAATATCTCCAACCGACCCGCAAGCATCACGCCGTGATGCGCTACGTGCCGCCGGACGAGTTTTCGTCCTACGAGAAGGTCGCCTACACCAAGGGCTTCCTGATGGTGTCGGCGAGCCCGCTCACGCGTTCGTCGCATCACGCCGGCGAGGATTTTGCGAAACTGAAGGCCGCGCGGGCAGCAAGCGCCCGCTGAATCGCCATGCCCAATTTTTCGAGCAAGCGCCGTGTCGATCACAGCGCGTCCGAGATGTTTGATCTGGTCGCCGACGTCGAGCGCTACCCGGAATTCGTGCCGCTGTGCAGCGCGCTGAAGGTCCGTCAGCGCATGGCGAAGCCCGACGGCACCGAGGTGCTGGTCGCGGACATGACGGTGTCGTTCAAGCTGGTCAGGGAATCCTTCACCAGCCGCGTGACGCTCGACCGCGCCAATTTGAAGATCCTGGTCGAATATCTGCAAGGTCCTTTCAGCAATCTGGAAAACCGCTGGACGTTCGAGCCCAAAGGCGAGAGCGTTTGCGATGTCGGCTTCTTCCTCGCCTACGAGTTCAAGAGCCGCATGCTCGCGCTCCTGATGGGCTCGATGTTCGACGCCGCGTTCGCGCGATTTTCCATCGCGTTCGAGAAGCGGGCGGATGCGATCTACGGACGGCGGAAGCTGGCGTCGTCGTAGTGGACGGGCACGCTCTCTCCTCCGTCATTGCGAGGAGCCCTTGCGACGAAGCAATCCAGAATCCCTCGGCGGAGGGACTCTGGATTGCTTCGCTCCGCTCGCAATGACTGAGGAGGCGGCGTCGACACTCTCCAACAACTCTCGTCCTCCGTCGCAGACACGGGTGTGCAGCCCCGCGGCGTGTCTCGCCCGAGCTTGGCTTTTGGCGTCGCCCCCAATTGCCAGAGGGCGCAGGGAAGGCCGGGTGCCGGCTGGCACCCACGGTCCACTGTGCGAAGGTTGCGCTACAAGAGGCTGCACAGCGGCATACAGGTGAAGCCCAACACACGGCCTTCCCTGCGCAGTGGTTTGACGGCTTATGCCGAGTTCTCCCCGGGGAGCGATGCACTATTGCCCCCGTCGCCTTGCGGATGGCTGATGCGGATGCCCGGTCGGGCCGCCCACATCACCACAAGACTTGACGCACAGACCCCGGGCGTCAGGACGACACGGTTTTGCCGTACGCTGGTCGCACCGGTCGTGTGCGCGACGCCTTCGCTCACGGTTTTGCCGCCCTGCGAGGCCTTCGCGCCGATGTGACTAGCGTCCACCGCAGCTCACCCCGCGTTCGTGACGATCGCGATACGCCCCTCTGACAGGGATGAGGTGGTGGGATGAATACGCCAAAGCCGAATTTCGGCAAAGTGGAATCTTTTCGCGCGAGCGGATTGACCCGTCGTTTGGGTGTTTTGCCCGTCGGGCAACGCAAGGGATTGAAGCCCGGATGGAGCGAAGCGTAGTCCGGGACGCCGTATCCGCGGAACGAATCCCGGATTGCGCTTCGCTCCATCTGGGCTACGGGAGTCATCCCCGCGGCGACCGCGGAGTCCTGCGTTTGACCGCGTGCCGGCGCGGCGAGCGTGTCACGCGGGGGCGCAGGCGGGTTACCGCGGCTTCACGGCGCGGCTTGGTCTGGACTGGGCCGCGGGCGAGATCCATCAGCATGCGCAACGCCTCGACCACAGAGCGTTGACGCACGGCGGTGCGGCCGATGGCGCCAAAGCGATGCTCGCGGTGAACGATACGTCCGTCGCGCGCGGCGGCGGCGAAATGGACGAGGCCCACCGGCTTGCCCGGCGTGGCGCCGCCGGGTCCGGCAATGCCGGTGATAGCGACTGCAAGATCGACGCCGGCACGCTCCAGCGCGCCGACCGCCATGGCCGTTGCGGTCTCCCTGCTGACGGCGCCGAAATTCGCAAGCGTGCCGGCCTCGACCCCGAGCATCGCGCGCTTGGCGTCGTTGGAATAGGTGACGAAGCCCCGATCGATCACGTCGGAGGAGCCGGGAATGTCGGTCAGCGCGCCCGCGACGAGGCCGCCGGTGCAAGATTCAGCGGTCGCGATCGTCAGCTTGCGCATCCGGCACAGATCGAGCAGCGAGCGGGAGAGGGCGCGTGCGTCGCTGCCGGCCATGGCCTAGACACTCCAAATCTTCTCGTTAAACGGCAGACGGATGGTGGCGCTCGCGGTGGCCGCGATGCCTTCCTCGCGGCCGGTGAAGCCGAGCCGCTCGCTGGTGGTCGCCTTGACCGCGACCCGGGAGATGTCGACGCCGGAGATCTCGGCGATGCGCGCGCGCATGGTGTCGCGTAAGGGACCGATCTTCGGCCGCTCGCAGATCATGGTGACCTCGAGATTGGCGATGCGGCCGCCGCGCTGGGTGACGCGCTCGATGGCGTATTGCAAAAATTGGTCGGAGGAGGCGCCTTTCCACTTCGCGTCGCTGGGCGGGAAGTGCGAGCCGATATCGCCGTCGGCGAGCGCGCCGAGGATGGCGTCGACCAGCGCGTGCAGGCCGACATCGCCGTCGGAATGGGCCAGGAAGCCCTTGGTGTGCGGCACGCGCACGCCGCAGATCATGAGATGGTCGCCGTCGCCGAAGGCGTGGACGTCGTAGCCCGTGCCGGTCCTGATGTCGCCGAGCAGGCTGGCCAGCCGCGCTTCCTCGCGCACGAAATCCTCGGGGGTGGTGAGCTTCATATTGGCAACATCGCCTTCAAAGGTTGCAACCGTCAATCCCGCCCATTCGGCAATCGCGGCATCGTCGGTGAAATCGCTGCGGCCGTCCTTGGCCGCGCGACGATGCGCTTCGAGGATGACGTCGAAGCGAAAGGATTGCGGCGTCTGTGCGATCCGCAACCGCGCCCGGTCCGGCGTGTCCTCGACATTACCGTTCTCGCCGGTGACCTTGATGGTGTCGGTGACGGGAACGACGGGGATCGCGGCGCCGGTGCGGCTGGCCGCATCGATCGCGCGGGTGATCACGCCTTCCGAAACGAAGGGGCGCGCGGCGTCGTGGATCAGCACGATGTCGGGCTTGTGCCTGGCGAGCGCTTCGAGACCGGCGAGCACCGAGGCCTGCCGGGTTGCGCCGCCGTTGACCGGCGCCTCGTGGCTGAGCCCTGCGACCGCTGCCGTGAACATGGCGCTGTCGTCGGGGTTCACGACCGGCTGAACCGCGAACACGTCCGCATGACGGCTGAAGGCCTCCATGGCACGATAGATCACCGGCACGCCGCCGATCTCGCGATATTGCTTGGGGCCACCGGCGCCTGCGCGCAGGCCGCGCCCGGCCGCGACGAGGACGACTGCAGTGCGCTGTGATTTCGCCATAGGACTCAAATACTCATTTGATGATGAAGAGAGTCGGGGGTTGGGGGTGATTGCCGCATGCCTCTAGCACGGCAGGCCCGCAAAAAAAGGGGGTTTCCCCGGATTGTGGGAAACAGCATTTTGCTGCACTGCACTTGAAAGATTGTCAGAACTGTCTAAACTGTAGGCATGACGCTTGACTGCACAAGAATTGTGCGCAAGATAGGTCATGGCAGGCGCGATGAGGCGCTGCCAACGCAACGAGACCCCTGTGACCGGCTCGGCAGTATCAGGCTCTAAGCCATTGAAGATAGGCGATATTGATGTCGCCACCCCGGTCTTCCTGGCGCCGATGTCGGGGGTGACTGACTCGCCCGTCCGCCGGCTGGCCGCGGAGTTGGGGGCCGGTCTGGTGGTCTCCGAAATGACGGCCAGCGACGAACTCGCCAATGGCCATCATATGTCCCGGTTGCGCTGCGAAGCTACCGGGATCGGTCCGCACGTGGTCCAGCTCGCCGGCTGTGAGACGCACTGGATGGCAGAGGGCGCCCGGATTGCCGAAGCCGACGGCGCCGACATCATCGACATCAACATGGGCTGTCCGGCCCGTCACGTCACCGGCGGCCAGTCCGGTTCCGCCTTGATGCGCGACCTCGACCACGCCGTCAGCCTAATCGAAGCAACGATCGCGGCGGTGAAGGTACCGGTGACGCTGAAGATGCGGCTCGGCTGGGACGACCGCACCCGCAACGCGCCGGAACTGGCGCGTCGCGCGCAGGCGTCAGGCATCAAGCTCGTCACCGTGCACGGCCGCACCCGCTGCCAGTTCTACAAGGGCGAGGCCGATTGGGACGCGATCCGCGCCGTACGCGAGGCCATCTCCATTCCGCTCGTCGTCAATGGCGACATCACCACTTTCGAGAAGGCGCTCGCGGCGTTAGAGGCCTCCGGCGCCGATGCCGTGATGATCGGCCGCGGCGCGCAGGGCCAGCCCTGGCTGCCCGGGCAGATCGGCCGGCGCCTGAAGGGCGGGGCGGCGGAAGCCACGCCGTCGCTCGAGACGCAGCTGCATTACGTCCGCACGCTTTATGAAGGCGTCTGCGCGCTCTACGGCCTGCGCATCGGTCTGCGGCACGCGCGAAAACATCTGGGCTGGGCCCTCGACGTCGCGGCCGATGTGAGCCGTGCGCCGGCCGAGAAGCTGAAATCCTGGCGCCAGAAAATCCTCACCTCGGAGGATCCGCGCCTCGTCCACCGATCACTGCAAGATGCCTTCGACGACTTCGCATGGAGCGCCGCTGCATGAGCTCAGCCGCTGAACATCGTCGGCCCGTTGCGTCCGACAGCGATGCCATCCTGGACGCACTGCCCAATCCCATGCTCATGATCGGGCCGGACGGCAAGATCGTCGCCGCCAACATCGCAACCGAAGCCTTCTTCGATATCTCGACGCAGTTCTTGAAGCGGCAGTCGCTGAAAGAGCTGGTGCCGTTCGGCAGCCCCTTGCTGGCGCTGATCGACCAGGTGCGTTCGTCGAACGCGCCGGTCAACGAATACAAGGTCGATCTGGGCACGCCGCGCATGGGCGGAGACCGCCAGGTCGATCTGCACGTCGCCCCGGTCACGGAACGGCCTGGCCATATCGTGGTGATGCTCCAGGAGCGCTCCATCGCCGACAAGATGGACCGCCAGCTCACCCATCGCAGCGCCGCGCGCTCGGTGATCGCGCTCGCAGCGATGCTGGCGCATGAAATCAAGAACCCGCTCTCCGGCATCCGCGGCGCGGCGCAGCTCCTGGAGCAGCAGGCCTCCTCGGAAGACCGCATGCTGACGCGGCTGATCTGCGACGAGGCCGACCGCATCGTGACGCTGGTCGACCGCATGGAGGTGTTCGGCGACGAGCGCCCCGTGGTGCGCGGCCCCGTCAACATCCATTCGGTGCTCGATCACGTCAAACGGCTGGCGCAGTCCGGCTTTGCCCGCAACATCCGCTTCGTCGAGGACTACGATCCCTCGCTGCCGCCGGTGCTGGCGAACCAGGACCAGCTCATCCAGGTGTTCCTCAACCTGGTGAAGAATGCCGCCGAAGCGCTGATCGACGTTCCCGACGGCGAAATCCAGCTCACCACCGCGTTTCGCCCAGGCGTGCGCCTGTCAGTCCCCGGTCAAAAATCCCGTGTATCCCTGCCGCTCGAATTCTGCGTGAAGGACAACGGACCAGGCGTGCCGGACGATCTTCTGCCCAACCTGTTCGATCCCTTTGTCACCACCAAGCAGACCGGCTCGGGTCTGGGCCTTGCGCTGGTCGCAAAGATCATCGGGGATCACGGGGGCATCATCGAATGCGAATCTCAGCCGCGGAAGACCACCTTCCGCGTGCTGATGCCGATGTATTCCACATCGGTGAAACATGCCGATCAAAGCAGTCGCGACGGCTCTGCCGGGAAGTCGTCGTCTGCGTCACAGGGGGCAAAATGAGGATTAACGATGCCCGCAGGTAGCATTCTCGTTGCTGATGACGACACCGCCATCCGCACCGTTCTCAATCAGGCACTATCGCGCGCCGGCTACGAAGTGCGGCTGACCGGCAATGCCGCGACGCTGTGGCGATGGGTCAGCCAGGGGGAGGGCGATCTCGTCATCACCGACGTGGTGATGCCCGACGAGAACGCGTTCGACCTGTTGCCGCGGATCAAGAAGATGCGGCCGAATTTGCCTGTCATCGTCATGAGCGCGCAAAACACCTTCATGACGGCGATCCGCGCCTCCGAGCGCGGCGCCTATGAATATCTGCCGAAGCCCTTCGACCTGAAGGAGCTGATCGCCATCGTCGGCCGCGCGCTGGCCGAGCCGAAGGAGCGGGTCTCGACGCCGAACGAGGACGCCGAGATGGAGGCGATCCCGCTGGTCGGCCGCTCGCCGGCGATGCAGGAAATCTATCGCGTGCTGGCGCGGTTGATGCAGACCGACCTCACCGTGATGATCACGGGCGAGTCCGGCACCGGCAAGGAGCTGGTGGCGCGCGCGCTGCACGATTACGGCAAGCGCCGCAACGGCCCGTTCGTCGCGGTCAACATGGCGGCGATCCCGCGCGACCTGATCGAGTCCGAGCTGTTCGGCCATGAGCGCGGCGCCTTCACCGGCGCCAACACCCGCGCCTCCGGCCGCTTCGAGCAGGCCGAGGGCGGCACGCTGTTCCTGGACGAGATCGGGGACATGCCGATGGAGGCGCAGACCCGCCTGCTGCGCGTGCTTCAGCAGGGCGAATACACCACGGTCGGCGGCCGCACTCCGATCAAGACCGACGTGCGCATCGTCGCGGCTTCCAACAAGGATCTGCGGGTCCTGATCCAGCAGGGCCTGTTCCGCGAAGATCTGTTCTTCCGCCTCAACGTCGTGCCGCTGCGGCTGCCGCCCTTGCGCGAGCGCATCGAGGATCTGCCGGATCTCATCCGTCATTTCTTCGCGCTGGCCGAGAAGGACGGACTGCCGCCGAAGAAGCTCGACACGCTGGCGCTGGAACGGATGAAGCAGCACCGCTGGCCCGGCAACGTACGCGAGCTCGAGAACCTCGCCCGTCGCCTCGCGGCACTCTATCCGCAGGACGTGATCACGGGCTCCGTCATCGACGGCGAGTTGGCGCCACCCACGGTCAGCCCGGGTGCCGCAGTCCAGCATGGCGTCGACAATCTCGGCGGCGCGGTGGAAGCGTATCTCTCCTCGCACTTCCAGGGCTTCCCGAACGGCGTGCCGCCGCCGGGCCTGTATCACCGCATTTTGAAAGAGATCGAGGTGCCGCTGCTCACGGCCGCGCTCGCCGCCACCCGCGGCAACCAGATCCGTGCCGCCGATCTGCTCGGCCTCAACCGCAACACGCTGCGGAAGAAGATCCGGGATCTCGATATCCAGGTGTATCGGAGCGGGGGCTAGCCTTCCCGCAACCGACGGTGGCTCAGCTCCCCTATCAAGCGGAGCTGAGCCTGTCCGGTTCGCGTTGGCCGTTGTGGCTGACGCGGTGAGCAGAAGTCCCAATGGGACCGAAACGTTCCTCCGGAACATTCATATGGTGATTTCAGCCGCGGGACGCGGCCTCACACTTATCTGACAAACCGGCCTGAGACCTGTATTGCGCTGGCGACGTTCGCATTGGGCTCCTGCACCCCGAGACCATTGACCAGCAGATCCGCCGCCACGATCAGCAGCAGCACGGCCGACACCATCATTGCGAGAAAGAATTTGTGCATGCTGGTCAAGCTGCCGGGGCCGGAATCCGTTCCCGCCCTCCGGCATGTCGCTGTGGATGCGCGGGTCGGTCGCGGCAGGGGCGCCGCGGAATTGTCGCAATTCGGCAACAATGTGGTACGAATACATCAGTATCCGCCCGCCGCGGACCCCGTTTTCAGCACCCATTGCCGGAATGACCAGCGCAGACACCTCGGCCGCATCCTTTGACACGGCCCCAGCTGAAGAGCCCCGGCGTTGGTCGGCGCGCCGCTGGCTGGCGCCGTTCGCCGTGGCCCTGGCCCTGCTGTCGGCCTGCCTGACGTTCCTGGTCCTGACCGGCCTCACGTCGATCGAGCCGACCCCTGCGGTTGTCCGCTCGTTCTATCTGATCAATGCTGGCACGATCCTGCTGCTGGTCGGCATCATCATCCGCGAGCTCTGGCAGCTGATCCTGGCGCGACGGCGGGGCAGGGCGGCGGCGCGCCTCCATGTCCAGATCGTCAGCCTGTTCTCGATCGTGGCGGTGCTGCCGGCGGTGCTGGTCGCCGTCGTCGCCAACGTCACCATCGAGCGCGGCCTCGACCGCCTGTTCTCCGGCCCGACCAAAGAGGTGATCCAGAATTCGCTGACGATCGCGCGCGCCTACATGCAGGACCACGCGCAGCTGATCCGGGGCGACATTCTCGGCATGGCCAACGACATCGCCCACGCCCGGCCGCTCTACGACCAGGATCGCCGCTCTTTTCGCGAATTGCTGACGTCCAGCGCCGCCTCGCGCAATTTGCCGGGCGCGATGATCATCGACAAGAACACCAACATTCTCGAATCCGCCGACACCGGCATGCGGCTGGCCTATTCGCCGCCCGCGCCGGACTTCCTCAGCAACGTCAACGAATCCGAGCCCGAGATCGCGGTGCTGCCCGATGCGAGCTTCGTCGCCGCGGTGGTCCGCTTGCGCGCCTTCAGCGACACCTTCCTCTACGTCGCGCGACCGCTCGACCCGAACGTCGTCAACCAGCTCAAGCAGACCGAGGTCAGCGTCGCCGAATACGCCCAGATCGAGTCGCGCCGGCTCGGCATCCAGGTCGCGTTCGCGCTGATGTTCGCGGTGATCGCGCTGACCATCCTGATGGCCTCGGTGCTGATCGGCCTCAACTTCGCCAACTCGCTGGTCTCGCCGATCCGGCGGCTGATGAACGCGGCCCAGACGGTCTCGACCGGCGATCTCCATGTGAAAGTGCCGGTGCACCAGTCGGAAGGCGATCTCGCCCAGCTCGGTGAGACCTTCAACAAGATGACGGAGGAGTTGCGCAGCCAGCGCGACGAGCTCGTCAACGCCAGCGACCTCATCGACAGCCGCCGCCGCTTCATCGAGGCGGTGCTGTCGTCCGCGAGCGCCGGCATCATCGGCGTGGATAATTCAGGCAGCGTCGGCATTCTCAACCGTTCCGCCGAAAAGCTGATCGGGCACTCCGAAGCCGAGACGCTCGGCCACCCGCTCTCCGACGTGCTGCCCGAGCTCGAAGAGATGATGAAGACGGCGCGGGAAGGGACCCAGCGCCTGGTGCAGGGGCAGATCACGATCACGCGGGACGGGCAGGAACGCAATCTGTCAGTCCGCGTCAGCGCCGAGAAGACCAGCCAACCCCACGACAGCTACATCATCACGCTCGACGACATCACCGAGCTGGTCTCGGCGCAACGCACTTCGGCCTGGGGCGACGTTGCGCGCCGCATCGCGCACGAGATCAAGAACCCGCTAACCCCTATCCAGCTCTCCGCCGAACGCATTCGCCGCAAATTCGGCAAGGACATCACCGAGGGCAAAGACAAGCAGATCTTCGAACAGTGCACCGACACCATCGTGCGTCAGGTCGACGATATCCGTCGCATGGTCGACGAGTTCTCGCGCTTTGCGCGGATGCCGAAGCCGGTGATGGAGGGTGAGGACGTCGCCGACGCAGTGCGGCAGGCGGTGTTCCTGATGAAGGTCGCCCACCCCGAGATCGATATCGAGGCCGAGTTCAGGGAAGACCCGCTGCGCGCGCAGTTCGACCGGCGGCTGATCTCGCAGGCGGTCACCAACATCGTCAAGAACGCCACCGAGGCGATCGAGCAGGTCCCCCTGGAGGAGCTCGGCAAGGGCCGGATCGACGTCGTGGTCTCGCGCGAGGGCGAGGACGTGCTGATCGACGTCGTCGACAACGGCATCGGCCTGCCCAAGGTGGCGCGCTCGCGCCTGCTCGAGCCCTATGTGACGACACGCGCCAAGGGCACCGGCCTTGGGCTCGCGATCGTCGGGCGCGTGCTGGAAGACCATGGCGGCCGCATCGAACTGAAGGATGCCTCGGACTTCCGCGAGGGCCAACGCGGCGCCTGGATGCGGATGCGTTTTGCGATCTCCGGCGCTCCCGCCAAGAGCGAGGGGGCCGAACCGGCAGCCGCGGCAACGACCAAGCCGGAAAGCGGCGAAACGGCCACGCAATCCGTCAAGGATCCGGAAACAAAGCAGGCGGCCGTCGAAACCAAAGAGCCGGCTGAAAAGACCAATGATTCAACGAAGATCGAAGCCTCAACAGGCAGCTGAGAAAACAGGCGACCCATGGCAAGTGAAATTCTGATTGTCGATGATGAGGCCGATATTCGGGATCTCGTTGCGGGCATCCTCGAAGACGAGGGCTTCGTGACCCGGACCGCGCGCGACAGCGATACGGCGCTCGCCGAGATCGCCAACCGCAGGCCGCATCTGGTGTTCCTCGACATCTGGCTGCAGGGCTCCAAGCTCGACGGCTTGCAGCTCTTGGAGCAGGTCAAGAAGGACAATCCCGATCTGCCGGTCGTGATGATCTCCGGCCACGGCAACATCGAGACCGCGGTCGCCGCGATCAAGCGTGGCGCCTACGACTTCATCGAGAAGCCGTTCAAGACCGACCGGCTGATCCTGGTCGCGAACCGTGCACTGGAGAACTCGCGGCTCAAACGCGAGGTCAAGGAGCTGAAGCAGCTCGCGCCGAGCGCAAGCTCGCTGGTCGGCCGCTCGCCCAGCATGAACCAGCTGCGCCAGACCATCGAGCGTGCAGCCAAGGCCAACAGCCGCATCCTGATCGTCGGTCCCGCCGGTGCCGGCAAGGAACTGACCGCTCGCACGTTGCACACGGCCTCGGGCCGCGCCGACGGCCCCTTCGTCGTCATCAACGCCGCTGCGATCACGCCCGAGCGGATGGAGCACGAGCTGTTCGGCATCGAGCAGTCCAACGGCGAGCACGCGCGCAAGCCCGGCGCGCTCGAAGAGGCCCACGGCGGCACGCTGTTCATCGACGAAATCGCGGACATGCCGCGCGAGACCCAGAACAAGATCTTGCGTGTGCTGGTCGAGCAGTCGTTCCAGCGCGTCGGCGGCAACGGCAAGGTGCAGGTCGACGTCCGCATCATCTCGTCCACCGCGCGCAACCTCGAAGAGGAGATCGCGGCCGGCCATTTCCGCGAGGACCTCTATCATCGACTGTCGGTGGTGCCGATCCGCGTGCCCGCGCTATCGGAGCGGCGTGAGGACATCCCGGAATTGATCGACTATTTCATGGAGCAGATCTCCGCTGGCAGCGGCCTGCCCAAGCGGCAGATCGGCCAGGACGCGATGGCGGTCCTGCAGTCGCATGTCTGGCCGGGCAATGTGCGCCAGCTCCGCAACAACGTTGAGAGAGTCATGATTCTGGCCGCGGGCGGGCCTGAGGTCATCATCACGGCCGACATGCTGCCGCAGGATGTCGGCTCCATGGTGCCGGCGATGCCGACCAGCAACAATGGCGAGCACATCATGGGCCTGCCGCTGCGCGAAGCGCGCGAAGTGTTTGAGCGCGACTATTTGATTGCACAGATCAGCCGTTTTTCAGGAAATATTTCTCGCACGGCAGAGTTTGTTGGCATGGAACGCTCGGCACTGCACCGGAAGTTGAAGGCGCTCGGCGTCGGCTAGCGCTGCGACGTCGTTGGAATAGGCGAGGAAAATCATCGATTTCCGTAGTTTTTCGGGGCAATACGGCATGGGCTGCCGCGTGAAGCGGCTTGCCTAATAAGCCTACCTGTCCTCTAATCGAACCGCTGTCCCTCCGAGGGGGATCTCATGAGGGACGGCAACCGGACGAGGACCCCGAATTTTCAAAAGAGGGCCGCAACCGGCGCAATAAAAAGAAACTCAAAGCGAGAAAAAAACAATGGCGGCAGACCGCGCACAAAACCTGCAGGACACCTTCCTTAATCACGTTCGCAAAACCAAAACGCCACTGACGATCTTTCTGGTCAACGGAGTGAAGCTCCAGGGCATCGTGACCTGGTTCGACAATTTCTGTTTGCTGCTTCGGCGCGACGGTCACTCGCAGCTCGTCTACAAGCATGCGATCTCGACCATCATGCCGGGCGCTCCGATCCAGTTGTTCGAAGGCGGCGAGGACCAGCCGGCTTGAGAGTGATCTGATTGGAACCCCGGAATTTCGACGGGGATGCCGACCGTCCGCGGTCGGCAGGGGATAAGCAGACGGGGCGGGTGCTTGTCATCGGTCCCTATTTGCGAGTGCGCGCAGGCAATGCCGACGCGCAATCGGAAGCTCATGTCCTGCGTGACGCGGAAGCCCGGCTCGACGAAGCTGCCGGCCTCGCGCGCGCGATCGATCTCGTCGTTGCCGATGCCATCATCGCGCCGATCAACCAGATCCGCCCTGCGACCTATATCGGCAAGGGCAAGGTCGAGGAGATCGCTGCGCTCGCCAAGAGCCTCGACGTCGAACTTGTGGTGATGGATTGCGCGCTGGCGCCGATCCAGCAGCGCAATCTCGAGAAGGAGCTGCAGGCAAAGGTGCTCGACCGCACCGGGCTCATTTTGGAAATCTTCGGCCGCCGCGCCAAGACCAAGGAAGGCTCGCTCCAGGTCGAGCTCGCGCATCTCAACTATCAACGTTCGCGCCTGGTGCGCTCATGGACCCATCTCGAACGCCAGCGCGGCGGCTTTGGATTCATGGGCGGTCCCGGCGAGACCCAGATCGAAGCCGACCGCCGCCTGATCCAGGAGCGCATCTCCAAGCTCGAGGGCGAGCTGAAGAAGGTGCAGGCCACGCGCCGCCTGCATCGCGCAGGCCGCCAGCGCGTGCCGTACCGCGTCGTCGCGCTGGTCGGCTACACCAATGCCGGCAAGTCGACGCTGTTCAACCGCCTGACCCGCGCCGACGTGCAGGCCGCCGACATGCTGTTCGCCACGCTGGATCCGACCCTGCGCGCGCTCACCCTGCCGCATGGCGGCAAGGCGATGCTGTCGGACACCGTCGGTTTCATCTCCAATTTGCCGACGCAGCTCGTCGCCGCCTTCCGCGCCACGCTGGAGGAGGTGCTGGAAGCCGACGTCATCCTGCATGTGCGCGATATCTCGCACGACGACGCCGAGGCGCAGCAGAGCGACGTTGACGCCGTGCTGCGCCAGCTCGGCATCAATCCCGATGACTCAGGCCGCATCATCGAGGTCTGGAACAAGATCGACCGTTATGGTCCCGAACAGCGCGAGGAGCTTTTGAACATCGCCGCGCGCAGGCCGGAGGATCATCCGGCGATGCTGGTGTCGGCCGTGTCGGGCGAGGGGGTCGACGCGCTGCTCGCCGCGATCGAGGAGCGCTTGGCCGCCAAACGCATAACGCTCGACCTCTCGATCGATGCCTCCGACGGCGCCGGCATCAGCTGGCTGCATCGGAATTCCGAGGTGCTGGCCAAAGAGCTGCACGACGGCCGCTTCAACATGACGGTACGGGTGGACGAGACCAAGCGGGATATCGTGGTCAACAGGTTCGACGCCGTGCCGCGACTGTCCGCGTAGACGCCGTCGCCCGCCAGTGAGTTGAGCTAACTACTGCCTCAAGCAACGCTGTCGTCCCGGACAAGCGTAAGCGCAGATCCGGGACCCATAACCACAAGCGGCTGGAATTGGCACGCTCGTAGCTCCAGCGTGGTTCAACAATGTGCACTCGGGATAATGGGTCCTGGCTTTCGCCAGGACGACGCTTGAGCTAGGAGCGAGCTTGGTTGCTTCTCTCGGGCGGCGCAGCGCTTTTCGCCTCACCTTTCGCCTCATTCCACAGCGCGTCCATCTCCGCGAGCGACGCCTGCTCCAGCGTCCGCCCCTGCGCTTCCAGCGCCCGCTCGATATAGGCAAAACGCCGCTCGAACTTCGCGTTGGTCGCGCGTAGCGCGGCTTCCGGATCGGCATCGACATGGCGGGCGAGGTTGACCAGCGCGAACATCAGGTCGCCGGTCTCTTCCGCCAGGCCCTCGCTGTCGTTGCGGTCGAGTGCGGCCTCGATCTCGTCGGCTTCCTCGCGGATTTTGGCCAGCACCGCGCGCGGGTCGTTCCAGTCGAAGCCGACGGTGGAGGCTTTGCGCTGGAGCTCCATCGCGCGCGTCAGCGCGGGCTGGCCGGCCTTCACGCCCGACAGCAGCGATTTACGCGTTGGCGCTTCTTCCGGCGGCCGGCGCGCGGCGCGCTCGGCTTTCTCCTCCGCCTTGATGCGGTCCCAGACTTCCTTGACGTGGGAGGAGGCGAGATTGCCGTCCTTGTCGGCGAAGACGTGAGGATGGCGCCGGATCATTTTTCGCGTGATGGCCTCGACGACATCTCCAAACGCGAACGCGTTCTGCTCCGACGCCATCTGGGCGTGGAAGACGACCTGGAGCAGGAGGTCGCCGAGCTCCTCGCAGAGATCGTCGAGGTCGCCGCGGCTGATGGCCTCGACCACCTCATAGGCTTCCTCGATCGTATAGGGCGCGATGGTCGCAAAATTCTGTTCGAGGTCCCAGGGACAGCCGGTCACCGGCGTGCGCAGCGCCGCCATGATCTCGATCAGGCGGGAAATGTCGCGGGAAGGGGTCATTACGGGCAGTCTCCTGGCTCCCAAGCCTTATGCCAAAAGCGAGCGCCCGTTCCCAGCGTAGCGCGGCGGAACAGGGTGATTTCCACCGGTTGGCGGGCCGGATTGGCGAGCCGCGTGCGCAATGCTAAAGCGCGAGCCATGAGCGACGTATTTTCATCCGAAACCGCATTGGTGCTGTTCTCCGGCGGCCAGGATTCCACCACCTGCCTTGCCTGGGCGCTGAACCGGTTTGCGCGCGTGGAGACGCTGGGGTTCGATTACGGCCAGCGCCACGCCATCGAGCTTGCCTGCCGCGACCGGCTGTTCGACGGCATCAAGGATCTGCGCGCGGATTGGGCTTCCAGGCTTGGCGAGAGCCACACGCTGTCGATCCCGACGCTGGCAGCTGTGTCCGAGACGGCGCTGACGCGCGACGTCGCGATCGCGATGGGCGCCGACGGCCTGCCGAACACGTTCGTGCCCGGCCGCAACCTGGTGTTTTTGACCTTCGCCGCGGCGCTGGCCTACCGGCGCGGCATCAGTCACATCGTTGGCGGCATGTGCGAGACCGACTATTCCGGCTATCCCGATTGCCGCGACGACACCATCCGCGCCATGCAGGCGGCATTGTCGCTTGGCATGGCCCGCAAGTTCGAACTGCATACGCCGCTGATGTGGATCGACAAGGCCGCGACGTGGAAGCTCGCCCATGACCTCGGCGGCGACGGGCTGGTCGATCTCATCCGGGAGCAGTCGCACACCTGCTATCTCGGCGAACGCGGCGCGCAGCATGATTGGGGCTACGGCTGCGGCGAGTGCCCAGCGTGCAGCCTGCGGGCGAAGGGGTGGCGGGAGTATGTGGCGGGGCGGTGACACGCCTCACCCGCCGTCATTGCGAGGAGCTCTTGCGACGAAGCAATCCAGACTACCTCTGAGGAGGGATTCTGGATTGCTTCGCTACGCTCGCAATGACGGAATATGTCGAGGCAGCTTACCGAAAATCCTCCGCCTTCAGCTCGATCGGTTTGCCGTGCGGGGTGCGATCTGCCGCGTGGTCCCAGGCGTCGCGGTAGCGATGCAGCGTCTCCGCAGACGCAACGCCCTTGCGTGCGACGAGGCCCTCCAGCGTGGCGAGCCAATGGAGATAGTAGGTCTCGCCAGTATCGGGATCGCCGGCCGCCTGCGCGCGCTTGATCTCGGAGGCCAGGGCTGCCGCCCATTCAGGCCAGGTGAACACGCCGCGCTCGTACAGGGTCAGCGCCATCGCGAAGGCGTGCGCCTCCCAGGGCGCGCGAAACACCGGGCCGCCATCATCGCGCGGAATGCTCGGGATCGCTGCCGTCGCGGCAGCAGCAGCCGTGCTGCTCATGACGCCGGGTCCAGATACGGCTCGAACGCATCGACAGAGACTTTCGAGGTCGGATCGCCGTCCGCGCCCCAGAGATCGCGGCCCTCGAACACCACCGTGTAGAGCCATTGCGGATTCTCGCCAAGCTCCATCGCCGCCGAATCCGGAAACACGTGGCAGCCATGGTTCAGCTCGACGATTCCGACATGGCCGCGCACGTAGCGCGGCAGGCGGGTGTGGGTCGCCGGATGAATGTTCTTCGCGCGGACCTTGTCACCGATCTTGAATTTCGCCGGTGCCGGGGCAGGGCGGGCGAACTTGCCGCGCACCATGATGCGCTCGACCTGGCCGAGATCGAATTTGCCGTGCTTGAGCGCCTTTGCCGGCTGCATCGCGTGGCCGGCGGCGACTTCCTCCCGGGTGAGATAGTCTTTCTCGATCAGCATCTCCTCGAGCCCGAGAAACCATTTCTTGTAATAGGAGCTCGACAGGTACACGTGCGGCGGGATCGTCTCGCGATAGAAGCGCGAGGTGTCGATGTTGAAGGCGCCGGCTGCGCCCATCGCGCGCACCATGGCGAGAACACGCGACTCCCATTCCTCGTGGAACACCGGCTCGTTCGGCTCGGGCTCGACCTTGCCGAACCCGTCCATGCCGCCCATGTCGTGCACGCCGTTCATGACGGCGCCCCCGGCGCCTTGGGAAAGCCGGTGCCGATCATGGAATCGCGCGTGACCAGCTCGGCGAGCTGCTCCTCGCTCCAGCCGTCTGTGCCCGCGGGGCGCATCGGCAGCACAAGAAAGCGCGTTTCGGCGGTCGAATCCCAGACCCGGATTTCAACGTCCTTGGCGACCTGCACACCGAAATCGGCGAGCACGCCGCGCGGGTCCTTCACCGCGCGGGAGCGGTAGGGCGCGGCCTTGTACCAGACCGGCGGCAGCCCCAGCATTTCCCAGGGGTAGCAGGAGCACAGCGTGCACACGACCATGTTGTGACGCTGCGGCGTGTTTTCGACCACGACGAGGTGGTCGCCGACGCGGCTGACATGGCCGAGCGTGCCGATCGCCTTGGAGCCGTCCTCCAGCAGTGCCGTCTTGAAAGCCGGATCGCTCCAGGCCTTGGCGACGACGCGGGCGCCGTTGTGCGGGCCGATCTTGGTCTCGTAGGCCTGGATGATGGCGTCGAGCGCGGCCGGCTCGACATAGCCTTTTTCGGTCAGGATCGTCTCGAGCGCGCGCACGCGCAGCTCGGTCTCCGACAGCTCGGAATGGTCGTGATCGTGGTGATGATGATGCTCGCTCATGGGGCGAAGATAGTCCCAGAATCCGGGCGTTGTCGAGGCGAAGACTCTGCTAACATCGCACCATGGGCTGGGCTGCAAGAATCGGAATAACCGCCGCAATCGCGGCTCTTGGCGCATTCGCGGCGCAGGATGCGCGCGCCGCGAATGGCGCCTATGCGGTCGATGCCGCCGACATTTCCGAGGTCGGCTCCTGCAAGGTGGAGAGCTGGCTGTCGACGGCTTCCAACACGGATTTTTCGGCGGTCGCCAATCCCTCCTGCGTCGTCGATCCCTTCAGGCCGATCGAGCTGAGCCTGCAGACCATCCGGGCCCGGAGCGACAGCGACTGGAGCACGACAATTGCTCCGAAAGCCAAGACGAATTTCGTCCCGACCGGGATCGGCCGGTGGGGATTGTCGGCCTATGGCGGCGGATCGTTCGACGCGGCGACCGGCGAGGCGCTATCCGCCTTTGCCGTGATCCCCGCGACCTTCCGACTGTCCGAGACCATGCGCATTAACGTCAATGGCGGCTGGCTCTGGGATCGCACGGTGGATCGCCACTACCTGACCTACGGCATCGGCTTCGATTGGAAATTCACCGACACCCTGCAATGGACGATCGAGGCTTACGGGCAGGCCGGCGCCTCCGAGATCGCGAGCATCGTGCAGCCGCGTTTCCAGACCGGTGTGCGCTACCGTCCGAACGAGATCTTCTCCGTCGATGTGATCTACGGCCGCAACATCACCGGCGAAAATGCCAACTGGATCACCATCGGGACCACGGTCCGGTTTCCGGTCCATGGAAGCGAACCCGAACATCGGCGTACCGGGCATCTGTGAGCGGCATGAAGACCACACCAGGGGAGTTTGCGTTGCCTGACTATGTCAAGATCGAGAAGGGCCTCGGGCCGGAGGGGCGGATTGCGGTGGTGCGGTTCGACCGCGGCGATGGCATCAATGCGCTGTCGCCGGAGGCGCTGCGCCAGCTCACCGCGGCCGCGCGCAGTTTTGAGGATGATTCCGCAACCTCTGTCGTGGTGCTGACAGGCAGCGCGGCTGCGTTCAGCGCCGGCTTCGACCTCAAGGATGCCGAAGGGCGCGCGCGCAAGGACATGGACCTCGGCACGCTGCGGCGGCATCTCAAGCTCGGACCGCGCCTGACCCACGCCTGGCAGGAGATGGAGCAGATCACGATCGCCGCCATCGAGGGCTTTTGCGTCGGCGGCGGCGTGGCGCTGGCCGTCGCGCTCGACTTTCGCGTCATGGGACGCGACGCCCATCTGCGCGTGCCCGAGATCGGGCTCGGCATGAACATGAGCTGGCAGAGCATTCCGCGCATGCTGCATTTGATCGGCCCGGCTCGGACCAAGCAGGCTGTGATCCTGGCCGATCAGCGCATCAGCGCGGATGAAGCCTATGAGTGGGGCCTGGTCGAGCAGGTGGTCGATCCCGGCCATGCGTTCGATGCCGCGATGGAGCTTGCGCGCAAGGTGGCAGCGCAGCCGCCGCTCTCCGTTGCCATGACGAAACTCACGGTCAACCGGCTGGCGCATGCGCTGGATAATCTCGCCAGCCACATGGACGTCGACCAGTTCGCCCTGGCAAGCCTTAGCGAGGACCACAAGGAGGGCGTCGAGGCGTTCCTGACGCGACGCAAACCGAAGTTCAGAGGGCGGTAGAAGCAGGCTCGGGCCATTGATTGCGCCGCGGACTATCCGTATACGCGGCGCTGGGACAAATAGGCCCGATCAACGGGCCGGCAGACGACAATGACGATCGAGGGGGAAGGCCCATGGCCGGTAGCTCGCAGGCGCCTGAGGCGAAAGGGTTTCGCTGGAAGCTGATCGCGCCGCTCGCGGTGTGGCTGGTGATCTATCTGTGGCCGGTGCCGGCAGGGCTCAACGTCAATCAGTGGCACTATTTTGCTGTCTTCGCGGCCGTCATCACCGGGCTCATCCTGGAATCGATGCCGGTCGGCGCGGTCGGCCTGATCGGGCTGACGGTTGCCGGCGTCGGCGGTTATATCGATCCCGATCCGACCAAGTCGCTGCGTTGGATGCTGGCGGGCTTTGCCGAGAGCACGGTGTGGCTGATCGTCGGCGCCTTCGTGTTCTCGATCGGGTACCGCAAGAGCCAGCTGGGCCGGCGTATTGCGCTCGTGCTGGTGCAAAAGCTTGGCAGCAACACGCTCGGTCTCGGCTATGCGGTGGCGATGTCGGACTTCTTGCTGGCGCCAGCGACACCGTCCAACACCGCGCGCAGCGGCGGAATCGTCTATCCCATCATCAGCAACATCCCGCGCATCTACGGCTCCGAGCCGGGACCGACCGCAGGCAAGATCGGCACCTACGTGATGTGGACCGCGTTCGCGTCGACCGCCGTCACCAGCTCATTGTTTTTCACCGCGCTCGCGCCCAATGCAGCGGCGCTCGCCATCGCCAAGAAGACCGTCGGAATCGACGTCAGCTGGGCGCAGTGGTTTATGGGCTTTGCGCCGCTCGGCCTCCTCCTGATGGTGCTGGTCCCGCTGCTCAGCTACGCGGTCTGCCGCCCCGAGGTGAAGAGCAGCCCGGAAATTTCCGAATGGGCATCGAAGGAGCTCGCGGAGATGGGCCCGATGTCGCGCAATGAGTGGATCATGCTGGCGCTGATCCTGCTCGCGATGTTCCTGTGGATCGCGGGCTCGAGCCCGGACATCCGCGTGCCGCTTCTGGGCTCGAATTTCGTCAACGCCACTACCGTCGTGTTCATCGTGATCTCGCTGATGCTGGTGACGGGCGTGATCGAATTTGCCGACATCGTCGCCGAGAAGGGCGCCTGGGAGGTGTTCTTCTACTTCACCTCGCTGCTGACGCTGGCCTCGGGCCTCAACGAGATCGGCTTCATCAAATGGTTCGCCACCGAATACGCAAAGCCGCTCGCCGGGCTGTCGCCGTCGACCGCGATGCTGCTGCTGGTCGCGCTGTTCTTCTGGATCCATTATTTCTTCTCGAGCATCACCTCGCATGCCGCCGCCGTGCTGCCCGTGGTGCTCGCGGTCGGATCCGGCATCCCCGACCTGCCGGTCACGACCCTCGCCATGCTCTGCATGTATTCGCTTGGCTTGATGGGCGTGATCTCACCTTACGCGACCGGGCCGGCGCCGATGTATTTCGGCAGCGGCTATATCGGCAAGGGTCAGTTCTGGGGTTTTGGGCTGATTTTCGGGGTGCTCTATTTCGCGGGGCTTCTGCTGATCGTATGGCCCTGGTTGCGGGTCACCTGAGCCGGGGCGAGGGCCAAGACGGCGGCAGATGAATTTTCTTCAGTGGGGAGAAATTTGGAAAACTTCGTCCAACTCCCCGCAGATATCTGACATTGCCAGAGCGACCCGAAAGGGCGAAGGTGCGTGCTGCGATGCAGCGCTCCAGCCGAGTCCTCATCGCGTTTCACTCTCCGTCGCTTGATGCGACCGGTTCCCGGATGCCTCAGAGGCAAGCGGAACTATTGTGCATGAAGGCCGCCTCCATGAACGTCCACCCGTCGCTCGCGATCGGACAGCCGATCGAAACGCTTGACGCGATCCCAGGTCACGCGATCTCACCTGCCGCGACTGCGCCTGACGCGATGGTCCGCTTCGAAGGCATCTCGAAAACGTATCCGGCCTATCGCGGCAAGCCCGGCGTCAATGCCCTGCAAAACGTCGACTTCGCAATCCCGCGCGGTTCGATCACCGGCGTGATCGGCCGCTCCGGCGCCGGCAAATCGAGCCTGGTCCGGCTCATCAACGGCCTGGAGAGGCCGACCACGGGCCGCGTCATCGTCGATAATAGAAATATCTCGGCGCTCTCGGGCCGGGACTTGCGGCTGGCGCAGCGCTCGATCGGCATGATCTTCCAGCACTTCAACCTGCTGTCCTCGCGCACCGCAGCCGCCAATATCGCGCTGCCGCTCGAGATTGCCGGCTGGGCCAAGGCCGATATCCGCGCGCGCGTGGCCGAGCTGCTTGCGCTGGTCGGCATCGCCGACAAGCACGACCGCTACCCGTCAGAACTCTCCGGCGGCCAGAAGCAGCGCGTCGGCATTGCCCGCGCCGCTCGCGACCCGGCCGAGCGTGCTGCTGTCGGACGAGGCGACCTCGGCGCTCGATCCGCAGACCACGCGGGCGATCCTCGATCTGCTCGCGAACATCAACCGCGAACTGGGCGTGACCATCGTGCTGATCACCCACGAGATGTCCGTGGTGCGCCAGCTCGCCCAGGACGTCGTGGTGCTCGATGCCGGCCGCGTCATCGAGAGCGGCCATGTCGCCGACATCTTCACCCACCCCAAGCATCCGATCACGCAATCCTTTCTGGCGGAAGTGATCGGAGACAGCCTGCCGGTGTCGCTGGCGAGCCGCATCGTTTCGCAGCCGCCGGCGGGCGGACAGGCCGTCATCCGCGTCCAGGTGCGTGGGGCAGGGGCCGGCGACACGCTGGTGGCGCGGCTCGCGCGCGAACTCGGCCTCGACGTGTCGCTGCTGTCGGCCCGCATCGACGAGATCGGCGGCCAGCATGTGGGGTCGCTGACGCTTGGTATCCCTCTCGGCATGTCCGGCGGCGAGGACGCGACGACGCGCACGCTGGCCTGGCTTTCAGAATATCAATTCCCCGCGGAGCGTCTCGGCTATGTCGCCTGAACTCATCAATCTGATCGTCCAGGCGACCGGCGAGAGCCTGTACATGGTCGGGCTCGCCGCGCTGATCGGCACCGCCTTCGGCCTGCCGCTCGGCGTCTTTCTCGCGACCAGCCGGAAAGGCGAGCTGTTCGCGGCGCCCGTCGTCAATCGCGTGCTCGGCATCGTCGTCAACGCGACCCGGTCCACGCCTTTCATCATTCTGGTCGTCGCTATCATCCCGTTCACGCGGCTGGTGGCCGGCACCTCGATCGGATCGACGGCCGCGATCGTGCCGTTGACGATCGCATCGGCACCCTTCATCGCGCGCCTGGTCGAGGCCGCGATCCGCGAGGTCGATGGTGGCCTGATCGAGACCGCATCCTCGTTCGGGGCCTCGCCGATGCAGATCGTGCTCAAGGTGCTGATCCCCGAAGCGTTGCCGGGTCTTCTGCTGGCGCTGACGCTCGCGGTGGTCAGCCTGCTCGGCTATTCCGCCATGGTCGGCGCCGTCGGAGGCGGCGGCCTCGGCGATCTCGGCATCCGCTACGGCTATCAGCGCTTCATGCCGGAGATGATGTTGGCCGTCGTCGTCGTGTTGATCGCGCTGGTGCAGCTGGTCCAGAGCGCCGGCGATTATCTCGCGCGCCGGGTCAATCGCCGGCTGCGACATCGCTGACGCCGTTTTAGACATTTCGAACAAGCAGGTTCTTGTCGATCTGGAAGTATTCCAAAGTTCGAGACACGACTGAGCGCATTCGTCGCACGCGTTGCGCACGCGTCTGGAGAAATTCTAACGCAGTTCCTATCGCACTCCGAAATCGCCTGCGTTAGGGCGAGGCATCAAAAACGATACCGGCGAAGCCGGCAGTGCGTGGGGCCTCGACAGACGTGACCGACTTCCAACTTACTTCGCGTTTCGACACGCGGCGTCGACAGATGCAGGTGCTTTTCCTCGGAGCGGCCAGCACATTTGCTCTCGTCGTTCCCATCGGTGCCATGGAGGCGCAGACGCAGATTCCCGCCGTCACCGTCGAAGCCCCGGCTCAGCGCGCCCGGCCTGCGGCGGTCACCTCAACGCGACGCTCAGGCGCGACACGCACCGCGCGCGCCAATCGTCGCTCTCCGGCGCAGCAAGTCGCGCCAACCCAGTCAGCATCCTCGAACGGCGCCACCGGCGAACGCGCCAACGGTCCCGTGCGCGGTTTCGTTGCGACGCGCAGCGGCACCGCGACCAAGACGGATACGCCGCTGATCGAAACCCCGCAGTCCGTCTCCGTCGTCACGACCGACCAGGTCAGGAATCAGGGCGCGGTCTCGATCGGCGAGGCGCTGCGCTACACCGCCGGTGTCAGCGGCGACGTCAATGGCGGCTCGGACACCCGTTTCGGCGCCCTCCAGATCCGCGGCTTCGACACCACCATGTCCGGCCTCTACGTCGACGGATTACGGATACCCTCCAGCAACTACGTGCACTTCAACGGCCTTGATCCCTACGGCGCCGAGCGCCTCGAGGTCCTCAAGGGCCCGTCCTCGGCGATGTATGGCGGCAGCGGCACCGGCGGCATCCTCAACTACGTGACCAAGCTGCCGACGGCGCAGCAATTCGGCGAGGTCTCGATCTCCGGCGGCAGCTTCAACCGTTATCAGGGCCAGTTCGACATGGGCGGTCCCGCCAACAAGGACGGCACCGTGCTGTGGCGCCTGACCGGCGTGGTGCGCGACGGCGAGACCCAGGTCGACTTCACCAAGGACAACCGCGTCTTCATCGCGCCCGCCGTCACGTTCCAGCCGAACGAGGACACCACCATCACGATCCTCGCCAACTACCAGCGCGACCGGGCAGGGTGGGGCCTTCAGTTCCTGCCGGCCTCGGGCACGGTGTGGCCGAACAACGGCCGCACCATCCCGATCTCGTTCTTCGCGGGCGTGCCGAGCTTCAACGCGTTCAACACCGAGATCGCGACCGCCGGCTACCAGCTCTCCCACAATTTCACCGACAACATCACGTTCCGGCAGAATTTGCGCTACGCCTATCAGCACAACGAGGAGAAGGTGTTTTTCGGCGGCGGCTATACCGACGAGGCCGCGGGACAGCTCGCGCGTTTCGGCAGCTACAGCAACTCCTACATCAACTCCTTCGCGGTGGACAACCAGCTCCAGGGCAAGTTCACCACCGGCTTCCTCAGCCACACCACGCTGGTCGGGATCGACTATCGCAACACCAGATTCCGCGACACAGCCTTTGGCGTCACCACGTCCGCGCCCGAGATCAACGTCTTCAATCCGGTCTACAGCTACGACTGGACCATGGGCGCCATGAGCGACGACACCGGCGTCAAGCAGTCGCAAGTCGGCCTCTACGCGCAGGATCAGATCAAGCTCGGCCGGCTCTCGTTCCAGCTCAGTGGCCGCCAGGATTTCGTCACGACGCAGGTAGACAGCGGAATCTTCAATACGACCGTCGCGAAGGATGCATCGGCCTTCACCGGCCGCGCCGCATTGATGTACAATTTCGACAACGGCATCGCGCCTTATTTCAGCTATTCGGAATCGTTCCTGCCGGTGCTCGCCACCGGCCCGGGCGGACAGCTGCTCAATCCCGAAACCGGGGTGCAGTACGAGGTGGGCGTCAAGTACCAGCCGCTCGGCTGGAACGCGCTGTTCACCTTCGCCGCCTTCGACCTGACGCGCGACAATGTCGTTACCTTTGCGCCTCCGCTCAACATTGCCGAACAGACCGGGCAAGTAAAATCGCGCGGCCTCGAGCTCGAAGGCACGATGTCGCTCGCCGACGGCTGGAACCTGCGCGCGGCCTATGCCTATGTCGATGCCACGGTCACGCAGGATCCGGTCAATGTCGGCAAGGCGCCGGTCACCGTGCCGCTCAACCGCGCCTCGCTGTGGAACGACTACACGCTTCAGACCGGGCCGCTCGCGGGCCTGCAGTTCGGCGGCGGCGTCCGCTATGTCGGCGCGACCTGGGGCGATGACGCCAACACGTTCAAGGTCGGATCGTCGACCGTGCTGGACGCGCTGCTCGCCTACACAAGGGACAATTGGCGGCTATCGCTGAACGTCACCAATCTCGCCGACACCCGCTATGTCGCCGCCTGTTACAGCCTGTCGGGCTGCTTCTACGCGGAGGGACGCAAGGCCATCGGCAAGCTGACCTACCGCTGGTGAGTTAGGACGAGGGTGAACGATGAGAGCGATATTCGGCAAGCTGCATCGCTGGGCGGGACTGCTGACGGCCGGATTCCTGTTCTTCTCCGGCGTCACCGGCGCGATCATTTCCTGGGACCATGAGATCGACGAGGTCCTGAACAGCCATCTGTTCGACGTCACCAGCAAGGGCCCGGCCATTCCCTCGATCGATCTCGCCAAGATGATCGAGCAGCGCGATCCCCGTGCGCGCGTGGTTTACCTGTTCATGACGCCGGAGGCGGGCCACTCGCTGTGGTTCTTCGTCATGCCCAGGATCGACCCCGCGACCGCCAAGCGTTATGCGCTCGACTACAATCAGATCTTCCTCGATCCCAACACCGGCGCGGAGCTCGGCCGGCGCTATTGGGGCGCGGTGTGGCCCGTGACGCGCGAGAACTTCGTCTCGTTTCTCTACAAGCTGCACTACACCATGCACATCCCGGAATTCTGGGGCAGCGACCGCTGGGGCATGCGCCTGCTCGGCGTGATCGCCATCGTCTGGACCATCGACTGCTTCGTCGGCTTCTACCTGACGCTGCCCTCGCGGCGGCGCGCCAGGGCCGCCCGGGCGCCGCAAGTCACGCGCCAGCTCGAACGCGGCTTCTGGGCGCGCTGGGCGCCGGCGTGGACCATCAAGACTTCGGGCAGCGCCTACCGGATCAATTTCGACATCCACCGCGCTTTCAGCCTGTGGACCTGGGGCGTGCTGTTCATCATCGCCTTCACGGCATTCTCGCTGAACCTCTATTTCGAGGTGTTCTCGCCCCTGATGAAGATGGTGTCGAACTACACGCCGACGCCCTATGAGCAGCGGCCATATCGCGATCTTGACGACCCCATCGAACCCAAGGTCAGCTTCGCCGACATCGTCGCGCGCGCGGCGGCCGACGGCAAGAGGCGAGGGTGGACCGTCCCGGTCGGCTCGGTCAATTACGGCCCGGCCCATGGTGTCTATGCCGCCGCGTTCTTCCATCCGGGCGACGATCACGGCGCCGGCGGCGTCGGCCCGGCGCAGCTCTATTACGACAGCGAGGACGGCCGTCCGATCGGCGAACGGTTGCCCTGGGTCGGCACTGCCGCCGACATCTTCGTGCAGGCGCAATTCCCGCTGCATTCGGGCCGCATCGTGGGGCTGTTCGGCCGCATCCTGATCTCGATCATGGGGCTGGTGGTGGCAGCACTCTCGGTCACCGGAATCGTGATCTGGTGGCGCAAGCGCCGCGCCCGTGTCCGCGTCCGCGAGACGGCGGCGATGCGCCCGAGCCGGCAGCAACTGACGCCGGCGGAGTAGGGCTCCTGGCCGCTCGCGGATGAACCTTCCCGTCCGACATCGGCACAAAGACTGGAGATCAGACCCAGCCCTGTCGGAAATCACATGAGATCGCTCGCCTTGCTCTGCTTGCTCGTTTTCGCCGCGCCCGCCCATGCGGCCGGCCCGGAGCAGCATTATCTCGACCTGCGCGACCGCTACATCGCAAAGTTCTCGAAAGCCGCGGAGAACGACGAGACCTATAAGCAGCACGATGAGGCGCTCAAGGAGTTGACGGGGGTGTTGCGCGGTTTGGTGGGACCGGTCGCGATCAAGGGACTGCCGGCCGACGGCAAGACCAATGCGGACACGCTCTTCAAGGGCGACTCCGGCTTCGGCCATCTCGACGGCCTCGGCCTCGCGTCCGAAGGCGACAAGATGCAAGCGGTGGCGACCACGACCGGCTTGCTCAAGCACTGGCTGCGCGAACACCGCGAGGACGGCATGCCGCAGGAGATCGGCGCGGCATTCAAGTCGGACCGCTTCTACTATCAAGCCATCCAGGACTCCGCCTTCGCCAAATATGCCGAGCTGCCAATCATGAAGCCCGCGGGCACAAGCGCGGCGGTTGCTGTACTGGGCGTGCGCGGCAATGGTGACCTGAAGGGACCGCCGCATGAAATCGACGTCGTCGCAATCCAGGGCGACAAGGTCTTCTTTCTCGCCGCAAGCGACGCGGTGAAGACGGCTGAGATCCCGGCCTGCGAAAAGGTCTGGAAGCGGATGATGGCCAAACCCATCGACAAGAAAGACCCCCGCGGCGACATCACCCGCGAAGACAACGCGATGACCGCGTACACGGCGTGCTTCGCCAAGGAGGCACCAAGCCAGAGCTGGTATGCGACGGCGGTCAAGAAGGCGCAGAGCCAGCTGGAGTTGCTGCCGGTGCGCTAGAACGATCATCCAATTACCTTCGAGAGCTACAGCGTTGCGCGCGGCGCCATCGCTCGAAAATGCGCAATCGGAAATTGCAGCTCGTCCCGCAGATTCAACCGAGGCCCGAGCAGCGCGAAATCGCCCCAAGCCGCATTGACGAGGTCATCGGCAACACCGTTCGCGGATTCGGCGACGACCGTGGAACTCGGTCCCGCCGAGGGGGTTGCATTGCGGTTGGAACCGAACGGGTAGAACACTTGAATCGCCGACAATTCCTGGAAGCCTCGGCATTGACGCCATTGGCAACGCTCCTACCTGGCGCAGTGTCTGCGGCATCGGCGGCGGAGTTGCCGTTTGGCCCCTCTTATGTCCGCGAGCTTGCCCGCAATTTGGCGAGTAAGCCCTTTGCGCCACCAGAGGAAAAGGTCCCGGACGCGCTTAGGGATCTCACCTACGATCAGTACCGATCAATTCGCTTTCTGCCGGAGCGCGCGGCTTGGCGCAGCGAGAAGCTGCCCTTCGAAGTCCAGTTTTTTCACCGCGGGTTCTTTTATAAGAACAAGGTCGACATTTACGAGGTCTCCGGCGGACGAGCCGTACCGATCAGGTACCGGCGCGAGGATTTCGCATTCGGCGACAATATCGGCCAGGTACCGGACGTTGATCTCGGATTTGCCGGCTTTCGCATCCACGCCCCGATCAATCGGGCCGACTATTACGACGAGGTTTGCGCCTTTCTCGGCGCCAGCTACTTCCGTGCGGTTGCCAAAGGCGAGACCTACGGCCTGTCCGCGCGCGGTCTGTCGATCGATACCGGCGAGAGCAAGGGAGAGGAGTTTCCCCTTTTCAAGGCCTTCTGGCTGGAGAAGCCCGCGCCGGGTGCCACATCCGTCGTGGTACATGCGCTGCTCGACAGCAAGAGCGCTACGGCAAGCTATCGCTTCACGATCAGGCCAGGCGCTCCGACGGTCTTCGACGTGGAAATGTCGCTCTATCCGCGGATCGAGCTGCAACATGCCGGCTTGGCGCCCATGACGAGCATGTTCTTTTTCGGTCCGAACGACCGACACGATGTCGACGATTTCCGCCCTGCCGTGCACGATTCCGATGGGCTTGCCGTGTTCAATGGAAAGGGCGAGCAACTCTGGCGTCCGCTCAACAACCCACGCGATCTGCAGGCCAGCACATTCAATGACCTAAATCCGCGCGGCTTCGGTCTGATGCAGCGGGAGAGAAATTTCTTTGCCTACGAGGACATCGAATCGCGCTTTGAGCGTCGCCCGAGCCTCTGGGTCGAACCGATTGGAGATTGGGGAGAGGGCAGTGTGGTCCTGTTTGAGATCCCGACCAAGGAGGAAGTTCACGACAACATCGCCGCCTTCTGGCGCCCGAAAACGCCTCTCCAAGCCAAGAGCGAAAACAACTACACCTACCGCCTGCACTGGGGTCCGGACGCGCCGAAGCCCAATTCCCTGGCCCGATTCACCCGCACAGGCGTTGGCGCGCGGGGCGACGACAGCAAATTGTTCGTGCTCGAGCTCGTCGGCGACGGACTGAAGGCGGTCGATCCCAACAAGGTGAGGGGAGCCGTCAGCGCTGACAAATCCGAGATCAAGAACGTCGTCACGCAGCCAAACCCGGAAACCGGGGGCTGGCGCCTGAGTTTTCAATGCGCCGTGAAGGACGCGCCTATCGAGTTGAGGGCGGTCTTGATGCAAGGCGATCAAGCCATCTCTGAAGTCTGGGTTTACCGATGGGCGCCCTGACGCCGTCACCCGCGCTTTCGCCTGAGCTCGGCATTCGGTATCTTCCCGATGAAACGCCTCTCCCGATGCTGCCCTGCCGATTGGACGCGACCAATCGTGCCTATCCGGCGCGACTACGGACCACCCCTGCCGTTGCAGCGCGGCGCCTGTTCATTCTCGGCGGAACGGTCGCGATCACCGCTGCGGGCGCCTTTGAGATGTACGATGTTCTCAAGGTTGGGGGTGTCACGGTCCTCGAAGGCATGGTGTTTGGGCTGTTTCTCGTGCTGCTCGCCTGGATCGCGTTTTCGTTCGTCTCTTCAGTAGCCGGTTTTTTTGTGCTCCTGCGGGGCCGCCCGGATGTGCTGTCAATTAACACCCACGGTTCGCTGCCCGCGATCAACGGCCGAACGGCAATGCTGTTGCCGACCTACAACGAGGATCAGCATCATCTCATGGCGCGACTCCGCGCCATGTACGAGTCGGTCGGCGAAACCGGACAGGCCCCGTTGTTCGATTGGTTTCTGCTCAGTGACACCACAGATCCGGACATCTGGATTGCCGAGGAGCTTGCGTTTCTAGACCTGCAGCGCAACTGCGGTTCAGACCACCTCTATTATCGTCACCGCTCCGACAACACCGCCCGAAAGTCCGGCAACATCGCCGAATGGGTGAGGCGGTTCGGTGGCGCCTACGACTACATGATCATTCTCGACGCGGACAGTCTGATGAGCGGAGAGACCATCGTTAGGCTGGCGGGCGCGATGGAAGCGAACCCGCAAGCCGCGCTGATTCAGACGCTTCCGATCGTGGTCAATGCGCGAACCCTGATCAGTAGGCTCCAGCAGTTCTCGGGTCGGTTGTACGGTCCGCTGATCGCGGCCGGGAACGCCTGGTGGCACGCCTCAGAGGGCAACTACTGGGGACACAATGCCATCATCAGGGTGCAAGCTTTTGCGCAAGAGGCCGGCTTGCCCGAATTGCGCGGGAGGAAGCCTTTCGGCGGGCACATCCTCAGCCATGATTTTGTGGAAGCCGCACTGATGCGGCGCGCGGGGTGGGGGATTTTCATGGCCCCCGACCTCGGTGGGAGTTTCGAGGAGGTGCCACCGTCGCTACTGGATTTCGCGGCGCGTGACCGCCGCTGGTGTCAGGGCAATCTCCAGCACTTTGCCGTTCTGCCGGCTCGAGGCCTGCACTGGGTCTCCAGGCTTCACCTGCTGACCGGGATCGGCTCCTATCTCACCGCGCCCCTGTGGCTGCTGTTTCTATTGCTCGGAATCCTGATCTCCTTGCAGGCCTATTTCGTCAAGCCGGAGTACTTTCCCAAGGGCTTCTCGTTGTTTCCAACGTGGCCCGCACAGGATCCCGTGCTCGCCGCCTGGGTCTTTGCCGCGACAATGGGGCTCCTCATCGTCCCCAAATTGCTGGCCTACCTCGTTTTGCTCACCAGGCGTGCGGAACGGCAGGCATTCGGCGGCGGATTTCGCGTGCTGCTGGCGGTAGTCGCCGAGAGCTTGCTTGCCGCCTTGATCGCCCCATCCATGATGATCTTTCAATCCACCGCCGTTGCGGAGATCCTGCTGGGGCGTGATGCGGGCTGGCAAGTGCAACGGCGAAGCGATGGCAGGATCACGCGCGATGAAGTCTATCGTAAATTCACGGTGCCGACCCTATGCGGTCTGGCTATGGCGGCAAGCGCCTATGCCGTGTCGCTTCCGCTGCTGCTCTGGATGTCTCCGGTGATCATCGGCCTGGTTTGCGCCATTCCGATCGGTCTCGTCACGTCGACGGCACCGCGAATGGCGCACCTGTTTGCGACCCCCGAGGACAATCGCGCGCCGGCGCTGCTGCAGAGGGCGAGAGAACTTGCCGGCCTGGATCGGATCCAGGCACGCGCGGCTCTGATCGAACTTAGACAGAACCCCGCGTTGCTGGGACCGCACATGCAGTCACTCGAAACGCCGGCTCGCAAATCGGGCCAGATCGACATAGATCTCGCGATCGGCCGGGCCAAGATTGAGCAGAGCGACGATTTCGAGGAAGTCGTCAGCAGCCTCAGCGCACGCGAGACCCTTGCCGTGCTGAAGCACCGAAATGCCCTCGAGCAAGTCATGCGAATGCCGAGAGCTACCGCTTCCGCGGAAGTCTAGGTGATGGCGGTGTAGGACAGGCGTTGACGACCCGGCTGGGCTTGGGCCGAGGGCGAAATGTCTCCTGTAAGCGCGGTGGGTGGTGCCAGCCTACAGCGAACTGCCACCCAAATTCCAACCCCGGCCACCTTCGCCAAATATTTCATAACCCGTCGCCGTCACTACAACCGTATCCTCGAGCTTGATGAACCCGCGCTTCGGATGCTTCATCGTGGTCTCGATCGACACCACCATCCCTGGTTCGAGCGGCAGCCGGGCGTCGGTGTCGTCGTAGGGGATCGGGCCCTTGTCGGTCAGGCGAGGGGCCTCGTGGCTGACGAGGCCCATGCCATGGGCCAAAAACTCCGTGCAGTCGCGCTGGGTGATCCTCGCGAGCTGCCGCTCGGCCGCGACGTAGATGTCACCGCCCATGGCGCCCGGCCGCACCGCAGCGAAGGCGGCGCGCTGGACCGCTTCGATCTCGGCCAGACAGTCCTTCAACTCGGCGTCGGGGTTGCCGAGCACGGCCATGCGCGCGAGGTCGCCGATATAGCCGTGGTAATTGCCCCCGGAATCCAGCGACAGCACGTCCCCTTGCTCCCAGCGCTGCGCCGACGGCGCCCGGTTGTGGCTGCTGCCGCAGGCGAGCAGGCAGTATTCGAAGGTCAGCCCGCGATTGGCTTCGGCGATCCGCAAGGCGTCCGACAATTGCTGCTTGGTCGTGCCCGGGCCGTGTCCGGCGATCACCGCCAGCATCGAGGCAATCACCAGTTCGGACGCCGTCTTGAGTTTTGCCAGCTCCTCCGCCGACTTGACCGCACGCAGCCGCTCCAGCACCAGCAGCGCGTCCTTGAGCTCGGCGCCGGGCAGGGCGTCACTGAGCGCCCGGCCCGCATCCATCGGCAGGAACGCCATCTCGACCCCGACCCGCTTCAGGGGCACGCCGGCGTCGCGGATCAGGCTGACGGCCCGCGTGATCGCATCGACCGAGCCGTTGGACTCGGTCCGGACCTGCGCAATCCATGGCGGCGCGACGGCGCGCTGATGGGTCTCCAGGCGGTGCCCGACATAGACCGCGTGCTCCGGTGCGCCCTTGGGATAGATCAGCACCGGCAGATAGCGGCTGACGCCCAGCGCATCCATGTAGTCGAAGAAGATCGCGCGCTCGGCACCGAGCATGTACTGCACATTGTGCTTGGAGGTCGCGACCAGGACGTCGAGACCGGCCGCCTCCATCAGACGGTCGAGCTTGGCCGCATCGAATGGAATGGCACGCGAGCGATCTGCGCGGGCGACGTTCTCCTGCATGACGAACCTCCAATGCTGCCGTGGGCATCAACCGCTGCGTCGGTTTGCCCGGGGCTTATTTGGCACCAAGTGTGAGCCGAAAGAGGGGTTCTGGGTAGCCACGGAGTTATCTGGCCTGATCTGCACGGCCATATCCGTGATTCGCATAAGGTATATTATGGAATATATTTATATATAATCAGATCAGTTATTTAGCCGGAATTCCTCTCATGGGACCTTCGTTCCTCCTCCTTTTACAGGCCGGCCGTCGCACGTCGCCTCAGCTTTTGACGGCTACTGTGCATGGGGTTGTTTTCGCGTTTTTGAATCCGGCCGATGCCTCCGAAAGCCGATATTGCCGTGACGATGTCCGGCTGCAATAAGCGAAGCTTCGCGAGATCGCAGATGACCTTCTGACCGTCCGTCCGTATAGGTTTGCATCTCAGAACAACAACAAACTTTCCGAGGAAGCAGACCCATGAGCTTTTCCCGCCGCACGCTTCTCAAGGCCTCAGCCGCCACCGCGGTCCTGGGCGGTCTCAGTGCGCCCCATGTGGCCCGCGCCCAGAGCGCCGAGTTCACCTACAAATACGCCAACAACCTGCCGGACACCCATCCGCTGAACGTGCGCGCCAAGGAGATGGCGGCGGCGATCAAGGCCGAGACAGGCGGCAAGTTCGACCTCCAGATCTTCCCGAACAACCAGCTCGGGTCCGACACCGACATGCTGAGCCAGATCCGGTCCGGCGGCGTCGAGTTTTTCACGCTGTCGGGGCTGATCCTGTCGACCCTGGTGCCGGCGGCCTCCATCAACGGCATCGGCTTCGCGTTCCCGGACTACGGCACGGTCTGGAAGGCCATGGACGGCGATCTCGGCGCCTTTGTCCGCGGCGAGATCAAGAAGGCCGGTCTCGAGGTCATGGACAAGATCTGGGACAACGGCTTCCGCCAGACCACGTCGTCGAGCAAGCCGATCACCGGTCCGGACGACCTCAAGGGCTTCAAGATCCGCGTGCCGGTGTCGCCGTTGTGGACCTCGATGTTCAAGGCGTTCGATGCGGCGCCCGCCTCGATCAATTTTGCCGAGGTCTATTCCGCGCTGCAGACCAGGATCGTCGAGGGCCAGGAGAACCCGCTGGCGATCATCTCGACCGCCAAGCTCTACGAAGTCCAGAAATACTGCTCGCTCACCAACCACATGTGGGACGGCTTCTGGTTCCTGGCCAACCGCAAGGCCTGGAGCAGCCTGCCCGAGGATGTGCGCACCATCGTCGCCAAGAACATCAATGCCGCAGCGCTTAAGGAACGTGAGGACACCGCCAAGCTCAATGCCAATCTGCAGCAGGAGCTCGCGGGCAAGGGCCTGACCTTCAACCAGCCCGCGGTCGCGCCGTTCCGCGACAAGCTGCGGTCCGCCGGCTTCTATGCCGAGTGGAAGGGCAAATATGGCGATCAGGCCTGGGACCTGCTGGAAAAGGCCGTCGGCAAGCTGTCGTAACGCGTTGGAGCCGTCATGGCTCATATCGAGGTCGAAGTGAGCGGAGTAGCGGGCGAGGCGACTGTTCGGTCCCCTCGCCGACCTTCCTTGCTGGCCTCGACGGAGCGCGCACTCGGCCTCCTCGTCGAAATCCCGGCGGCGATTTTGGTGGTCGCCGAGATCGCAATCCTGTTTGCCGGCGTGGTCGCGCGCTACGGCCTGCACCGGCCGCTGATCTGGTCGGACGAGCTTGCCTCGATCCTGTTCCTGTGGCTCGCCATGCTGGGCGCGGCGGTCGCGTTCCGCCGCTCCGAGCACATGCGCATGACCGCGGTCGTCGCCAGCGCCAAGCCGGCCACGCGGGCCTGGCTCGATCTGGTCGCGACCTGCGCGGCGCTGGCCTTCCTGGCGCTGATCGTCTGGCCGTCCTGGGATTACGCCTACGAGGAAAGCTTCATCACTACGCCGGCCCTGCAGATCTCCAATATGTGGCGCGCCGCGGCGCTGCCGGCCGGAATCTGCCTGATGGCGGTGTTCGCGCTGTTGCGGCTGCTGCGCGCAGCCGATTACCGCATGGTGCTGACGGCCGCGGTCGCCGTTGCCGTCGTCGTCGGCTTGTTCTGGCTGGCGCAGCCTTATCTGCGACCGCTCGGCAACCTCAACCTCGTCATCTTCTTCGTCGGCGTCGCCGGCTTCTGCGTTTTTGCCGGCGTTCCCATTGCGTTCGGCTTCGGGCTCGCCATCTTCGGCTATCTGGCACTGACCACGCGCACGCCGGTCATGGTGCTGGTCGGGCGGATGGACGAGGGCATGAGCCACCTCATTTTGCTGTCTGTGCCGCTGTTCGTATTTTTGGGGCTGCTGATCGAAATGACCGGCATGGCACGAGCCATGGTGGCATTCCTGGCGAGCCTGCTCGGCCATGTCCGCGGCGGGCTGCATTACGTCCTTGTCGGCGCGATGTACCTGGTCTCCGGCATCTCCGGCGCCAAGGCGGCCGACATGGCGGCGGTCGCGCCCGTGCTGTTCCCGGAGATGAAGCAGCGCGGCGCCAAGCCCGGCGATCTCGTCGCGCTTCTTGCGGCGACCGGCGCGCAGACCGAGACCATTCCGCCGAGCCTCGTGCTGATCACGATCGGATCGGTCACCGGTGTTTCGATCGCCGCTTTGTTCACCGGCGGCCTGCTGCCCGGCGTCGTGCTGGCGATCACGCTGTGCATGCTGGTGTGGTGGCGCTACCGCCACGAGGACATGAGCCATGTCCGCCGCGCCACAGGCGGCGAGATCGGCAAGACCTTCGTCATCGCCCTGCCCGCGCTCGCGCTGCCCTTCGTGATCCGCTACGCCGTGGTCGAAGGCATCGCGACCGCCACCGAAGTCTCCACCATCGGCATCGTCTATGGCGCCCTGGTCGGCCTCCTGGTCTACCGCCGCTTCGACTGGCGGCGGCTGTTTCCGATGCTGGTCGAGACCGCTGCGCTGTCGGGCGCGATCCTGCTGATCATCGGCACGGCCACCGGCATGGCCTGGGGCCTGACGCAATCAGGGTTCTCGCGCTCGCTGGCGTCGGCCATGACCGGATTGCCGGGCGGCGCGGCGACCTTCATCGCCGTCTCGATCCTGGCCTTCACCATCCTCGGCAGCGTGCTGGAGGGCATCCCGGCGATCGTGCTGTTCGGACCGCTGTTGTTTCCGATCGCGCGCGCCGTCGGCGTCCACGAAGTGCATTATGCCATGGTGATCATTCTCGCCATGGGTATCGGGCTATTCGCCCCGCCCTTCGGGGTCGGCTATTATGCCGCCTGCGCCATCGGACGCGTCGATCCGGCCGAAGGCATCAGGCCGATCTGGGGTTATCTGCTGGCGCTGCTGGTAGGATTGATCGTCGTCGCCGTGTTTCCGTGGATCTCGATCGGATTCCTGTAAGCCGGCGCGTGAGGGAGGTGTCGATGAGCGAGCGGCAGAACCAGTACAATATCGGTCTCGACAAGACGCCCGCCAACTATGTGCCGCTGACCCCGTTGAGCTTCCTTGCGCGCAGCGCCGCGGTCTATCCCGATCACGTTAGCACGGTCTACGAGGGGCGCAGCTTCACCTGGCGCGAGACCCATGAGCGCTGCAAGCGCTTCGCTTCGTATCTTGCCGGCAAGGGCATCGGCGTCGGCGACACCATCGCTGCGATGCTGCCGAACATTCCGGCGATGAACGAGGTGCATTTCGCCGTCCCGATGACGGGTGCGGTGCTCAATGCGCTGAACATCCGGCTCGATGCGCCTTCGATCGCATTTCAGCTCGACCATGGCGGCGCAAGGATCATTCTGGTCGATCCCGAGTTTTCCGGTGTGATCACCGACGCGCTCGCGCAGATGAGTGGCCCAAAACCGTTCGTGATCGACGTCGACGACGCCGTATTCAAGGGCGGCAGGCGCATCGGCGAGATCGAGTACGAGGCCGCGCTCGCTCAAGGCGATCCTGACTTCACAGCGATCCTACCGGGCGACGAATGGGACGCGATCGCGCTGAGCTACACCTCGGGCACGACGGGAAATCCCAAGGGCGTCGTCACCCATCATCGCGGCGCCTATCTGAATGCCGTCAGCAACATCCTCGCGGGCCAGCTCGGCCAGCATCCGGTCTATCTCTGGACGCTGCCGATGTTCCACTGCAACGGCTGGTGCTTCCCCTGGACCATCGCGGCAGCCGCCGGCATCAATGTGTGCCTGCGCAAGGTCGAGCCGACCAAGATCTTCGAGCTGATCAAGCAGCACGGCGTCACCCACATGTGCGGCGCGCCGATCGTCTACAACACGCTGATCAACGCACCCGATGCGCCGAAGGGTGGTGCCGCGCGTCGGGTCGTCGGGCTGATCGCCGGTGCCGCGCCGCCGGTCGCGGTGCTCGAGGGCGCCGAGAGCATCGGGATCAAGCTGACGCACGTCTACGGCCTGACCGAGGTGTACGGTCCCGCCTCCGTCTGCGCCGAGCAGCCTGGCTGGGATGATCTGCCCGCAGCCGAGCGCGCCAGCCTGAAGCGGCGGCAGGGCGTGCCCTACCCGCTCGAGGAAGGCGTCACCGTCATCGATCCGCAGACCATGAGGCAGGTGCCGCGCGACGGCGAGACCATCGGCGAAGTCATGTTCCGCGGCAACATCGTGATGAAGGGCTACCTCAAGAACGACAAGGCGACGAAGGAAGCCTTCGAAGGCGGCTGGTTTCACACCGGAGACCTCGGCGTGCTCGACGCGCACGGTTACGTCATCATCAAGGATCGCTCCAAGGACATCATCATTTCCGGCGGCGAGAACATTTCCTCTGTCGAGGTCGAGGACATCCTTTACAAGCACCCCGCCGTGCTGTTCGCCGCAGTGGTCGCAAAGCCCGATCCGAAATGGGGCGAAGTGCCCTGCGCCTTCGTCGAGCTGAAGGACGGCGCGAGCGCGAGCGAAGCCGACATCATCGCCTTCTGCCGCTCGCATATGAGCGGCTTCAAGACGCCGAAGGCCGTGGTGTTCGGGCCGATCCCGAAAACGTCGACGGGAAAGATCCAGAAATTCCTGCTGCGCAACGAAGCGGGATCGGCGAAGGCGATCTCGGCCTGAGCCGATTCCATGGGTCGGCCAGCGCATTGAGAGGCCCCTGCCGCCCTAATTGCTTGATAAAGCTGAACAGGCAAGGCAACTTCCAGCCGAAATCGCCGACATCAATCCGGCGCCCCATCCGCCCAGCCTTCGCCGGTGAAGGCAAAGCTCCCCATTTGAGGCTCTATGGCAGCCACGCCCGCCGACAAGTTGAAGAACTTTCGCATCCGCCGCGCGCCAAAAGGCGGTCGCAAGGCAGCGCCGGGCCCGGACATCGAAGGAAAAATCCTCGATGCGGCAGAGTTCGTCTTTGGGCATTTCGGCTTTCGCGGAGCGACGACGGCACTGATCGCTAAAAAAGCATCGATCGCGAAACCCCACATTTACTATTATTTCGAAGACAAGGAGGATCTGTATCGCGCGGTGCTGGAACGCGCGATGAACATGTGGGCCCGAGACATGGACAGTCTCGACATGACGTCCAACGCCGAGACCATCCTCGTGCGCTACATCAGCAGGAAGATCGATTTCTCGCGAGATCACCCACATCTGTCGCGCATCTATGCCAACGAAATCATCAGCGGCGCTCAATTCATCGGCAGCTTCATCGAAAAAGTCTCGACCCCGTTGCTGCTCGACAAGGTCAAGACGCTCGACCAATGGACCGCGAACGGGGCAATTCGGCCAATCAGCGCTGTCGATCTTTTCTTCTGCATCTGGGCGATGACCCAGGCCTATGCCGATTATTCCAGCCAGATGGTCATCATGAAGGGCAAGAGACAGCTCGAAGAGGCCGACTACACCGCGGCCAAGGCGACGATCGTCCAGCTCGTTCTCGGCGGACTTGGTCTTTCGGGCTCTGCCGAAGCTGGCGCCTAGCCCCTTGTTCGGCCGCTCGTTTTTCGCCAGCGGCCCTGTTTCCCCCTCTCCGCCATTACGCTAACGCGCGGGACATCCTAGTCAGAACTGCACTGGATTTCCGGTTGCAGCGAGGCGTTTGTGCCGATAATCGACGCCGGATCTGAAATTCGCGTTTGTAAAACTATTTTATCGATCGTAAAATTATTTTATCGATCGTTATAAAATGGCATGCCGCTTGCTTCGGCCCGACCTACCGCAAAGTGCGAGCACCCATCGCAGGGACTGCGGCTTCCAACGCGCCGTTGCCCTGCTCCAGCAAATCCGAGGTAGAGGACATGTCATCCAACAGCGGCGACGTTCCCACGCTGATCATCACCGGCGCCCATCCAAAGCTTTACAATCACGACCTTGCTCCAACCGCGCCTGAGGGCCGAACCTGGGGTGTCTTCAGCCTGTTTGCGATGTGGATGTCGGACGTCCACTCGGTCGGCGGCTACACGTTCGCGGCGAGCCTGTTCTTTCTCGGCCTGACCGGCTGGCAGGTGCTGATCTCGATGCTGGTTGGTATCACGGCGGTCTACTTCCTGATGAACCTGATCGGACGGCCCTCGCTACGCTACGGCATTCCGTTCCCGGTCGTGGCCCGCATCTCGTTCGGGGTGATGGGCGCCAATCTCGCCGCCATGGTGCGGGGCGTCGTCGGCATTGTCTGGTACGGCGTGCAGACCTACTTCGCCTCGAAGGCGGTGCAAGTCTTGATCGTCACTCTGATGCCGTCGGCTGCCGATCTCACGCACAACAGCACCGCCGGCCTGTCGACGCTCGCATGGTTCAGCTTCCTTTTCATGTGGCTGTTCCAGCTTCTCATCTTCCTGAGCGGGATGGAGCGCATCCGCCGCTTCATCGATTTCTGCGGACCCGTGGTCTACGTCGTCATGTTCGCGTTGGCGATCTGGATGTTATGGCAGGCCGGTTTCTCGAGCCTGTCGCTTCAACTCAGCCCGCCGGCCGCCACGACCGCGGCGACGATTGGCGTGATGGCGAATGCCGCGATGCTGATCGTGGCCTACTTCTCGGCGCTCCTGCTCAATTTCGGCGACTTCGCCCGGTTCGGCAAGGATGAGCAAGCCATGAAAACGGGCAATCTGCTCGGGCTTCCCGTCAACTTTCTGGTCTTCTCGATCATCACAGTGATCGTGACGGCCGGTACGCTGAAGGTGTTCGGGGAGGCGATCATGGATCCAGTGCTGATCGTGGAGAAGATCGGCAATCCGTTCGTCGTCATTATCGGATCGATCACGTTCATCGTCGCGACGATGGGCATCAACATCGTCGCGAACTTCGTATCGCCGGCTTACGATATCTCCAACCTGAATCCCCAGCGCATCAATTTCAGGCTGGGAGGCCTCATCACGTCGATCCTGTCGGTCCTCGTCTGCCCCTGGCTGTTCGTGGCCAGCCCATCGGCTATCACGCTGTTCGTCAGCATCTTCGGCTCTGCGCTCGGGCCCATGTTCGGCATCATGATCGCCGACTACTATCTCGTGAAGAAGCAGATCGTCGTGCTGGAGGACCTCTATACGATGTCGCCAGCCGGTGAATTCCATTACGACGGCGGCTGGAACTACAAGGCACTGATTGCACTTGCGGTATCCGGCACTCTGTCGATCGGGCTCTCGCTGGCAGGCGCCTATGGACTGATCTTCAACGTCGGCGATTGGGGATGGCTGATCGGGGCCACCGCCGGCGGATTGATCTACCGAGCCCTCTCGAAGGAGCAGAGGCCGGTTTCAGTCATTGTCGGGGCGGGCGAATGACGTTCGAAGTTGCGGGTCCACCGCCATGTCGGCGGCGCCCCCGCAATACTCTTGGCATGCGCGTTCGGTTGAACGCGCATGCTATCCAGATACGACGTCGCGATGATCGGTGGCGATATCGTTACCTGCTGCGAGCCCCTTCGCCGGTCTGGACTGGATGCAGGTCTGCAACCGCTTCCTCCAGGATGGTGGCAACCTCCAACAGCGAGATCACCAAGCGCGGCGTCCGCCTCAGCCTGTCGTCGATCGCGGCGGCGAACAAATCGTTCCGCTTCCGGCTACCGAGCAACCGCCATCGTCCAAAGGCGATCTTGTGGACGTTCCCGGAAACATATCCGACCGAGGCCCATAATTGCTCGGATTCCAGCAGGAGCTCGCCTGCCATCCGGTCCATCACGGTGACGATCGCGAGCAGATCATCGGTCACGGTCGCTAGACCCACCGCGCGGCTGCCCGGATTGTCGTCATGTGAACTCCACTCGCTTGCGGTCTTCGATAATGGCCTGGCTTGCAATCCGGCGAGTTTGTCCATCAGCGCGGCAAACCGAGAACGGGCCGCGCGGACGATATCTTCCAGGAAAGACAGATTGGTCTGCGCCGACCCCGACACGACGTGCGGTTTGATCGTTTTAAAATACATCAATGCTCCCGGAGGCAACCAACGTGAAAGTTGAAGTGTTGCCTAGATCTAAGGTCATCCGACCCGAGGTGCTTGAACGTCCTGAGCCACGATTGATCGAAACCGGCCTGGAAGGAAATCAGGCAAGGGCCTCAAAACCGAACGCAGAGTGGGTCGGTCGTGTTCGGCCGCGCAGTGGAGACACATCATGAGCGATGATGGCCTCTACGGCGACCGGCTTGCGCAGCTATTTCCGATGATCCGCGAGCCGAGCTCGAGCCTCGTCAAGTCGCTCCAAAAGGGAACGTTCGCCGCGGTGCGGATGGCATATTCCGGACCGGTCGGCGATCCGACGCTGCCGTCGCCTCCGGACGAGGCCTTCGCACTTTGCCTTCGGCTGCAGTATCAGAGAGCCGAGTCGTGGCTGGATGGTCGATACGCACCCAAGGGCGCGTTGAAGGACGAGACGAGTATCTACGATCTGCGATGTGAAACGGTCGTTCACTTCCGCGATCCCTTTGACTTTCTCTACCTGTATCTGCCGCACGGCACGCTAACTGAACTAGCCAACCAGCTTGGTCTTGGCCGCGTTGAATATGACGTTGGCGCGGGCGCGAACTTCATGGATCCAGTCATGGCTCATCTGGGTGCTTGCCTTGTGCCGGCGCTCGAAAGACCGCATGAGGCCAACGAGCTTTTCGTGGGCCACGTCGCGATGGCGCTCAACACGCATTTTCTCAAGACGTATGCCGTCGGCCAACCTCGCAATCGCTCTTACCGCAGCGGATTGGCGCCATGGCAACTTCGGACGGCGAAGGCACTCCTTCGCGCAAATCTCGATGGCGAGATCGCGTTGGCCCGAATTGCCGCTGAGTGCAGCGTGTCAGCCGCCCACTTCGCCCGAGCTTTCAGAGTCAGCACAGGAACGCCGCCGCATCGATGGTTGATCAATCAGCGGATCGAGCAAAGCAAGAGCCTGCTGGCAAGCTCGCCGCTGTCGCTCACGGAAATTGCCGTCAAATGCGGCTTCGCGGATCAAAGTCATTTTACCAGAGTGTTCTCGGCGGCAACGGGTGCCACGCCAGGACGCTGGCGACTGGTCCGCAAAGCTTAATCCCGGATGACCATGTCCAGGAACGCAGCAGCCGTGTCGCCGGCGCGAGGCTTTCGGCTCGGCTCCCCGTGCGCTCCCACCGGCAAGGCCGTGCTGCGTTAGGCCTGGTGATCTTGCCTGCTGGTCAATGCCGCTGATGCGGGAGAGACCTTCCGCTCGCGTCGCGAGAGCGAACGGAAGATATTCCAGCCCTCACATCTTCTTGTAGGCGTCAACCAGGGCCTGGCCGTCGGCTCCCGCCTTCTTGAGCCAGTCGGCAGTGAGCTGTTCGCCGATCTTCTGGAAGCCGGCCTTCAGGGCCGGGCTCGGCGGCTCGACCGTCATGCCCTTGGCCTTGAGCTGATCGATGTACCAGGTGCTCTTGTCCTGCCAGGCCTTCCAGCCGCGGGTTTCCGCGGTCGCGGCGGCCTTGAGGATGGCCTCCTGGGTCGGCTTGTCGAGCGCCTCGAACGCGGCCTTGTTCACGAAGGTGTAGTCCTTCGGGATCCAGGCTTGCACGTCATAGAAGTACTTCAGCGACTCCCATGCCTTCGCATCGTAGCCCGTGCCGCCTGACGACATGAAGGAGTTCACGACGCCGGTCGCAAGCGCCTGCGGCAGTTCGGCGGCCTGGATGGTGACGGACTGCGCGCCGACCAGCTCGCCGATGCGCGCGGTACCAACATTATACGCCCGCCATTTCAGGCCCTTCATGTCTTCGATCGTCGCAAGCGGCTTGTTGACATAGACGCCCTGCGGTGCCCACGGCACGACGAACAACAGCTTGAGCCCCTGCGCATCGAGCTTCTTCGTAATCAGGGGCTTCGACGCCTGGTACAGCTTCATGGCGTCCGGAAAGCTGGTCGCCAGAAACGGCACGACATCGACCCCGTACACCGGATCCTCGTTCTCGTGGATCGACAGCAAGACTTCGCCCATCTGCGCCTGCCCGGTCATCACCGCGCGCTTGATGTCGGGCGCCTTGAACAGCGAGGCGCCGGGATGGACCGTGATCTGGAGCTTGCCGGAGGTGGCAGCTTCGACGTCCTTGGCGAACGCGACGAGATTCTCGGAGTGCGGATTGTCGGCCGGATACGCTGCCGGCAGATTCCATTTGGTTTGAGCCAAAGCGGGTGTCGCAGCCAGCACGGCGCCGGCGATCAGGGATGCGCGGAATAAACGAGACATCATCGGGCTTCTCCTCACAGTCAATTTCAAAACGGTACGCTCAGTCTGGGAAAGCGAGCTTGGGCAAGAACATCACGATCTGCGGATATTCCGTGATGATGAACACGGCCGCGAGCAGCAGGACGAAGAATGGGAACGCCGCCCGCGCGACGGTCAAGGTATCACGCCCGCTCATATTCTGGAGCACGAACAGATTGAAACCGACCGGCGGCGTGATCTGCGCCATCTCCACGTGGATGATGAGATAGACGCCGAACCAGACCAGGTCGAGACCGGCCTGCTTGACCATCGGCAGAACGATCACGGCGGTCAGGACGATCATCGAGATGCCGTCGATCAGGCATCCCAGGATGATGTACATGATGCTCAGATACAGCGCGAGCATGCCCGGGGTGAGCTGCTGGCCCTGGACCCAAGTGGCGAGCGCTGCCGGAATGCCCGTATAGGCCATCGCTGCGGTGGTGTAGGCAGCGCCTGCCAGGATCAGCATGATCATGCAGGTCAGGCGCGTCGCGCTCATGATGCTCTCGAGGAAGTTCTTGCGCGTGAGCGTGCGGCTCCACCACGCCAGCAGCAGCGCGCCCGAAACGCCCCAGGCGGCGCATTCGGTTGCGGTCGCAAACCCGAGCACGAGCGAGAGGAAGACCGCCAGGATCAGAAGCAGGCATGGGGCGAGCTTGGCGGATTCTTGCAGCTTCCGGCGAAACGACATCGGCGGGTCGCGCGGCGGGACCTTTTTTGGATTGAGCAACGACCAGATGATGATGTAGCCGGAATAGAGCACCATCACGAGCACGCCCGGCAGGAAGCCGCCGAGGAACACCTGAAGCACGGAGACGTTCGCGGTGACCGCATAGACCACCATCGGGATCGACGGCGGGATCAGCAGGCCGAGCGTGCCGGAGCCCGCGAGTGAGCCGAGACTGAGGCCCTTGTCGTAGCCACGCTTGTCGAGCTCGGGCAGCGCGATCTTGCCGATGGTCGCACAGGTCGCCGCCGACGAGCCCGACACCGCCGCGAAGATGCCGCAGCCGATCACGTTGACATGAGTGAGACGCCCCGGCAGCCACTGCACCCAGGGCGACAGGCCTCGAAACATCTCCTCGGACAATTTGGTGCGGAAGAGAATCTCGCCCATCCAGATGAACAGCGGCAGCGCAGCCAACGTCCATGACGAGCTTGCGCTCCATGTCGTGGTCGCAAGCACCGAGCCGAGCGGCAGGCTCGTGGTCAGCGCCATCGCTACGAAGCCGACGAGCCCCAGCGAAACGGCAATCCAGATGCCGCTTCCCAGCAACACGATCATGACGCCGAGCAGAATGAACGACAGTTCGATCATGCCGAGATTGGCCATCGTCAACCTCCGCCGCCCTGTGAGATCCGCTCGATGAATTCGTCCGGGGTCTCATCCGGCGAGCCCTTCTCGTAGCTCGGCCGGTTGCCGCCGACGACACTGATCATTTCATCAATGAGCGCGATCGAGAGGATCACGAGTCCGCCGGAAAACCCGAGCTGCGGAATCCAGAGCGGAAGCGCGACGACGCCCTGCGCCACGTCGTTGAAGCGCCAGGAATCGTAGGTCATCTGCACGGCATGCCGGGTGAAATAGAGGATGAAAGCGGCGGCAATGCCGAGGGCCACGACCTCCGCAACCTGTTTGGAGCGCCCATGCAGACGCTCCAGCAGCAGGCCGACGCGGATCATCTCGCCGCGCTTGAAGGTGTGAGCGAGGCCGAGGAATGCCATCGCGGCCATGCACCAGGAGGCGAAATCATCGCCGGCGGGAATGTTGACCGCAAACTGGCGCCCGATCGACATGATCATCATGATTGCAAAGATCGCAACCATGAAGGCGCCGGCGGCGTAGCCCGCACCGAGATAAAGGAGATCCAGCGCGCGTCGCACCGGTCCCCGGCTCGTGACATCGTCCCCTGCCAACGCGATCCCCATCCTCACACGAGGCGATTCAGACAGTCCCGGCGATCGTACGTCGCACGCCGGTCCTGCATGAATATCGCCTCTGCCCAGCGCCCTGTCTTTCAGACGTTAGATCAACATGATGGGGCTAGCGCAAGCAAGGAGTATGCCGGCTCTCGCCGGAATTTCCACCGCAGGTTCAGCGCGTCTCCAGCCGCAGCCCGTCATACGCGGGCACCACTCCCGCCGGCAGCGACTGCCGGATCACCTCATAATCGACGTCGGCCGTCATGTTGGTGATGACGGCGCGCTTCGGCTTGAAGCGCTCGATCCAGGACAACGCGTCGTTGATGCTGAAATGGCTGACGTGGCTCGTGTAGCGAAGGCCATCGACGATCCAGAGATCCAGATTTTCCAGGGCGCCCCAGCTCTCGCGCGGGATGTCGTTGAGGTCGGGTGTGTAGGCGGCATCGCCGATGCGATAGCCCAGCGCGGGAATATTGCCGTGCTGAACCAGAAAGGCGGTCATCGTCACCGCGCCGCCCTTCCCCTGGATGGTCTGGCTTTCACCGGCTTCGATCGACTGCGCCGTCAGGATCGGCGGATAGTCGCTGCCAGCCGGCGAGACAAAGCAATAAGAGAACCGCGACATGATGTCGTTCGCGGTCGTCTGATTGAGATAGGTCGGAATCCGCCGGCGCATGTGCATCACGACCGAACGCAGATCGTCCATGCCGTGGGTCTGATCGGCGTGCTCGTGGGTCAGGAACACTGCATCGATGTGGTCGACATTGGTCGAGAGCAATTGCTCGCGCAGGTCCGGCGAAGTGTCGATCACGATACGCGTGGTGCCCTCGCCCGATGTCTGCTCGACCAGCAGCGAACAGCGGCGACGGCGGTTCTTGGGATTGTTGGGATCGCAGGCACCCCAGCCGAGTGCCGGGCGCGGCACGCCGGCGGAGGAGCCGCAGCCCAGGATCGTCAGCGTCAGCGTCATGCGGCTCCCAGTTCTAAGCTTTCACCCTGGAGAACAGGCGAAAGAAGTTTTCGCTTGTCTGGCGCGAGATCTCGTCAAACGACACGCCGCGTGTTTCGGCGAGCACTTTTGCGACCTCGACCACATAGGCCGGTTCGTTGCGCTTGCCCCGGAACTTGCCCGGCGCAAGGTAGGGGGAGTCTGTTTCAACCAAAATACGGTCGGACGGCAGTTCGGCCGCAAGCGCGCGCAGGGCCTCGGACTTCTTGAAGGTCAGGATGCCCGTGAAGCCGATATAGAGCCCGAGCGACACCGCCTTCAGCGCCAGCTCGCGCCCGCCGGTGTAACAATGCAACACCGCGCGAAACGATCCCTTTGCCGTCTCCTCTTCAAGGATGCGGCCGCAATCCTCGTCCGCCTCGCGGGTGTGGATCACCAGCGGCAGGCCGGTGGCGCGGGCGGCGGCGATGTGGGCACGAAAGCCCCTCGCCTGCGCCTCCGGCGAGCCGTTGTCGTAGAAATAGTCGAGCCCGGCTTCGCCGAGCGCAACGACCTTGGGGTGCTGCGTCAGCGCAATCAGCTCGTCCGGCGCGATGCCGTCTTCCTCATCGGCGTTGTGCGGATGGGTGCCTACGGAGCAATAGACGTCGTCATAGCGCTCAGCGATGGCCAAAAGCTGGTTCAGCTTTTTCACCCGAGTCGAAATAGTGACTATGCGGCCGATGCCGGCCGCTCGCGCCCGCGACACGATCCCGTCGAGATCCTCCGCAAAATCCGGAAAATCCAAATGGCAGTGGCTGTCGACCAGCATCGCGCGAGCGCCTTACGCCGCCGGCTCGATGTAGCGCGGGAAGGCCGGCGTCGGCGCGGGCAGCGTCGTACCGGGCACGATGCGCGTCGCGCCGCCGAGCGCGGCGAAGTTGCGCTCCCCTTCGGGGATACCGAGGCTGTTCAGCAGCAATCCCGAGGCCGTGGGCATCGCCGGTTGGGTCAGGATCGCGATCTGGCGCACGACTTCGGCTGTGACGTAGAGCACCGTCTTCTGCCTGACAGGATCGGTCTTGGCGAGCGCCCACGGCGCTTCGCCCGCGAAATAGCGGTTGGCTTCGGCGACCACGGCCCACACGGCATTGAGCCAGTGATGGATTTGCTGCGTCGCCATCGCTTCGCGGGACGCCGCGAGCATGCCGTCAGCCTGTGACAGGATCGCCTTGTCGTTGTCGCTGAATTCGCCGGGCTCCGGGAGCACGCCGCCGAGCTGCTTTGCGATCATCGACAGCGAGCGCTGCGCGAGGTTACCGAGATCGTTGGCGAGGTCGGCATTGATGCGCGCGACGATGGCCTCGTGATTATAATTGCCGTCCTGGCCGAACGGCACCTCACGCAGAAAGAAATAGCGCATCTGGTCGACGCCGTACTGGTCGGCGAGGTTGAAGGGATCGACCACGTTGCCGACCGACTTCGACATCTTCTCGCCCCTGCTGAACAGGAAGCCATGGGCATAGACCCGCTTCGGTAGCGGGATCCCGGCCGACAACAGGAAAGCCGGCCAGTACACCGCATGGAAGCGGATGATGTCCTTGCCGATGATGTGCACGTCGGCAGGCCAATAACGCCAGTTCTTGTCGCTCTCGTCGGGGAAGCCGACGCCGGTGATGTAGTTGGTGAGCGCATCGACCCAGACATACATCACGTGCTCTTCGTCCCCGGGCACCTTGACGCCCCAATCGAACGTCGTGCGCGAGATCGAGAGATCGCGCAGGCCGCCCCGTACGAAGCTCACCACCTCGTTCTTGCGGGAGTCGGGGCCGATGAAATTGGGCTGCGTCTCATAGAGCTTGAGCAGCCTGTCCTGATAGGCTGACAGGCGGAAGAAGTAGCTCTTCTCCTCGACCCATTCGACCGGCGTGCCCTGCGGTCCGAGCCGCACCCCGTCGTCGTTCAGGCGCGTCTCGTCCTCCGCGTAATAGGCTTCGTCGCGCACGGAGTACCAGCCGGCATAAATGTCGGCATAGATGTCCCCGTTCGCTTCCATGCGCCGCCAGATCTCCTGGCTGGAGCGATGATGCTGCTCCTCGGTGGTGCGGATGAAACGGTCGAACGACACGTTCAGGCGCTCGTCCATTTGCTTGAAACGACCGGCATTGCGGGCCGCGAGCTCCGAGACGGACATTTTTTCGCTGGCCGCGGTCTGAACCATCTTCTGGCCGTGCTCGTCGGTGCCGGTCAGGAAAAACACATCCTTGCCGTCGAGCCGGGCGAAGCGCGCCAACGTATCGGTCGCGATTGCCTCATAGGCGTGGCCGATGTGAGGACTGCCATTGGGATAGGCGATCGCGGTCGTGATGTAGAAGACGTTGTCGCGCCCGGGCACGGCCACGGGCGTGGTGGCCTGCGGCGCTGCGACGGACTTCGGTGCGCGCGAGGCCTTGGGCTTCGATGCATTGGGCTTCACAGCCTTCGGCGGCGTGGCGACAGGAGCTAGTGTGGTGGTCACGGCAGGCGCAGCCACCCTCGCCGTCTTGGCTATCTTCTTCGCCGGGGCCTTGTTCTTCGCCGAAGCCTTGTTTGTTGCCGAAGCCTTGTTTGTTGCCGAAGCCTTGGCTGGCTTTTTGGTCGCTGTCTTCACCGTCTTCTTGGCAACGACCTGCTTCTTCGCTGCCTTCTTTGCCGTCTTCGCGGCGCTCTTCTTTCCGGCTTTTTTGGCGGCCGTCTTTTTGGTCTTGGTGGTTTTCTTGACCTTCTTCGCAGCTTTGCCCGCGCGCGCCTTCACAGCCTTCTTCGCGGCTTTCTTGACGGCCTTCGTGGCAGCCTTCTTGCTGCTCTTTCCCTTGGCGGTTTTCTTAGCTCGCGCTGCCACGACGAATTCCTTTACCGGCTTCTCGAAATTTGAAAACGAACGTTAGTTTATCGTCTTGAGCATGATCTCATCGGAAAACCGCTGCACAGTTTTCCGGATCATGCTCTAGCGCGTTGCGTCCGCCAGCCAGCCGAACACCGAGAAAACCAAGGGCTTTCGCTCAAGATTGTAGGTTTCGGTGTCGCGCGCGGCGCGGACGATCTTTTCCCATACCTCAGCTAGGCGCGCAAGGCGAGGCAGGTTCTGGTTGGCATTGGCCTCGTCGGCGTGCAGGCGTTCCGCGATCCAGCGATCAATGCCGTCGATGAAGGCGGCAAGCGCAACGCGGTCACTGGTGCCGAGCGATTCGCCGAGCGTGTGCAATTCGCGCGGATCGACCTGCGGCAGTCGCGCCAGCAGCGCGGCCGTGCGTTGCTGGAGCTTCAGGGCGTCACCGCCGAGCAGCGTCAGCGCCCGCGCGACGCTGCCCTCCGAGGCCTCCGCCGCCTCGCGCAACGCCGGATCGTTCGGGTCGAGATCGGCGGCGGTTGCGGCTGCAGCAATCACGTCGTCGGTTGCGAGCGCGCGAAGGCGCAGCTTGCGGCAGCGCGACTGAATCGTGGCGAGCACGCGCGCCGGGGCGTGGCTCACCAACAGGAACAGCGATTGCTGCGGCGGTTCCTCGAGAATTTTCAGCAGCGCGTTGGCGGCATTTGGATTGAGCTCGTCGACGGTATCGACGATGCAGACGCGCCAGCCTTCGGCCGCCGCGGTCGAACCGAAGAAACCGATCGTCTCGCGCGTCTCGTCCACGGTGATCACGGTGCGCATCACGCCGCGGTCGTTGGCGGTGCGCTCCAGCGTCAGCAGGCCCCCATGCGAGCTCGCTGCAACCTGCCGCGCCACGGCGTTATCAGGATTGATGGCGAGGTCTTCGGCGCGCTGCACGAGGGGCGCCGATGGCTGGCCGTGAGCGAGCACGAAGCGCGCCATCCGATACGCCAGCGTCGCCTTGCCGATGCCTTGCGGCCCGCCAATCAGCCAGGCATGCGGGATGCGCCCGCTGCGATAGGCGGCGAGCAGCGCGGTCTCGGCCTCGCGATGGCCGAACAGAACGCTCGTCTCGCGCGGATGAGACATGGCGGTTTCGCGCTCGCTCTGACGCGGGCTCATATGGACACCACCGATGCCGGCGTCGGAAGCAGGCGATCACGCAACGCGGTCCAGATGCGTCCGGCAACCGTGTCGGGATCGGAATTGGCGTCGATCAGCACGCAGCGCGCGGGATCGTCCGCCGCGATCTTGCGATAGGCCTCGCGCAGGCCCTGATGGAAACCGAGCTTCTCGGCCTCGAACCTGTCTGGCGTGCCGCTGCCGCGGCGAGCGGCCGCGCGCTGCAAGCCGATCTCGACCGGCAGGTCGAGGATGATGGTGAGGTCCGGCTTGAGATCGCCGATCGTGACCCGCTCCATCGCGTTGATCAGCGCCGCCGGAACCCGGCCGAGGCTGCCCTGATAGGCTCGCGTCGAATCGGCGAAGCGGTCGCACAGCACCCAGGTGCCCTGGTTGAGCGCGGGCTGGATCACGGTGTGGACATGGTCGTCGCGGGCGGCCGCGAACAACAGCGTCTCGGCCTCGGGTCCGAGCAGCTTGCCCATCCCTGACAGAACCAGATGCCGCATGATCTCGGCGCCCGGCGAGCCGCCCGGCTCGCGTGTGACGAGGATGCGCATCCTGGCCGCCTTGAGACGGTCGGCGAGCTTCTTGATCTGGGTCGACTTGCCCGTGCCCTCGCCGCCTTCAAAGGTGACGAAACGCCCGCGTCCGGACGGCCACTTTACCGCGCTTTCACTCATGATCAGAGCTTCTCGGCGCCCGCACGGAACATGCCGATCACGAGCTCGCTGGCGCCGTCGATTGCGCGGCGCACGGTCGAGCCGGTGCCGATCGCGTCAGCGGCATAGACCGGCGTCTCCACCGCGATGTTGCCGCTGCGCCAGACCCGGACCAGCCCGACCTTCTGGCCGGCCTCGACCGGCGCGCGCACGGGACCACTATAGACGACGCGCGCGATCAGCTTGTCGCTGCCGTTCTTGTGCACCATCACTTTCACGGGCGTCTTGGCAACCAGTTTCACCGAACGGCTCTCGCCGCCGAACACCTTTGCGTAGCCGACGGGCTGATCGGCCGCGATCAGGGTGCGGGTCTCGAAATTGCGAAAACCCCATTCCAGCATCTTCTTGGCTTCGGTCGCGCGATCGTCGGGATCTTCCAGCCCGTTGACGACGACGATCAGTCGCGTGCCGTTCTGCACCGCCGAGCCGACCATGCCGTAGCCGCCCTCCTTGGTGTAGCCGGTCTTCAGACCGTCGGCGCCTTCCATGGAGTTGAGCAGCGGATTGCGGTTGGGCTGGCGGATCTTGTTCCAGGTGTATTCCTTCTCGCCGAACAATTTGTAGAATTCGGGGAAATCGAGAATGATGTGCCGGGCGAGAATGCCAAGCTCGCGCACCGTCATCTTGTTGGCGGGGTCGGGCAGGCCGTTGGAATTGCCGAAGGTCGACTTCGTCAGGCCAAGCTCGCGGGCGCGCTTGGTCATGAAGTCGGCGGCGAAAATCCGCTCGTTGCCCGCCATGGCTTCGGCGAGCGCAATGCAGGCGTCGTTGCCGCTCTGGATGATTGCCCCGTGCAGGAGATCGTCGACGGTGACCTTGCTGTTGATCGCGGCGAACATGGTCGAGCCGCCGGAGGGTGCGCCGCCCCGGCGCCAGGCGTTCTCGCTGATCCGGTATTCGTCGGTCAGCTTGATGTCGCCCTTCTTGATGGCGTTGAAGACGACCTCGGCGGTCATCAGCTTCATCATGCTGGAGGGCGCGCGCAGTTCGTCGGCGTTCTTCTCGAACAGCACGCTGCCGCTGGAGGCCTCGATCAGGATCGCGGTCGGGGCGTCGCCGTCGAAGCCGGCATCATCTGTTTTCTTGGCGCCCTGGACGCTCTGGTTGGCGGCGTAGAGCGCCCCGCCCCAGCCAATGGCCGCCACCAGCGCCGTCGCGATCAGCCCGCGCGCCAGCGCTCCGGCGGTGAACCGGCTGCGCCCCAACGAGGAAAGATGAAATTCCATGGCCAAGCCCTGAGAGCGGCGTTCTAACAGTTGGAGCCAGTGCGAACAACACGGGGTGGCCGCTTGTCCCGAGATTGCACGATTCTCGTCCCGCCCCTATCGTGGCACCTCAGATTTTCTGACCAAACCCCTGAAACAAGGCGGAAAAGCGATGTCCTCCACCCGCGTGATCAAGGCCAATGGCATCGACCTGTTCATCCGCGAAGCCGGTCAGGGGCCGCTGGTGGTGCTGTGCCACGGCTGGCCGGAACTCTCCTACTCCTGGCGCCACCAGATCCCGGCGCTGGCGCAGGCCGGGTTTCGCGTCGTCGCTCCCGACATGCGCGGCTATGGCCAGAGCTCAGCGCCGCCCGAGGCGACGGCCTATTCGATCTTCGACACGGTCGGCGATATCGTCGGACTCGTGCAGGCGCTTGGCGAGACCAAGGGCATGGTGGTCGGCCACGATTGGGGTGCACCGGTGGCCTGGCACGCGGCGCTGTTCCGGCCCGACATCTTCACGGCGGTCGCCGGCCTGAGCGTGCCGCCGCCCTTCCGCGGCCGCGGCAAGCCGCTCGACCTCCTGCGCCAGGGCGGCATCACCAATTTCTATTGGCAGTATTTCCAGGCGCCCGGCGTTGCCGAAGCCGAGTTCGAGCACGACGTCGCGCGCACCATGCGCATCGTGCTCGGCGGGCGCGGCCTTGCCGATCCCTCCGCCGCCATGTTCGTGCAGGAGGGCAAGGGCTTTCTCGGCCACGGCAATCCGGAGGAGCCTCTACCTGCCTGGCTCAGCGAGACTGATCTTGCCTATTTCACTGAAGCCTTCCGGAAGTCCGGCTTCCGCGGCGGGCTCAACTGGTATCGCAACCTCGACCGCAATTGGGAGCTGACGGCGCCCTGGCAGGACGCGCAGATCCACCAGCCCTCGCTCTTCATTGCCGGCTCGAAAGACGCCGTCATCACCGGCCTGATCGGAGCCAAGCGCGTCAACGAGCTTGAGCGCGTGCTGCCCAATCTGAAGCGAAAGCTGATCATCGAGGGCGCCGGCCATTGGGTCCAGCAGGAGCGGCCCGAGGAGGTGAATGCGGCGCTGGTGAAGTTCTTGAAGGAAAGCGCGGCTCAGTAGAGGCCGCGGCCGCTCAGGATGCCGCGGGCTTCGGCAGCGCCGTCCGAGGCGTAGGCGCCGGACGGCGCGCTCTCGGTGGCGTAGCGGCCGTCCCCGTCATAGGACACGGCGCGGGCGTTCTGGAGCGCCCGGCCCCGGTTGCGGCTCGAGGCCGACATTTCCGAAGTCGCACTGAGTGAAGCCATGTCGGCGGAGGTGTTGCCGAGATTGTAGGGCCGTCCCTCCGGCGTCGGAACTTCGCCGCGCATGGCGCCACGGTTCGACGACGGCAGCTCCGGCACGAACGGTCTCGCCGAGGCGACCCGGACCATCGAGGGCGACGGCGCCGGGGTCCCGGTGCGCAAGGTGGCCATCAGCTGGCGGTCGTCGGAGCCTTCCAGCGGCGCTCGGCCAACATATTCGACGCGGACCTTGGCGATGCCATTGCCTTTGAATTCAAGCAGTTCGGCGGCCTTGTTCGAGACGTCGATGAGCCGGTTGCCGTGATAGGGCCCGCGGTCATTGACGCGGACGATCAGCGACTTGCCGTTCGAGACGTTGGTGACCCGCGCATAGGACGGCATCGGCAGGGTCGGATGCGCCGCGGTCAGCGAGCCCATGTCGAACACTTCGCCATTGGCGGTCAGGCGACCGTGGAAATCGTCGCCGTACCAGGACGCCATGCCCTCGGCGCGGTAGTTGACGTCCTCTTCGGGCACATAGGTCCGGCCACCCACCACATAGGGCTTGCCGACGCGGTAGGCGCCGCCGCCCTTCGGGACCGGGTCACCCAAAGCCACGACCCGGGGGCTCGAGGACACGCCGTATTTCGGATCGACCCGGCTGGCGAATTTGTTGGAGGACGCGCAATTGGCAAGCGCAAGGCAGGTCGCGGCCGCCGCAGCAGCGCGCGCGGCCCGCAAAACCGAATCTGAACGTCGGATCCCCATTCGCCCCAAATACCATTCCGCCGGAGCCGTACCTAACCCGCTTTGGCTACGGGGCAGCGCTGTCCGGTCCTTTGCTCCGAGGCGGCCCACCACCGCGTCGGAAGTGGTAACGATAACGCAACGCGAACACGGCGGAAATGGGGAGCCCACAGCGTTCACGCCGGGATGGTAAACGGGGCGTATGCGTTCGCCCCGTTGAACTACGGGGCGCGGGCGCCCTGCTCCGTGCCATGGCCGGACATTCTGTTGCGCCAAATCCTCACTCCACCCCCATTGTCGCGCCGCTCACTGGAATTCTTTTGACTGTGCAAGGCCGCCCGCGTTTTCTCGCGTGCAGGGCGGAATGGAATGAGACGATGATCGAGACGGTTTCGGCACTGATGGGTTTGGTAAGCGCGGGGATATTCCTGGCCCATGCGTTTGAAGGTTACCGCACGAGGGCCTGAGGCACTCGCGCGGACGGCAAGCATCACCCTTTCAAGACGGCGCGTTCGGACATTTTTAAGCGATCCGATCGAGCATCGAAGACGAGAGCGGCAGGTGTCCCATGCGCAACCATGACCTCGTATCCCATGACCTCGTATCCGGCGGCTTCCTGGCATTGACCGCCGGTGGTTTGGTCCTGCTGTGCTCCAGCCTCGTGGCATTGGCCTTCGCCTGAGCACCCCAGCACTTCCCGAAAAATACGTTTACCGCAGTCCAAGCAGCGAACGCCGATAGAGGCTGTCGCGGGCTTCGCTCAGGCAGACGAAGCTGCCGTCAAAACCCTGGGCGTACCGCTTCTGGCCTTTGCCGTAGTAGACGCCTTTGCTGAAATCGAGCCAGACCACCCGGTCGTGCGGGCAATGACGCTGCGCCTGCGCCTCGTAGCGAAATGGCGTCAGCGGCGTGGCCGATACCTCAGCGCCGCTGCAGCCGATCAGGATCGCAACGGCGAGCGCGACCGCGCCGGGCCATGTGCCGAAGCTGCTCCAATATACTCCGCCAGATACTCCGCAAGACACCACCCGCCTCCCGATCCCAGCCGTCGACGGCCCGCTTGCTTTCACTTGTCCGCTTCGAGTTGCTGCAACGCCTGGTGCAAGCATTCCTGAAGCTTGGCTGCCACCTGTTCGCGCGATACGCCCTTGGCGGCGAGATCGCCTGCCACCTTGTCAAGGATCTCGTCCATCGACTGGTTCTCCAGATGGTCCGTCACCAGCGCCGTTGCGTAGCTCGCAGCAGCATCGCCGCTGAGGCCTAGCTGGGTTGCGGCCCAGAGCCCGAGCAGCTTGTTGGACCGGGCCGTGGCCTTGAACATGAGCTCCTCGTCGTGGACGAATTTGGCCTCGAAGCCCTGCTCGCGCTTGTCGAACGTGGTCATGGTCAGCTCCATTGTCGTTTCGCTGATCGGGATCGGACTGGCTGGAAGCGAACGTCTCCGTGGTTCACGTCAGGGTCGCGTGAAGCTTCCGGCGGAAGCCAAACGCCGTCAAGCCCGCTGGGCTGCGCCCACCGGGCGTGCGCAGGGCACCGATCAGCTCCACGCCAGCCAACCCCGCTAGGCAGGGATGTTTACTGTTCGTTAAGCAGACTCAGCGCCGCATGGTCCGGGGGACATCCAGAGCTGACGCATGAACAAAGAACTGCGGGAGTTTCGACGGCTTGAACGGGTCTGCCTGGAGCAGGCAGCCCTCTCCACCATGGACCTGGCGCGAGGCGGGTTGCTCAAGGTCGCTGACGATTGTCGCGTCGCAGCCGAAGCGATCGAGGCACAATCGCCTCGCAGACCTTTCGCAAGTGCCGTCCAGGCGCTGAAGCAGGCGTTGAGCGTGACGCGCGTCCCTCACCGGCACTGAGGCCAGCGCTCGCGGGCAAGGACATCTTTGACGGGGCGACCGCGTGCGGTCAGCCCTTCGCCTCCGTCTGTTCTCGTGCCAACCGTTCGGCTCTCAGCCGCTCCTTGTTGGCATAGAACGCCTTCTGCGCCGCTTCGTGATCGCGCATGGCTTTTTCGGCTTCGATACGGCGTGTCGCATCGCGCGCCTGCCGCTGTTCGGGGGTCAAGGGCTTGCGCCGGTAGGAAATGTCTTCCGTCATGGCCAGACAACGCGGAGGTCAGGAAAGGGTTCCCCTTAGTCCGCCGGGCGGCACGTTGGGCCGACTGTACAAATGTGCGAAAACAACCCCATGCACAGTAGCCAAGTGCTTCTGCAGACAGCATTTTTTTATCGCGCTGACGGTGCGTTTGACCCGGCCGGGATCTCGATGTCGGCAATAACAGGCAAATGGTCTGAATAGGCCCTGGCCCCTTCGTCGGTCCAGACCTTCCCGATCGGGCTGTCGGAGGTTGCATAGATCCGGTCGAGCCGCAGCAGGGGCAAATGCGACGGGAAAGTTCGCAGCCGCGTCCGGTTCGGGCAGACCTGCGCGAGCACCCGCCGCACCGATTTGATCCAGAACCAGTCGTTGAAATCCCCGAGGACGACGGTCCTTCCAGGTTTCACCAGGCTCACCAGCGCCTGAGCCTGCGCATGGCGCTCGTGGATGCTCAAGCCGAGATGCGTGGCGACCACGCGGACATCGCCAACCGGCGTCAGCAGTCCCGCGGCAATCGCTCGGCGCGGCTCGCGCTCACGATACGACACGTCGACGATCTCGGGCGGGCCGGAGAATGGGAAGCGGCTCAGGAGCGTCTGGCCGTAGTCGCCATCCGCCGTGACGATCGACTTGGCGTGAACACGGTGATCGCCAACGACACTCGCCAGCTTCGCAAACGGATCGTCCGATCGCGATCGCGAATCCACCTCCTGAAGCGCGACGACATCGGGAGCCCATTTGCGAATGATGGAACAGATTCCCTCGAGATCGAACTTCGGATTGAGATTGAAGGTGCCGTGCACATTCCACGTCATGAAGCGCATCAGCGCCTCCCGGCGAGCCACGTCGCGACGAATTGCGCGCCTGCGCAGATCGCGAGCCAGCCCAGGAATGCCAGTGCGAGCAGCAACATGTTGAGCCAGGACGCATTCCTGGCGAGATCAGCGATCTGAGCCCCCAAAACTGCCATGGCGAGAATGCCGGGCGTCATGCCGAGCAGCGTTCCGATCAGGAAATCACGCAGAGGCAGCGTGCTCGCGCCAGCCACGACATTCACCACCGAGAACGGCGCGATCGGAATCATCCGGATGACGACGACAGCCAGAATGCCCTTGCCGACGACCCGTTCCTGGATGCGCGCGGTACGTCGCCCCAGCAAACGCTGCAGGCGTTCGCGCCCGAGTGCCCGTCCGATCGCAAACAGGACAAAGGCGCTGAGCAAGACGCCCGTGATAGCGGTGACGAAACCCAGCCATGGTCCGAGTGCGGCAGCAGTTGCCGCAATGAGCACGAGAACCGGAAAAACCACCAACCCGCCGATGACGAAAGCTGCAATCGCGAACGGCGGCCCCCAGACGGATTGCGAATAGGCAGACAGAAGCGTCGACATCCGGCCCGTGTCGGCGAAATCGCTCAAGGAGGTGTACGACCACGCTATCGCCAGTCCAAAAAGCGCCACGGCTATCGAGACCATCCCGATGATCGTCTTCGTGCTCCACATGCGCGATGCCGCCCGCTCCAGATGAAGAGGCCGCTCAGGGTCCGCCACCGGCTGAACCATCGTGGCCAGAGTGCTGGTCAGCACCGAGGATTCCACGTCCCGCAGCGCCTTCGTCCCACCGGCTTTGGAGACGTCGTCCAGGAGCGCAAGAAGACGATCGTCGTTTTGCGCAACGGCCTGTTCATCGAGACCGCAGAAATGGCCGATCAGGCGACGGCGGAGCGAGGCGATGAAATTCCGATGCTCGTCTGATGCGGCTTCAAAGATCAGGTCACATTCGCTGTCTGCGCCCATCGATCGATTGTTTAGATTGGCCGAACCGATCCTCAAGATCCGATCGTCGACGATCATGAGCTTGCTGTGCACCATCACGGCCGCTTCCGTATCTCCCTTCCGCGACACCGGGTAGACGAAGCGGATGCGATCGGCGACGCCGGCCGAACTGAAGCAGTCGATGAAGGCGCCCCGGCCGTTCTGCATGGCTTGGGATTCCAGCCACGAGGAATGCAGTTTCGGCGTGACGATCAGAACCCGAAGCGAAGGCACGCGCAGCATCTGCTCCGCCAATTCACGCGCGATCTTGGTGGCGCTGGTGAACTGGTTCTCGATGTACACGAAGCTCGTCGCGGACCGGATCGCTGCGATCAACGAGCGTTCGACCTCCCTGATGGTCGAACCTGCCGGACAAACCACCTCGGTCCTGGCAATGCCAACCGGCATATGCTCAGCCTCGACCGGCACATTCGCCGGCCAGCGCAAGCTTTTCAGCGGGCGCCGATCGTCAATCTGTTGGCCCGCCGCGCGCCAGCGTTGCTCCACGAGGTCGAACAGCCACGCCGCCGCCTCCCCGTCGACCATGCATTGAACATCATGAAACGGCAGGTATGGCTTGCCCTGGGGATCAGAGCGCAATGCGTGATCGGCGCGATGGTCACTCGTGTCCCAGCGCCTGATCGTCAGATCGAGCCCGCCGACGAACGCCAGCGAACCGTCGGCACAGACGATCTTCTGGTGTTGGGCCGAACCAAATGGAAGTGTGGCATCAAGGTGAAACCGGACGCGTTCATCTGTGTCGGCCGTAAATTTGGCCGCGGAATTCCATTCCCTTTCGGAAGCGTAGAACGAGACGAAGTCCCAGACGAGAATGTTGATGCGCAAGGTGGGACGTCGCTGGATCAGCGCGCGCAGGAATGGGCCGAGCTGCTCCGGCAAGCCGTCATCCGCTCGCCCGGATTCTCCCACCAGCCTTGTTTCGCTATGGATATCCCACCCGACGATATAGACGAGATCCTGCGCCTGCAGCAGTGCCTGGCGCAGCGCCGCGAAATAAGCGGCAGCATCATTCAGAACCGCCACACGACGCGCCTCGCACCGCCGCCAGACGGTGTCGCCAGGGATCAGGGTCGATGAGCTCTGAAGCAGGGAGACCTCGCCATTTGCGTTCGCGTTGAAACGCACTGAACGCGCAACGGGTTCCCCAACTCAGAACCAGGGTTCACTGTTCAGCGTGTGCGGATTCCGGCGCCACAGTCTCCCCTCGCCGCTACTTGGTTCGGACCGCCCTTGCACCAGCGCCTTTCAAGGCGTCTGCGATCTTCTCGGGCGCATCGCCGTGAAAATCCACGGAGACCTCGATCCGGCCTTCCAGCTTCTGGTGCCCCTCCGGCTCAGGCGCGGCCTTGGCGTCAGGACCGGCCGGGCGTGTCCCCGTCGTGTTCGCATCCCCGACGGGCTGGACAAAAACGTCGGTTCGCGGCACGCCGCATTCCTGCACGACATGCTCAACCGCAAGCTCGGCGCCCCGGCGCGTGTCGAATTCTCCGATGATCGTGCTTTCCAAGGGCGCCCTCCGTGGCTGGACCAGAGTGCCAACAACAGGCCAGCGAGGGCCAGGTTCCTGAATGCGATTGCGTTCCTGGACGCGTTTGGGACGCGCGAACAAGAACCAATCCAAGGACCAATCCAAGAACTAATCATTGCGCGGGACGTTAAGTCCGCGATGTCAGACGCTTTTGATTATTTCCGGGCGCATGCGGTCCGAGCCCTTTGCAAGGCCCGGGCGATGCCGCGCGGACGAATGAAACATCTCCAAACCGTCGTGGCCCGGGTCTACCACCTGCTGACCAAGGAGGCTGCCTACGGGCCGAACCTGCAGCATATGGACGACTTCCGGGCAGCCCAGAAGCTCGAGAAGTCCATCGACTGAACTGCAATGACGGTGACGCTGCGTTCAGCTTTCTTTGGAAGTGGTCCCTGACCGCGACGCGCCAAGCCCGGGATTGATCGCGAGCGACGCGCCGGCCGCGCCGCCGGCTTCATAGGCCGTCATCGACACCATCCGGCTGGCGCTGCGCTGGGTCCGCATCTTCAGGTCGAGCTTGTCGAACTCCGCATCGACCACCGAGGTCTTGAGAACCACCAGCCCGCGGCCGGTGCTCTCGTTGACCTGATCGCGACCGGCCTTGATCGCCACCAACTTGTCCGCGATCGACGCCACCATCCCGAGCGCGAAGGAGGCATTGGCCAGATGCCGCTCCTGGTGCCGGAACCTGCTGTAGTCGACCGAGGTCTTGAAGCGGCCAAGTTCGGCGCGCACGGCGCCGTCGATCAACTCAGCCAGATAATGCGCGACCTCGATATCCGCGCCGAGACCGAAGAACACATAGCGGTTCTCGCCGGCCGGGCTCTTCTCGCGCCAGACCCGACAATCGCAGAAACGAGCGATCGCGCCGATGCAGTCGTCCAGCGGAATGCGCTTCTTGCGAAAAGTCTCGTAGACCCTCCGCTCGCACGACGACGCGCGCAGTTCGACGTCGGAGAGCGACAGATCATGTCGATCCAGCAGCTCGGCGACCTTGGCAGCCGCAGACAGCGCCTCGTCCTCGGTGCAGCCATTGGCGATCGTCTTGGCGCGCAACGCCTGAATGCGGAGCTTCAGCTTGTCGAGCGCGGCAGGATTGGAGGTCTGATGCACTGATTACCTGTCCGATAAACCCGACGGATAGACCGGCGGAAGGGGTCTCTTGTCAACCGTATTGATCCTTTTTCGAACGGACCTCGCTCCTCTACCGTACGATGCGCGACCTCGCCGCACTTGATCGTCAAATGCAGAATCGAGGCTTCACTCCAATCGACGTTCTCGCTCGAATTCCACCGCAGCTGACAAATCACTGTCGGGAGCAGACCACCACAAGCCGAACGAGGTTGCGTTAGCGCCTTGGCTTTGGCGGCTGCGTGGACTCAGCTGTTAAGGTTTAGCGGTCAGGTTAACTCCAGCGAACGTTTTGCTGAGAGCGTCCAATTCGATATGACCTCGAATAGAGGAATATTCGAATGTCCAATAGAACCGCATTTCAAACCGCGGATGCAGACGAGCTCCACAAGTTTATCGATCTCGTCATTCCCCTCACCTTCAGCGCCGTAGCCCTCCTGGCCGCAGCTGTTTCGCTGGAGGCGATTGGGTTCATCGCTTGGCAGCCAGCCACCTTTTTGGTTGCCTATATCATTGACTGACGCGATTGGCTGGCATGAGCGAGTTCGAAGGCCTATCTGACCAGTTCATTCTGCGGATGCACGAGTTCATCCGCCATGAGGTGCAAGCAGATAGGCTAGCCGGCACGCGCTTTGTCGGATTGCCAGCAAGGCTGCGCGCGGAGGCTCTTGCACGCGAAATCGAGCGGCGCGGTTTGTTTTGCACGGCAATCGACTGGCCTCAGCATCTTGAGCCTGGAGCGGACAAATACGCGCCGGCCATTGGACACCGGAAGCCGGTCTAAAGGGCTCCCGCGTAGCGGCCTCGGTCTAACCAGTCCCCGGCCCCTCCGACCCGGGGCCGTCTCTCCATGAGCCTACCGTTTGGTTGCCGGTTCGCGCAGCTAACTCCCGGTCCAAATCTTTCAAGCGCCCGAGCAGGCTCTCGACGATATCCATGCAATCGGAAGGTCCCAACGATTGCACGCCGCGCGCTGCTAGCTCGCGCTCCAACATGGCGGCTATAATAATTTGAATGCTCACGAATTCTCCGCCGACTTCGCCCCCAGAGACGGTACGGCTCAACTTAGAAATGGGTTTCGCTAAAGCGAAAGGCCGCAGGGTGGTTCCAGCCCCCACTGCGGCCATCCCGGTCAAATTACAAACTGGTACTTAAATCTCGCCGGTGTTCTCACAGTAGAACACCGTGTTCCGAAAAAGGATTCCGTAAGACTACCGGAATTTCAAACGGCCTGGATCATCACCCGGATCTGGAAATGGCACCGCTTCCTTACCAGCCCCCATGCTCCCGGCTGCCGATCAATTGCGGATCAGAGCGCCGGGAGCGACGCTAGGCTGGTGCGTAGACTTCCTAGATTCCGGAGGTCGCTACCGCCACAGCCGGCGCGTGATGTTGAACAACGCCGCAAGCGGGACGCCCACCAAGACCCCCAGCATGCCGTACGACGTGACCAGCAGCGCAGCGCTAAGCAGCCCCGCGCTTGTCGCAAATCCATAGGCTGCGCCTAAGCCTCCCAGCGTCCCGGCAAAGACGACCATGTTGCGGTCGTTGCGCGCCTCGACGTTATAGATCGGCGGCCTTTTGCGGTGAAGAATGGGAGGACCGAACGGCACCTTCGAGCCGCAATTTGGACAAGCCGACGCACTCGTCGAAACCGGGTGGTCGCCGTCGTGGCAATCGATCAGCTTTTTGGTCCGTCCCATGCGCTTCTTCGACACAGAAAGACGGATTAGGACACCGTCGGACAATGAGGTGGCGGAAGGGGTGGGATTCGAACCCACGGTACCCTTGCGGGCACGCCGGTTTTCAAGACCGGTGCCTTAAACCACTCGGCCACCCTTCCAAACCCGGAATGGCTGTCGCTTAACGCAGTCGACGGCCCAAGGCAACGCGAAGTTGGCGCCGAACCCGAAACCCCTCCGCCGCACACGATCTGTCAGGCGAGCGTCAGCCTGTTCCCGTAGCCTGTACGCCTCAGCCTTCCGGACACTGGCGACATCTCCCAGGGCGTCGCCGGTTGCGAGGCCCGGTCTGGAGTCGCCTCCGTTTCCGGGCCTCGTTTGCTGGCTGCAAAGAAAAACGGCGCCCCACGAGGAGCGCCGCTTGAATTCTTCTTAGCCAGCTTGGCTCAGTACCCGCAGGACGCACAGTTCATCTGCACCGGCGCGTAATACGAATAACCCGGCTGGACCATCTCGACGCGCTGGCGCGTGGCGTATTGCGGCGGGATGCGCTCGTACTGGACGCTCGGCGGCGCCACCATCACGGTCTGCGGCACCATCACGGTGCGGTACTGCGCCGGCGCGCGGTGCGCCACGACTGCACCCGGCGACACCATCACGGTCTCGTCGACGGTGCGGTATTGCGGCTGCACATATTGCTGCTGGTAGCAGGTCGTGCACGGCGGCGGCGTGTAGCAATTGTAGCAGCCGGCGGAAGCCGCGCTCGTCATTGAAATCGCAGCGACAGCCGTGGAGAAAACGACAGCGAGAGTGCGAGACATTATTGTGGTGCCCCAATTGCCCGAAATGGATTTGCGAAAGGTCGCTGCAGTATACGCCGCAAAACCTTGCTTTGCCGAAGTTCGTCGGGGCATCCTTAATGCAAACGGCCGGCTCGCGCCGGCCGTTCAGAACTTGTTGACCATGTGCGATGCGTGATGCTTGCGATCACGCCGGCACGAGACGCTGTTACTTCACGCGCCGCTTCACCTCGCGCACCGCGCCGCGCGCGGCGCTGGTGGTGAGCGCAGCGTAGGCCTGCAGCGCGGTCGAGACGTTGCGCTTGCGGCCGATCGCCTGCCAGGCGGCATCGCCCTTCGCCTCTTCGGCGGCGCGACGCTTGGCCAGCTCCTCGTCGGAGACCTCCAGGGTGATGCTGCGGTTCGGGATGTCGATGGCGATGCGATCGCCGGTCCTGACGAGACCGATGTTGCCGCCTTCGGCCGCTTCCGGCGACAGATGGCCGATCGACAGGCCCGAGGAGCCGCCCGAGAAGCGCCCGTCGGTGACGAGCGCGCAGGCTTTGCCGAGGCCCATCGATTTCAGATAGCTGGTCGGATACAGCATCTCCTGCATGCCGGGGCCGCCGCGCGGGCCTTCATAGATGATGACCACGACTTCGCCGGCGACGACCTTGCCGCCCAGAATGCCTTCGACCGCCGCGTCCTGGCTCTCGAACACGCGGGCCGGGCCGGAGAATTTCAGGATCGAAGCGTCGACGCCGGCGGTCTTCACGATGCAGCCGTCCTGCGCGAGGTTGCCGTAAAGAACGGCGAGGCCGCCGTCCTTGCTGAAGGCGTGCTCGAGGTTGCGGACCACGCCCTTCTCGCGATCGGAATCGAGCTCGTCGTAGCGCCGCTCCTGGCTGAACGCGATTTGGGTCGGGATGCCGCCTGGCGAGGCCCGGAAGAAGGTGCGGACGGACTCGCTCTTGGAGCGCTTGATGTCCCAGCGCTCCAGCGCGTCGCTCATGGTCGGCGCGTGCACGGTCGAGACCGAGGTGTCGATCAGGCCGGCGCGGTCGAGCTCGCCCAGGATGCCCATGATGCCGCCGGCACGATGCACGTCCTCGACATGCACGTCGGCAACCGAGGGCGCGACCTTGCACAGCACGGGCACGCGGCGCGACAGCCGGTCGATGTCCTGCATCGTGAACTTGACCTCGCCTTCATGGGCGGCGGCGAGCAGATGCAGCACCGTGTTGGTCGAGCCGCCCATCGCGATATCGAGCGTCATCGCGTTCTCGAACGCCTTGAAGTTCGCGACATTGCGCGGCAGCACGCTAGCGTCGTCCTGCTCGTAGTGGCGGCGTACGATATCGACGATGGTGTGGCCAGCTTCGACGAACAGGCGTTTGCGATCGGCGTGGGTCGCGACCACCGTGCCGTTGCCGGGGAGCGCAAGGCCAAGGGCTTCCGTGAGGCAGTTCATCGAATTGGCGGTGAACATGCCCGAGCACGAGCCGCAGGTCGGGCACGCCGAGCGCTCGATCACCTTGACGTCCTCGTCGCTGACCTTGGAGTCGGCGGCTGCGACCATGGCATCGATCAGATCGACCGCCTTGGTCTTGCCCTGCAGCGTGACCTTGCCGGCCTCCATCGGTCCGCCCGAGACGAACACGGCGGGGATGTTGAGCCGCAGCGCGGCCATCAGCATGCCGGGGGTGATCTTGTCGCAATTGGAGATGCAGACCATGCCGTCGGCGCAATGCGCATTGACCATGTACTCGACGCTGTCGGCGATCAGCTCGCGCGACGGCAGGCTGTAGAGCATGCCGTCATGGCCCATGGCGATGCCGTCGTCGACCGCGATGGTGTTGAACTCTTTCGCCACGCCGCCGGCCTGCTCGATCTCGCGGGCGACGAGCTGGCCGAGGTCCTTCAGATGGACGTGACCGGGCACGAACTGGGTAAAGGAATTGACCACCGCGATGATCGGCTTGCCGAAATCGCCGTCCTTCATGCCGGTCGCGCGCCAGAGGCCGCGGGCGCCCGCCATGTTGCGGCCGTGGGTGGTGGTGCGGGAGCGATAGGCTGGCATGGCGGTTTCCGTCCTCGGGTTTGGCTGGCCGGGCGCGGCAAAATTTCGAAGCCGCCTCAGGCCTTTCCGGCCGGATAGCGCACGGGGGGAACGCGCGCAACGGGAACTTGGGCCGCACAGGGCTCCCCTGCTCCCGGCGCGTGGGCACCGGCGGTCTCAGCCGTCATGCCCGGGCTTGTCCCGGGCATCCACGTTCTTGATACGGAAAAGGTCGTGGATGGCCGGGACAAGCCCGGCCATGACGGAATTATTGCAGCTCGGGATCGAGCCGGTCGCGCAGCCAGTCGCCGATCACCGAGACCGCCAGCGTGGTCACCACGATGGTGGTGGCCGGCGCCAGCATGATCCAGGGCGCCCGGGTCAGGTACTCGCGGCCGTAGCCGACCATGTTGCCGAGGCTGGTCATCGGCGGCTGCACGCCGAGGCCGAGAAAGGACAGGCCCGACTCCATCAGGATCACCTCGGGAAAGACCAGCGTGGTCGACACGATCAGGGTCGAGGCGATGTTGGGCAGGATATGCCGGAGGTAAATTCGCGCCGGCCTCGCGCCGAGCTGGCGGACCGCCGCCGCATAGCCTTGCGCATTGGCGGAAATGGCAAGGCCCCGCGCGATACGGGCGTAGCGCTCCCAGCCGAAAAATCCCATCAGGCCGATCAGGAGCGGCAGCGAATTGCCGAAGAAGGCGAGCACCGCGAGCGCCATGATCAGGAAAGGCATGCTGGCCTGGAAGTCGGACAACATCAGCACGAGCTGCTCGACGGGCCCGCGGAAATGCGCAGCGAGGAAGCCGAGCGTGGTGCCGACGATGGCGGAGATCGCCGTCGCGCCGAAGGCAATCAGGAGCGAGATGCGGATCGAGACGAGCAGCCGCGACAGCACGTCGCGGCCGAGCTCGTCGGTGCCGAGCCAGTGGGCGACATTGCCGGGTGCAGCGAGACGATTGCGCAGGTCGAGCTGGGTATAGCCGTAGGGGCCGATCTTCTCGGCGAAGGCCGCGATCACCAGCATCGTGACGATCCAGCCGATCGCGATGGCGACCGAGACCGGGATCGCCGGGAGGCTCATGCGGCGGCGGGCGTTAGATTCTAGTTTTAACGCGTTTTCTTTACGCGAACCGGCATCCGCTTCGCTTGAAAACGCTTTGGTGTCCTTCAGCGTTGCGTCCGTCATGCGTGCGCCCCTTTGGCGCGCAGGCGCGGGTCGAGGAAGCCGTAGAGGAAGTCGACGATCAGGTTGGAGGTGACCATGGTCATCGCCACCAGCAACAGGATGCACTGCACGACGGCGAGGTCGCGGTTGGCGACGGCGACGACAAGCAGGCGCCCTACCCCCGGCCACGAAAACACGCTCTCGACCACGACCGCGCCCGCGATCAGCGTGCCCACCATGAAGCCCAAAATGGTGACGGTCGGAATCGCCGCGTTCGGCAGCGCATGCGACGTCACGACTTTTCGCCACGGCACGCCCTTCGCCGAAGCGCTGCGGATATAGGGCTGGCCCAGCACCTCCAGCATGGCGCTGCGGGTGAAGCGCGCCAGCACCGCGGCGCCGCCAAGGCTGAGTGTCACGATCGGCAGGATGGCGTGACGCCAGCTGTCCTGCCCGCCCGAGGGCAGCCATCCGAGCTGCACGGCGAAGACGAGCACGAGCAGCAGCGCCAGCACAAAACTCGGCACGGTGAAGCCGGCGACCGCCGTCATCATCACCGCACGATCGATTCCGGAGCCCCGGTGCAGCGCCGCGTAGATGCCGGCGGGAATGCCGAGCGCGACCTTGAATGCGAAGGCCGGCAGCGTCAGCGCCAGCGTTGCCGGTATCCGCTCCAGCACAAGCTCGATCGCAGGCCGCCCGTCGCGCATGGAACGGCCGAGCTCGCCCTTGGCGATCGCGCCAAAATAATCGAGATACTGAAACCAGATGGGATCATCGAGGCCCCACGCCTTGCGGAAGGCGGCGAGGACTTCCGGCGGCGCTTCCGGTCCCAAAATCATCAGCGCGGGATCGCCCGAGAGACGCAGCACCACGAAGGCGAAGGTGACGACGAGCACGATCGTCAACGCCGCGCGTCCGATGCGAATGGCGAAATAGCGTCCCATCAGGCCGCATCCCGCGTCTCGACGTGCGGCCCCGCCACAAGGTGGCAGGCGACCTGCCTGTCGCCACCGACGTTGGACAGCGCTGGCACCTCGCTTGCACAACGCGCGATCGCGCACGGGCAGCGCGGATGGAAGGCGCAGCCCTGGGGACGCGCCGCCGGGTTCGGCGGGTCGCCCGCCAGCACAATGCGGCCCGCGCTACGACGACCCGGCGCGGGCGATGCCGAGACCAGTGCTTGCGTGTACGGGTGCTCCGGCCGCGCGAACAGATCATCGGCGCTGCCGATCTCGACGATGCGGCCGAGATACATCACGGCCACAACATTGCTGATCTGCCGGACAACCCGCAAATCGTGGCTGATGAAGAGCAAGGTCAGCGCAAGCTGCGCCTGGAGATCGGCGAGCAGATTCACCACCTGCGCCTGGATCGAGACGTCGAGCGCGCTGACCGGCTCGTCACAGACCAGGAAATCCGGCCTTGTCGCCAGCGCCCGCGCCAGCACGATGCGCTGGCGCTGTCCGCCGGAGAGCGCGCCCGGATAACGCACCCCGTGTGCAGGTGTCAGTTCGACCGCGCGCAGCAATTCGCGGACCCGCTCGTCGCGCTCGGAGGGCGTACCGAGGCCGTGAATGTCCAGGGGCTCGCGGATTTGGGCGGCGACCGGCAACCGCCGGTCCAGCGCCCCGAGCGGATCCTGAAAGATCATCTGCATGTGGGCGCGTTGCGCACGCCACGCGGTCGTTCCGGGCGCGGCCATCGGCTTGCCGTCGAACCGCACCTCGCCATGGTCCGGCGGCTCGAGGCCGAGCACGATGCGGCCGGTGGTCGACTTTCCCGAGCCGGACTCGCCGACGAGGCCCAGCGTTTCGCCCTTGCGGACCGTCAGCGACACGCCATCGACCGCATGCACGGCGACACTTCGGCCGAACATCCCGGAGCGCATGCTATAGCTGCGCGAAATCGAGGAGACTTCGACGAGCGGACTGCTCATTCGGCGGCGATCCCGAGCAGCGCGCGACGCGAAGCCTCGGCGCGCACGCAGGCCACGGCGCGATCCGCCGCGATCGGCGCGAGGCTTGGGGTCACAACGCCGCACGGCGCTTCTGCCAGCGCACAACGCGGCGCGAAGGCGCAGCCATCAGGCATCCTCGCGGGATCCGGTACCGTTCCGGGAATGGCGGTCAGACGGCGCCTCGGTCCGTCGAGCGGGGGAAGCGCGCCGATCAGGCCCTGCGCATAGGGATGGACGGGATCGGCGAAGAGCTGGTTCGCCGGCGCCTCCTCGACGATGCGGCCGGCATACATCACGGCGACGCGGTCGCAGTTTTCCGCGACCACGCCGAGATCGTGGCTGATCAGGACCATCGCCATGCCCATCTCGCGGCGGATAGTCGAGAGCAGTTCTAAAATCTGCGCCTGAATCGTGGCGTCGAGCGCAGTGGTCGGTTCGTCCGCGATCAGCAGGTCGGGATTTCCGGCGAGCGCCATCGCGATCATGATGCGCTGGACCTGGCCACCGGAAAACTCGTGCGGATAGGCTTCGAGCCTGCGTGCCGCGTCGGGAATGCCGACGAGATCGAGCAGCCGCCGCGCTTCCGCTTTCACCGCGCCGCCGGACAGATTGCGATGCAGCGCCAAGGACTCGCAGAGCTGCCGGCGGATCGTCAGCACCGGATTGAGTGCGCTCGCGGGATCCTGGAAGATCATGGCGACGCGCCCGCCCCTGATACGGTCGAGCTCGGCGGCGGGCACACCAAGGATCTCGCGACCATCGAGACGAACGGAGCCCGAGACGCGGGCATTCCGCGGCAACAGGCCGAGTGCCGCAAGCCACGTCACCGACTTGCCCGATCCGGACTCGCCGACGAGGCCGAGGGCCTCGCCCTTGTGCAAGGCGAGATCGACACCGCGCAGGACTGGCACGCCCTGGAAGGCGACGCTGAGGTCCTTGATGCTGATCAGCGGCGCCACCGATCAGGCCTCGAAATTGCCGGCGCGGAAATCCATCGCGAAGGCGGGCGAGGCCTTCCACTTGATCGACTTCGGCTTGGCCGTGAAGGTCGCGTTCTGGTGCAGCACCGTATAGGCGGGGTCTTCGCGCTCGGCGATCTCCAGCATGCGGCGGAATGCCTTCTTGCGGGCGGCACGATCGATCGAGGTTTCCAGGAACTCCGAGAGCGTGTTCAGCTCGGCATTGGTCCACTCGCCGATCTGCTGCTGCTGGCCGTTGGGGCCGTGCTGGGCAACCAGCGACGACACCGGATCGTTGAAGGCGGCCGAGTTCGACCAGTCGCGGACCGCGCGGGTCGGCGCACGTTCCATGATCTGCGACCAGTTCTCCTTGGTTTCGATCTGGACGTTAAGGCCGACCGACTTCCACATCTCGACCAGCACCTGCGCGGTCGCGACCTGGTTGGTGTAGTAATTGTTGAGCAGGCGATAGGGTATGGGATCGCCCTTGTAGTTGGCTTGCTTCAGCAGGTCCTGCGCCAGCTTGGGATCGTAGGCCGGCACGTTCCAGTCGGCATTGAACATGTCGCCGTAGAACTCCCACTGCAGGCCCTTCGGGACGCGGGTGCGCCCGGCCCACAGACTGTCGACGATGGCCTGGCGGTCGATCGCATGGGTGAAGGCGCGCCTTACAAGCGGATTGGCGAGCTGGGCGTGGTTCTTGTCGAATACGGTCAGGCGATGATTGAGGATGGTACCGCCCTGCACTTCGAACGCTGAATTCTTCTCGATGCCGGCGATCTGGTCTGGCGGGATGTCGCAGGCGAACTGGTACTCGCCCGACAACAGGCCGTTGATGCGGCTCGCGACCTCCGGGACTTCGAGGAAGCGAATGCGCTTGAGCGGTGGACGGCCGCCCCAATATTCGTCGTGCGCTTCGAGCGTCAGCGACACGTCGGGCTTGAGCTCGACGACCTTGTAGGGGCCGGTGGTAACAGGCTTGCGCGCCCAGTCGAGATAGCTCGCGGATTCGGCCCAGGCGCGACGGTTCGCGATGTCGGAGCCGTAGCGCGACAGCCGACCCTCGATCGTGACGTCGGGCGTCGCGTTGTAGAAGCGCACCGTGTATTTATCGACGGCATCGACGCGGACGAGATCCGGCCAGATCCGGCGTGCGACCGCCGGAACGTCCGGCGGCAGCTCCTTGCCCGGCCGCGGCGTCGGGATCTTCTCGAAAGCCTGGATCGTGCTGCGGCTCTTGGCCTCGGTCTCGCCGAACATGCGCTCGCGGCTGAACGTGAAGACGACGTCCTCCGCCGTCAGCTCGTCGCCATTGTGGAATTTGACGCCCTTGCGCAGCTTCACCTCGACGGTCTGGTCGTCGATGCGGCGCCACTCGGTGGCAAGCCCCGGCACGGCCTCAAGGCTGCCGCGCCAATTCTTGGAGATCAGGCCTTCCCAGATCGACGAGAAGAACACGCGCTCGCCGACATTGGACTGCTCGCGCAGCACGTCGAGCACGTTCGAATTGGTCACCTTCTGAACTGCAATCGTCACCGAAGGACGGTTGTCGGCCTGCGCGATGGCAAAACGCGGCAGAAGCAATGTGCCTGCGGCAACGCCGCCGGATTTCAGGATGGTGCGACGGGTGAACTTGCTCATGACGGAAACCCCTGCCCTGGAGGATGTGGTTATTCGGCGAGACCGAGTGCGGTGAGATGCGCTGCGCCGGCGCGGACGTCGTCGTGATTGCGAAGTTCGAGGATCAGCCGGGGGTTGGAATTCAGCCGGTCCAGCGCGCGGAACACTGCGAGCCACGGGATATTGCCTTCGCCCGGGGCCCAGTGCCGGTCGGCAAAGCCATCGGTGTCCTGAAGGTGGACATGCGTCAGCATGTCGCCGGCGGTTTCGACGTAGTAGTCGACCGGCGGCGCGCCGGTGGAGATGTGCGCGTAGTTGGCGTGGCCGGTGTCGAGGGAGACGCGCACCTTGCTGCTTTCGAGCGCCTTGGCGAGGCGCACGCGATCGCGCGGATCCTTGTCCTCGATGTTCTCGATGACGATCTCGCAGCCGATGGTTTCGGCGCGCACGATCACCTCGGCGAGTGTCGCCTTGATGCGTTCGACGAGATTGCCGCGATTATCCCGATAGAGGTCGAGGTTGTTGTGGTCCCAGGTCGTGAACGGCGAATGGATCACCATCTGCGTCGCGCCGAGAAACTCGGCGGCATCCAACCCCTGAAGCAGGCGCTTGGTCACCACCTGACGGATCATCGGATCGTGGCTACCGATCGCGAAGCCCCAGAACGGTCCGTGGATGCCGAGCCGGCCGGTGTGACCTGAGAGCATCTGCTTGATTTCGCTAGCAGCACTTCGCCAGTCGCCGTCGAGCAAGTCCGCGCGAAAGAAATCCTGAATTTCGAGATCGCGCTGCCGTTCGAGAAGCCAGTCGCGATGCGCAGGGATCGATTTGATGGACAATGCGGCGCCCAGTACCGGCTTCGACATGGCTTGCTCCTCGGCCGTCAACAATGACGGGGGCAGCGCTAGACCAGTTCAATGACAGGCCGGTGAAATGCAGGTTCCGAAGCGCTGAGGAGATGTGGACATCCCCCGATCGCGTGCATCGAATTCAGGCAGCGGCGAGTGCAGTGCGTGCAGACGCATGCATCCGCGCGCGGATCAAGCGCGATTAAATCCGTAGTGATCCGGAATGGAATCCTATTCCGATGTCGCGTACATCGCGGGACATCGATCGGCGGCCTTCCAAGGGCATCACCCTCTGATCGCGCTACATGGGGTTGGGGGACCACATGGGGCGGGGGGATCAAAGGCTGGGGCAAGGTTACGAGGTCCGGACTCCTAGGCACTCCGGACCTCGGAACTTTCTAGATTGAACGTGATTTCGCGCCGCCGGCTTGATCAGCCGTGCGGCGCGAAGTCGTTTCAGCCCGTTTTTCTTTCGGTGCTAGCGCGTCTGCGGCTCGATCGTCACCGTGCAGTCACCCTGCCCTTGCGTCGCGACCACGATGTTGCCCGCGGGAGCGCCGAGGGCGATCGGTGCGGACGAGCCGCCGCCGGGCAACTGGACAGTCACGCTCAGAGAATCGGTTCGCGCGGTCGAGCCTACGGTGGAGGGTTCTGCCTGGGCCACATTGCCCGAGGCGTCACGCCGCATGATCTGGCAGTTTACGTTGCTGCCCCCGGCCGCCGTCATGCTCGATGAGGTGCCGCCGCTCATTTGGGCACGGGCTCGCGATGGATCGCGAGGCACCTGGCTGACGATGCGATGCGTCCGCGGCTCCACAATGACGACGTCGTCACCGGTCGCGAAATATTCGTAGTCTCGATATTCGGGCTCGATCGAGACGATCTCGGGCGGAAGCCTGTGAAGGCGCACGCGCGAGGGAATGGTCTCGCCGACCCGGATCGAGATGTTCAGATTACGCTCCGGCTCCGCCAGGCGTGCACGGCTCACCGTTTCGGAGATCCGCACCTGCTTCTCGGACGTCACCTGGGTCCGCTGATTGGTCTGCGTGTTGGTCTGGGTGGTCTGATTGGCTTGGTTGGTCTGCGTGCCCGGGGTGGCAGGCGCGGTCTGCGCATTGTTGGTCGGAGCCGTGCGGTTCGTGTCGGTCGCCGTGGCCGGTCGGTTGTTCTGTTGCGCCGGCTGCTGCTCAGCCGCGTTGCGCGGCGGCTGGGTCTGGTTGCGCTCGTTCTGGTTGGCCGCAGCTCCCGTGCGCTCGTTCTGCTGGCTAGACGTGCCGGACTTGGACTTCTCGGACTCCGCGGTTGATTTCTGCGGCGCGGACTTGTCCTGCTTCGTCTCGGCGCTGCTCTTGCCGTCGCGTCCCGGTTTCGGGCTCTCCGCCTCACGGTTGCGATCGCGGGAGGGCTCGCGGGATTCTTGCGCCTGATCCTTCGACTTCGGCTGGTTGCGCTCGGCAGAACTGGCCGGCTGGCGCTTGTCGTCACTCGCGTCCTGCCTGGCCGCGCCGCCCTTCTCCTCGCGGCCAGCGCCCTGCAATCGCTCCTGGGCGCCCTGCGCGCGCTCTTGAACGTGCTCCTGGGCGCCGCCGCGTTGCGGCGCAGCGCCCTTCGCCGGCTCCTCGGTCCGTCTCGGCTCGTCCCTTCGCTCACCGGGCGCCTGGGCGTAGGCGAAGCCGGAAGCAAGCATCAGTCCGATAGCTGCGGTCGATAACATCAAGTGCTTGCGCATGGTCCCTCTCCTCGGAAATTCGCAAAGACGCGAACGTTCTGTGGGTGCGAAGGTTCCTGATCAGGAACGAGGGCCGATCACGCCGGTCTCACATCTCAGGCGGGTCTCACATGGCGTCCTTCAGCGTGAGCCGCGCCGTGAATGTCACGCTGGTCTTGCCAACCAGCGCCATGCCTTCGACCTCGGCGCCGTCGGCGGAATAGTCGCCCGAAAAGCCGCAGGTCACTTCCCTGCCGCCGAACGCGAGCGGCTTGCCGACGGCCTCGGTGTGCTGATTGACGGTCATATCGCCGCGCCATTTCCCGTTCCGGAAGGTGTAGCTGCCGGTGTAGTAGAAATAGCTGTCGCCGCCCATGATGCGGCCGTCGCAGAGCACGACGACGCCTTTGGCCTGGCCGCGCTTGCCGTCGCGCATCTCGATCTCAAAGATGTAGAGGCCGTTGAGGACCTTCTGTGGGTTGGCGCCGTGCTCGGGCCCATCGCCGGCCGACATCGCTCATCTCCCGTTCAAACCGGCACATTCCGCTCGAGATCTTCAAGCCACGCCGCAGCGCTCGAATCCGACGGCGCGCGCCAGTCACCGCGCGGCGACAATGAGCCGCCGGCCGAAACCTTGGGTCCGTTCGGCATCGCCGAGCGCTTGAACTGGCTGAAAGCGAAGAAGCGGCGCAGGAACACCTCGAGCCAGCGGCGGATCTCCTTGAGATCATAGGCCTTGCGCTTGTCGGCCGGAAACGCCGGCGGCCATTCGCCCTCGGCGACGTCCTTCCACGCCTGCAGCGCCATGAAGGCGATCTTGGACGGGCGCATGCCAAACCGCAGCGTGTAGAACAGGTTGAAATCCTGGAGCTCGTAGGGACCGACCGAGGCTTCGGTGCTCTGCGGCTTCTCGCCCGGCTCGGCCGGAACCAGCTCCGGCGAGATTTCGGCCGACAGGATCGATCCAAGCGTTTGGTTCACATCGTCGCTGAACTGCTTCGAGGCAATCACCCAGCGGATCAGATGCTGGATCAGCGTCTTCGGCACCCCGGCATTGACGTTATAGTGCGCCATCTGGTCGCCGACGCCGTAGGTGCACCAGCCCAACGCGAGCTCAGAGAGATCGCCGGTGCCGATGACGATGCCGCCGTTGTGGTTGGCGAGCCGGAACAGATAGTCGGTGCGCAGGCCCGCCTGAACATTCTCGAACGTGACGTCGTAGACCTTCTCGCCCTTGCCGAATGGATGGCCGATGTCCTTCAGCATTTGCGTCGCCGTGGTGCGAATGTCGAGCTCCTGCCAACTCGTCTGCAACGCCGTCATCAGCGCCAGCGCATTGGTCTTGCTCTCGCTGCCGGTGGCAAAGCCGGGCATGGTGTAGGCGAGAATGTTCTCGCGCGGCAGGCCAAGAAGGTCGACGGCCTTGGCGGCGACGATCAAGGCGTGGGTGGAATCGAGCCCGCCCGAGACGCCGATGACGACGCGCTTGGTGCCGGTCGCGCGCATGCGCTGGACGAGGCCCGCGACCTGAATGTTGTAGGCCTCATAGCAGTCCTGCTCGAGCAGGCTCTCGTCGCTCGGCACGAACGGAAAGCGCTCGACCTTGCGCAGGAAGCCGATATCGGCCGCCGGCGCCTTCAAGGCGAAGCTGACTTTCCGGAAGAAGGCCTCGCGCTGCCGGCGATTGTCGTCGAAGGTTCCCATCAGCGCGCGTTCCTGCCTGAGCAGGTCGAGATCGACATCAGCCAGCGTGATCTGACCGCCCTGCCGGAACCGCTCGCCTTCGGCCAGCAGCACGCCGTTCTCGTAGATCGAGGTCTGGCCGTCCCAGGCAAGATCGGTGGTCGATTCCCCTGCCCCTGCGGCGGAATAGACATAGGCCGCGAGGCAGCGCGCCGACGTCGATTGGCACAAGAGCGCGCGCGAGCGGGCGCGACCGATGGTGATCGGGCTGCCCGAGAGATTGATCAGCACGCTTGCGCCCGCGAGCGCGAGCTCGGAGGCCGGCGTCACCGGGATCCACATGTCCTCGCAGATCTCGACCCCGATGGTCAGGCCCGGAACGTCCTCGGCCGCGAACAGGAGGTCGACGCCAAACGGGGCGTGCAGCCCGCCGAAGGCGACCATCTCTCCGACGATGCCGGCGCCGGAGGCGAAATGCCGTCCCTCGTAGAATTCGCGATACGTCGGCAGGTAGCTCTTGGGCACGACGCCGAGGACTTTGCCGCGATGGATGACGACCGCGCAATTGTAGATGCGATTGCCAAAGCGCAGCGGCGCGCCGACGATCAGGACAGTCATCAGGGCCGAGGAGGCCTCGACGATGGCCACGAGCCCGCGCTCGACCGCATCGAGCAGCGGATCCTGCTTGACGAGATCTTCGATCGCATAGCCGGACAGGCACAGCTCGGGAAACACGGCAACCGCCACCGACTGCGCGTGGCAGTCCTTCGCCGCCGCCAGAACCGCAGTCGCGTTGGCCGTGGGATCGGCCACATGAGAGGTGGTGACGCAGGCCGCCACGCGCGCAAATCCGTGGGCATAGATCGAGTGGAAACTCATCGAGCGCAGTCCCTTTGTCTCGTCGCGACCGGCCTCCGCCAGCTCTGGACTCCATTTAACCCATCGACATGGCCCCGTGCAGGCCATTCAACGGCATGCATAACGGATTTGCAGCTTCGCTGCCCGGCGCCCGGCCCTTCCCTTGGGGGCAGTCTCAGGCTGTGCGCACCAGCATGCCGGGCAGATCCTCGCGCAGCCATTCGGCGATCCGGGGCCATGCATGGGCGTGTGTCCGCGCGCCCATGAACAGGCCAAGGTGGTTGCAGGCCTCGGAGGCCGCCGCAATGAAGGCCGGTGGTGTGCCGAGCAGACCGGCGGTGGCGAGCGCCTGCGCGGCCGGCACGACGTCGTCATCGAGCCCGGCCAGCAGGAAGACCGGCGCCTTGACGTCCTTCAGATCAATCACGCGGCCGAGTGCCGTGAATTGGCCGCGCGCGATCCGGTTCTTCCGGAAAATCCAGTTGACGATCTCGAGATAATAGGTGCCGGGCAGATTGAGGGGCTCGGCATTCCAGCGCTCGAAGCGTGCCAGTAGCGCCGCACCTTCCTCGCCGGAGAGGTCGCTCTGCAGCGCCGTCACGATGTCGTCGCGGCTCGGCGCCTTCGACCAGACGCGCAGCATCTCCTCGCCGCTGACATTGCCGCCGCCGCGGGCGACGAGCTGATCATAGACCATCGCCGGCGCGTTGCGGGCGAGCTGCGACAGCCTGGACTCGATCGAGAGGTCGACGGGCGCGCCTGCCAGCACCAGCCGCCGTACCTTGGCGGGAAAGCGCGCCGCATAGAGCAGCGACAGCCAGCCACCCTGGCACAGGCCGACGAGATCGACCGGCGCGCCGATCTCGTCGATGGCGACGTTGAGATCGCCGAGATAGCTGTCGATCGAGAGATAGCGCATGTCAGGCGTGGCTGAGCGCCAGTCGGTGAGATAGACCCGGTCGATGCCGCCATTTTGCAGGGACTGCAACACGCTGTGGCCGGGGGCGAAGTCGGCGATCAGGGCCCGATGCAGCGCATAGGGCGCGCAGACCAGTGCCGGCGGGCCGGACTCGGTCCGCGTGCAATTGCGCAGGCGCATGGTCGCAAGCTCCAGCGCGACGGAGTTGGGCGTGGTCCACGGCAGGCTGCTGTCGGCTTGCTCCGGCGGACCTCGCTCGAGCCATCCGAAGCAGGCATCCATCGCAAGCCGAGCCGCAGCGAACGGCCACAGCAGCGGGTCATCCGGGACCGGGCCCGGTGCGTGCTGCTGTTTGCCGGTCTTCTCCGCCATGGCTATCTCACGGTCCTCACAGGAAGGCCTCGAAGCTGACGAGCGAAATGCCGCGCTCGCGAAAACTCTGATGGGTCGCGGCGACCGAGCCGTCGAGATCGATGCCGCGGCAGGCGTCCTCGATGACGGCGACCTCGAACCCCGCCTGGCGGGCATCCTCCGCCGAGAAGCGGACGCAGAAGTCGAGCGCGAGGCCAACCACGAAGATCGTCTTCAACTCGCGCTCGCGCAGATATCCAAGCAGGCCGGTCGGCGTTTTCCTGTCGTTCTCGAACAGCGCCGAATAGGAATCGATGCCGCGCCGAAACCCCTTCCGCACCACGAGATTTGCGCGAGTGACGTCGAGATCGCGATGAAATTCCGCGCCCGCCGTGCCCTGGACGCAATGGCTCGGCCACAGCACCTGGACGCCGTAGTCGAGCGCGATGGTCTCGAACGGCTGTTTGCCGGCGTGGTTCGGGGCAAAGGAGACATGATCGCGGGGATGCCAGTCCTGGGTCAGCACCACATTGGCGAATTTTTGGGCGATCCGATTGATGGCGGGGACGACCGTCTCGCCCCTGGGCACGGCGAGCGCCCCGCCCGTGCAAAAATCGTTCTGCACGTCGATGACCAGCAGCACGTCGCGGTCGGAAAGCTTCATCGCAAGGTCCATTCCAGGCCATCCCGCGCGACCGGCGCCGACGGCACGTCTCCAGTGTCGATCTTCCCGCGCTGCTTCGCAACCACCGAAGCGGTGCGGCGGTCTGCGCGAATGCACCGCGTCGGCCCCGATGCAACGGTTTGGGCTGATGCGTGTTGACTAGATCCACCCCGGGGGCGGATTCTGAAAGCCGTTCGCATTTTGCGAACGGATAGAGCGGAGGAAGCGGTTCCCGCAGCCCGAACGGCCGCGGCAGCCACACGCACATGACCATCGGCAAGACAGGACAGATTCTTCTCGCCGATATCGGCGGCACCAATGCGCGCTTTGCGCTCAGTCAGGGCGACCAAACCGGACCGATCGACTACGTCAAAGTGGCAGACTTCCCGACCGTTCGGGAAGCCATTGCCGATGTTCTCGCGCGTCGCTCAGACGGCAAAACGCCCCCAAGGGCCGTGCTGGCCGTCGCGGGGCCGGTGACCAACAACCGCTGCGTCATGACCAACAGCCCGTGGGTCATCGACGGCAACGAGCTCCAGCCGGCCCTCGGCTTCGACAGCGTCCATGTTCTCAACGATTTCGAGGTGGTGGCTTGGTCCCTGCCCGCGCTGCAGCCCGCCGACCTGATCCCGCTCGGCGGAGGGGATGGCCTTCCCGGAGAGCCGTTGCTGGTGGTCGGACCCGGAACCGGCTTTGGCGTTTCCTCCCTGGTCGAGCGCCACGGTTCACGGCTGGCCGTCGTCACCGAGGCGGGCCACGCGACCCTGCCGGCGGAGGACGAGCGCGAGGAACGCGTCATCGCGTGCATGCGCCGACGCCTCGGCCATGTGTCCATCGAGCGTGGCGCGTTGTCCGGCTCCGGCCTGCAAAGCCTCTACGAGGCGCTGGCCGAGGTGGAAGGTGCGCAAGTGCCGCATCGCGATGCTGCCGCCATCACGAAGGCCGCTCTGGAAGGCAGTTGCGAGCTCAGCCGCAAAACGCTGGAGATGTTTTGCGCCATTCTCGGCTCGGTCGCGGGCAATCTCGCGGTGACCTTCGGCGCACGCGGCGGCGTCTATATCGCCGGCGGAATCGTGCCGCGCTTTCCCGACTTCCTTGCAGCCTCCGCATTCCGGGCGCGCTTCGAAGCCAAGGGACGCTTCCAGGACTATCTCCGCGACATCCCCACCCGGCTGGTCACCAAACCCGATGCGAGTTTCGTCGGACTGACGATGTTCGCGGAGCACAACCAGCCTTAACGGCGCGCACCTCCGTCCGCGGGTTCCAGTCATGCACAGCTGATTGCACGGCACGCCCGCTCGACGCGGGATCGTGCTTGCGCGCACGTCCCGGATGAGAAACAATCCTGGCTTGTGTGTGTGGCGTAGTTGCGGGGGCGTGACATGCGTAAGCAGGATCTAGGTTTCGACTATCACCGCTATCACCGCCTGCTGCTCGAGGCGGACGACGAGGGCAAGCGGCTGGCCCTGATCGAGCTCTTGATCGAGGAAAAGGCGCGTGACCGGCTGGCCGCCCAGCGCGCTTCGGACCGCGCCGCCATGACAGCTCACACCATCGCCACGGTGCTGAAGAACGGGCGCCACTGAAGCGAGTGATGCCGCTATGGTGCCCGAAAACGCAGCATCAATTGCGATTTCGTTAACGATCCCTCGAAAGCTCGCGTCAAACTTTTTGCTCTAGGAGTTCCCTTACCTGATGCAATTCAGGGGCAACAAAGGGGGGAATGAACATGAGCATGATTTCGATCGCCGCGATGCCGGCCACCAGCGAAACGCGTTTGGCCGATTCTTCGTTTTCTTCGTTCAAGACCATCTTGCTGTTTTGCTGCACGGGCCTGGTCGCCTCGTTCGGCCTAATGGCGCGCGGCATCGATCTCGGCGCCGGCCTGATGTGAGACCGCGACGCATTCCGTCGCGAAATGGCCGCCCCTGACGGGCGGCCATTTTTATTTTGGTCTCAGTGCGGCGTCTTCGCTGCCGCTTCCGGAAACATCGAATCGATCATCGCCTTGAGCTGATCGATCGAAATCGGCTTGCGCAGGATCGGCCGGCGCCGGAGCAAGGACGGCAGCAGCTCCGGACCGTAGCCCGTCGCGAACAGAAACGGCTTGCCGCGACGCTCGATTAGGTCGGCGACCGGATCGACGTAGAGGCCCTTGAGATTGATATCGAGGATCGCAAGATCGTACTGCGCGGTCATGGCGAACGCGCTGGCGTCCCGAACATTATCCGCTTCCGCGATGACGTGGTGGCCGAGTTCCTCCACCATGTCCGTCATCATCATCCGGATCAACGTCTCGTCTTCGACCAGGAAAACGGAGAGTCCGTCCGCCATATCAACCCCGCCATCAGCTTTCCGAAGCTAATCATAACCGAATCGCGAAGAGGATTCACGAATTCGTGGCGGGCGCCGTTAATTCAGACGCGCCCGATCCGATTCAACTTGATCAATCCAGTCCTCGTTCGTGGCTGAGCCGTACCATCTCCTGTACGAACACCTGCTTCTGCTTGTCATCGAGGCTCGAATAGAGGGGCTCGGCGGCGTCGGCGACATTGCGCTGGTCGGCGGCGCGGTCGATGAGGAATTGGGCCTCGTTGCGCATCTGCTCGACGATGTCGTCGGGCGGATCCCGCTTGGCGCGCGCGACCCGCAGGTTGAGCCGCTCGGCACCGTTATGCCCGAGGTAGTGCATGGCGCTCGAGAAGCCGTACCAGTGCTTCTCCTGGTCGGGCGTGAGGTTCAGTTCGGTCTTGATCCGCTCGATATAGGAGTCGCTGTTGGTGACGATCTGGTCCGCGGTCAATTGCGGCGCGCCGGTCTGGGTGAGGACCGTGACATCCTTGTCCTGCGGCGCGTTCTTCGCCTCCTTGCTCGCCTTGGCGCCCTTGCCCACCTTGGCGCTCTTGGCATCCTTGTCCTTGCCGGCGCCCTGCTTGGCGTCTTTGGCAGCGTCCTTGCTCGAATCCTTGCTCGAATCCTTGGCGGCGGGCGCCTGATTGCCATTATTGCCAACGCCGAGCACGCCGGTGAAAACGCCGACCACACCGCCGATCGCGCCACCGAGCACGCCGCCGACCGGACCTGCCGCCTTGTTCCCGGCCGCCGCTCCTTCCTGAACCCCTTTGACCAGGCCTTGAGCGTTCGCCACCGCGGCTGCGCCGAGCAGCAACACGAAAACGGATCCCAGCGCGAACCATCGTCGCAGGTTAAGCCGCGCGAGCGGCGCCGGGTTGATCATTCTGGTCTCCATCTCGATCTGATTAGGCCGTTGGGGGTGAGAACCACCCGCCAGTTGCAACTCTATCGTTTTCACCGCTTCGAGGTCTAGCCACCGACAATTGCTATCCACGCCCGAAAAGTGTTTGGCGCGAGGCGCTTATGCAGGCTTATTCGAAACTGCGGCGTAATTGCGCATGCATCGACCGGGCGGGTCGGCGCAAAGTGTGCGTCGCAAAATGACCGATCGTGGTTCATGGTCCGCGCACGACGTCGAGGCCACTGCCGCCTTACCGGACACAACGTTAGTTCTAGGCGCAAGCCGTTCGGTTTTCTCGACAGACGCAATCAATCATGATCTGATCGCGCTACCAATTTGCCTTCGAAGCCGACGGCATCAATAAGAAACGTCGAACAAGAAACTTTCAAAAAGAAAATCAAAAGTAGAACTCGGAAGAGTTCAGAGGAAACGCCAGAACAATAAAACACCCAAGCGAGGAAACGAGATGTCACGCAAGACACTGACGCGACGTCAATTTGTGGCTGCCACTGCAATGTCCTCCGCGGCGCTGATCACGGCGCCCTATGTCCGAGGCGCTTACGCCGCCGGCAAGCTCTCGATCGGTTTCTGGGACCATTGGGTGCCCGGCGCCAACGATGCCTCCACCGCGCTCGTCAAGGAATGGGGCGAGAAGGAGAAGGTCGAAGTCTCGATCGACTACATCACCAGCAACAACAAGAAGATCGAGCTGACGGCGGCGGCCGAAGCCCAGGCCAAGTCCGGTCACGACATTCTCCAGATGCCGAGCTGGTGGCCGCACGCTTATTCCGAGAATCTCGAACCGCTCAACGACGTCATGGAGCCGCTCATCAAGCAGAACGGCGAGGTGAACGACACCGTCAAATATCTCGGGCGGTCGGGCGGCAAATGGCTCGCAGTGCCCGCGACGCCGGGAAGCCAGATCAAGGGCCCCTGCTCCCGCATCGATCTGATGAAGAAACACGCCGGCATCGACGTGCAGGAGATGTATCCGGCCGGCGGTCCTCCGAAGGCGGACAACTGGACCATGGAGACGTTCCTGAAGGCGGCCGAGGCCTGCCACAAGGCCGGCTTCCCCTTCGGCATCGGTCTCGGCGAGACCACCGACAGCGTCGACACCGCCGGCGCGATCTTCCAGTCTTTCGGCGCCGAGCTCGTCAACGCCAAGGGCGATATCACCGTCAAGACCGACGCGGTGCGGCAGGCGCTCGAATTCTACAAGAAGCTGATCGCCGTCCTGCCCACCGACGCGCCGTCCTGGGACGATGCCTCCAACAACAAATGGCTGATCTCGGGCCGCGGGGCGATGATCCTGAATCCGCCGAGTGCCTGGGCGGTCGCCAAGCGCGACGCGCCGCAAGTCGCCGAACAGTGCTGGACGCACGGCTTTCCGTCCGGTCCGAAGGGACGTTTTGCACCCTTCCTGCCGTACTTCTGGGGCGTCTGGGCCTTTGGCAAGAACAAGGAAGCGGCCAAGAGCTTGCTCGTTCACCTGTCCTCGCCAGCGGCGATCGAGAAGTTCGTCGCGGCGAGCGGCGGGTACGATCTGCCGGCCTACGCGAACATGACGAAGTTCAAGACCTGGGCCGAGGAAGGGCCGCCGAAGGGCACGCTCTTCCACTATCCGGATCCCTACAAGCAGCAGACGATGTCGATCGCCGCGTCTCCGGCGCCGCCGAAGATCGCCCAGCAGATCTACTTCCAGGCGACGCTGACCAAGATGGCGCTGCGCTTTGCGCAAGGAGAGAAGTTGGAAACCGCGCTCGCCTGGGCCGAAGGCGAGTGCGAAGGCTTCATGCGGACCTGAGCCGGGTATGTGCCATGGCGGTTCACGCTTCGCGCGTGAGCCGCCGAGGCCCCCCTCGCTCGATCCGCTTGCCGAATGAAGCCGACGGCTGCGCCGGCTTTGCCGTTCCAGATGTCCTGCTACGTGTCCTGCAAAAGAGGCTAAATTCATGGCCGATGTCGTCGTTGAGCAAGGCCGTCTCGCCCGAGCTGCAAGCCCGCGCAAACGGGCGAGCCTGCGCAATGCGATGGGACGGAAATCGACCGTCGCGTTCTTCCTGACGCTGCCGCTGATCCTCCTGATCGCCCTGCTCGTGCTTTATCCCGCCTTCTATTCGGTCTACCTGGCAACGCTGAACAAGGCGATGACCAAGTTCGTCGGCCTCAGCAACTTCACCTTCCTGTTCAAGCGCGAAACGTTCTGGATGGTGGTGAGGCAGTCCTGCATTTTTGCGATTACCGCCGTGGTCTTCAAGGCTTTGATCGGCTTCATCGTCGCGCATTTCGTCCACAACATTCCCGGCAAGAAGCAACGTAAATGGCGCGGCATGCTGCTGGTGCCCTGGGTGATCCCGCCGGCGATGAGCACGCTGGCATGGTTGTGGCTGTTCGACCCTTCCTACAGCGCCTTCAACTATACGCTGTCGTTCTTCGGCATCGGTCCGATCCCGTGGCTCGGTGACACCTTCTGGGCGCGTTTTTCCGTCATCCTCGTCAACGTCTGGTACGGCGCGCCGTTCTTCCTGATCATGTACCTGGCCGCGCTGAAATCCGTGCCCGACCAGCTCTACGAAGCCGCAGCGATCGACGGCGCCAATTGGTGGCAGAAGATCTGGCACATCACCTTGCCGATGATGCGCAACATCATCGCCATCACCACGCTGTTCTCGCTGATCGTCACTTTCGCCAATTTCGACATCGTGCGCATCCTCACCTCCGGCGGTCCGCTGGACCGGACGCATCTGTTTGCTACCTGGGCGTTCCAGGTCGGCATCCAGAGCAGCGACATTCCGCTCGGCGCCTGCGTCTCGCTGTTCATGGTGCCGATCCTCGCCGTCGCAGCGGTCTTCATCCTGCGTGATGTCAACAAACGCGGGAACGAAGCCTGATGAGCACGCTCGCAATCGACAAGGCCGGACCGACACGCAAGGTCAAGCTTCGAAGCATGAGCCGCGACCGCACCTGGGCGCTGCGCTGGTCCTACTTTTTCCTGGTGCTGTTTGCGATCTTCTTCCTGATCCCGCCGATCTACATGCTGATCACCTCGCTCAAGAGCAGCGCGGAGATCTCGGCCGCCACCAATCCGTGGTGGGTATTTCATCCGACCCTGTCGAACTATGTGGAGCTGTTGACCTCGAACCAGTTCCTGCGATTCTTCTGGAATTCGTCGATGATCTCGATCGTGGTCGTGATCGTGACGATGCTGATCAGCATTCCGGCGGCGTTTGCATTGGCGCGGATGAAGTTCTGGGGCTCGGCGACGCTCGCGACCGGCGTCTTTCTCACCTATCTGATCCCGGACAGCCTCCTGTTCATTCCCTTGTTCAAGATGCTCGCGGTGGTCCAGGACGTCACCGGCATCACTCTTCTCAACCGCTGGTACGTGCTGGTGTTCATCTATCCGACGCTGACCGTGCCGTTCTGCACCTGGATCATGATCGGCTATTTCGCCTCGATCCCGAAGGAGCTCGACGAGGCGGCTCTGATCGACGGCGCTTCCTGGCTCCAGACCCTGACCCGGATTTTCATCCCCGTCGCCCTGCCCGGCCTGATCGCAGCCACCATCTTCGCCTTCACCGTGTCCTGGGCGCAGTTCCTTTATCCCCTGGTGTTCACGACATCCATCGACCAGCTGGTGCTGCCGGTCGGCATCACCACCACGCTGATCAAGGGCGACGTCTTCAATTGGGGTCAGATCATGACGGGCGCGCTGCTCGGCGCTGCCCCGCCGCTGGTCATCTATGCCTTCCTGATGGACTATTACATTGCCGGCCTGACCGCCGGCGCGACAAAGGGTTGATGTCTTATGGCTGAGGTTGCGTTGCGGAAGGTGGTCAAGCGTTACGACGACGTCGAGGCGGTGCGCGGCATCGACCTCGACATCTCAGACCATGAGTTCATCGTGCTCGTCGGCCCCTCCGGCTGCGGCAAGTCGACGACGTTGCGGATGATCGCGGGACTCGAGGACATCACCGACGGCGACATCATGATCGGCGGGGACGTCGTCAACGACGTGCCGCCAAAGGACCGCGACATCGCGATGGTGTTTCAGAACTACGCGCTCTACCCGCATATGACGGTCGCGGAGAACATGTCGTTCGGGTTGCGGCTCAAGCACTACCCGAAAGCCGAGATCAAGGCGCGGGTGACCGAGGCCGCCCGCCTCCTGGACATCACCGACCTGATCGACCGCAAGCCGAAGCAGCTCTCCGGCGGCCAGCGCCAGCGCGTCGCCATGGGGCGGGCCATCGTGCGCAATCCGAAAGTCTTCCTGTTCGACGAGCCGCTGTCCAATCTCGACGCCAAGCTGCGCGTGCAGATGCGGATCGAGATCAAGAAGGTGCACCAGAAGGTGCGCACCACCACGGTCTACGTCACCCACGACCAGGTCGAGGCGATGACGCTGGCGGATCGCGTCGTGGTGATGAACAAGGGACGGATCGAGCAGATCGGCACCCCGAACGAGCTCTACCACAAGCCGGCGACGCGCTTCGTCGCGGGCTTCATCGGCTCGCCGGCGATGAACTTCATTCCGTGCCGGCTCGAGGACGTCGGCGGCAAGCTCAACGTCCGCCTGACGGACCGGATCTCATTCCCGTTGCCGCCGGCCCGCGCCGCCCGTTACAGCGCGCTGCCCCGAGCTGAAAACCTGTTGCTCGGCATCCGTCCCGAACATCTCACGGAGTCGCATGCGCATCTGGATCCGGGCGTCGAGACCTTCGACACCATGCTTGATGTCACCGAGCCGATGGGAATGGAGACGCTGGTCTATTTCGGCCTGGAAGGCACGCCCGTCTGCGGCCGCGTCGATCCCAATGCGGGCGCCAAGGATGGGGGCCCCATGCGTTTGGCGATGGACCTCAACAATATGCACCTGCTAAACGAGGCGACCGGCGCCGTCTTGTGACGGCCGGCCAAGAAACTCGTGCAGGTAGGGACGATGTCGACCAACAAGAAGAAAATCTTTGTTACGCAAACTTTGTCGCAAGGGGCGCGCGCCCTCCTCACCCAGCGAGATGACATCGAGCTCATCGAGTTTCCGAACCTGATCTCCGCTGGGGATTTCGAGGCTTTGCTGAAGAGCCACGCGCCGGTCCATGGCGTGGCGCTCGGCGCCACCGCTTTCGGCGAGACCGAGCTCGAAGCCTCGAAGGACATGAAGGTGGTGACCCGGATCGGCGTCGGCTACGACGCAGTCGACGTCCCCGCCCTCTCCCGCCGCAAGGTGCCGCTGATGGTCGCGGGCAGCGCGAATTCGCCCTCGGTCGCCGAGCAGGCGCTGTTCATGATGCTGACACTGGCAAAACGCGCGCAGGAGATGCATTCCTGCGTCAAGGACGGCAAATGGGCCGACCGGCTCGGCATGCTGCCGTTCGATCTCTACGGCAAGACCGTCCTCATCATCGGCTTCGGCCGCATCGGCACCCGCACCGCCAAGCGCTGCCTGGCGATGGACATGAATGTGCAGGTCTATGATCCCTACAAGGCAGCCGCAGAAATCAAGGCAGCAGGCTGCGAGCCGGTCGCCGATCTCGATGCCGCGCTGCCGCACGCCGATTTCGTCACCATCCACTGCCCGAAGACGCCGGAGACCGTCGGTCTGTTCGATGCTGACAGGATCGGCCGGATGAAGCCGAAATCCTACCTCATCAACACCGCGCGCGGCGGCATCGTGAAGGAGACGGCGCTGTACGACGCACTGGTCTCGGGCAAGCTCGCCGGTGCCGGCATCGACGTGTTCGAGGTCGAGCCGCCGCCGGTCAGCAACGCGCTGTTCGCGCTGCCCAACGTCATCATGGCCCCGCATGTCGCCGGCGTGACGGTCGAGGCGGTGAGCCGGATGAGCGAGCAGACCGCGCGCAACATCCTCAGTGTGCTGGACGGCGATCCCATCCGGCAGAACATCATCAATCAGGATGTCCTGGGCTGAGCTGGTCTCCAGGGCGGGCGGTTCTCTTGAGGGGCAGTTCTCTCGGACGGGCGGCCGCCCCCGCCTTCGGAACGCCAGAATGAGTCCCATTTTGGTGCAGATCGAGCCCTCACTCAGCCTTAATCAAACCCGCGTAATAGGTCCGGCCGCGGCGGCAGTGGGACAGACTTGCCGGCCGCGTCGAGCTGGAGGATGGACCCTTGTCAGAGATCGACCCGACCGACCACGCGTTGGCGACCATCGCCAGCATCCTGGAGCACCCTGAACCCGTCCTCGTCGTGCGCGAGACCGAGACCGTGCGCGAGACCGAGACGATCACCGTGACCGAAATGGTGGTTGCCGGTGAACATGGGGTCACCGACGAACACCCCGTGGTCGACGAGCACCCCGTGGTCGACGAGCACCCGGTGGTCGAGGAGCAGCCGCTGGTGCCGGAGCACACCGATGCCGACGGCTACAGCAAGGTCGGCCCCGGGCCGATGGTGGCCATCCGCCTGAAATGGACGGTCCATCGCGGCGATGACGGCCAGTTCTACGTCCACGAGACCATCGGCGAGCAGTCGGTGCCCGTAGTCAGCGGCCCGATGACCGGCGAAGCCGCGGTGCATTTCGTCGACGCGCATGAGGACGAGGCGCATCGGCGCTTCGAAGAGCTGCGCAGCGAGATCGCCGGCCGCAGCTCGCTCGCCGATTACGAGCGCAAGGGCGAAGCCTAGCGCGTTTTCGCGCGAAGTGGCTGCCGGTTCGGCTTATCGTCGTCCGAGATAATCCTTCTTCACGAGCTCGACGCCTGCGTGCCGCAACAGGTCGTAGGCGGTCGTGACGTGAAAGAAGAACTGCGGCATGCTGAAGGTCAGCAGCAGCGTCCGCCCGGTGAAGGGCAACTCGGTCCCGTTCTTCAGCCTGAAGAAGACATTCCGTTCCGCCGCGGCATCGATCTCCGCGCGCGGCAGGCTTTCGATGAACTCGATGGACGTCGCGATGCGGGCCTGGAGTCCGGCCATGTCGTGCTCCAGCACCGGCAGCGTCACCGGCTCGCGGTCGGCCAGCAAGGCCGCGGCGACCGTGGCATGGCGGCAGGCCTCGCCGATCTGTTGCGCCAGATCGTACATGTCGGGCGCGATGCGCATGCCGAGCAGGACGGCCGGATTGAACTTCCGGGCTTCGGCATAGGCAACGCCCTTGTCGAGCAGTGCGGACAGGTTGCGCAAGTAAGGCACGAAGACGCCGACCGAGGCGTCATGCATCGAGATCGTCACTTGAAAATTCCCTTCAATTCCGCCTCGCCAGCGACGGGCATCTGGTCTAAATCCAGGCCTCAAGACAGGCATCGAGAGCTGCACAATGACAGCTTGGGCATGGGTGGAAAAGAGATGATCGTTCGAATGACCAGTCGAATTTTGGCGACCTTGGCCGTGGTCCTGCTGGCAAACCTTTCGGCGCAGGCACAGCAGGCGACGCCGTCCCGCCTCGACGAGATCGTCAAGCGCGGCACTTTGCGCGTCGGCATGACCGGCGACTACAAGCCCTTCACCTATCTCGACAAGACGACGCAGCAGTTCAACGGCTTCGATGTCGACATGGCCGAGGCGCTCGGCAAGGCACTCGGCGTCAAGGTCGAATTCGTGCCGACGGCCTGGCCGAAGCTGATGAAGGATTTCGAGGCCGATCAGTTCGACATCGCCATGGGCGGCGTCTCGGTCACGCTCGACCGGCAGAAGAAGGGCTTCTTCTCCACGCCGATCATGCGCGAGGGCAAGACGCCGATCGCGCGCTGTGCCGATGTCGGCAAATACCAGAGCATCACCGACATCGACAAGAAGGGCACCCGCGTGATCGTCAATCCCGGCGGCACCAACGAGCGCTTCGCGCGTGCCAACATCAAGGATGCCGATATCACCGTCTTCCCCGACAATACCGTGATCTTCGACGAGATCGCCAAGGGCAATGCAGACCTGATGATGACGGATGCCTCCGAGACGCGCTACCAGCAGAAGCAGCATCAAGGCGTGCTCTGCGCGGTGCATCCCGACAAGCCGTTCGACTTCTCCGAGAAGGCCTATTGGCTCCAGCGCGACGTGGCGCTGAAGGCGTTCGTCGACCAATGGCTGCACATTTCTATGCAGGACGGCAGCTACAAGAAGATCTACGCCGCCTGGTTCGATTAGGCGCCGCCCGCGCTGCGTGCGTCTTCCGTCACTCCAGGCGCGCGCGGAAAAAGGCCACGACCGCGCCGTTGAACTCGTCGTGAAACGCTTTTCGATTGAACCCTGGCGGATCGGTGCAAAGAATCGGCGCTGTTTCGGCCAGTTGGGGCGAGCATGGCGCGATAAAGGAAAAATGCGCGGAGTTGGGCACGATCCGATAATCGGGCCGTGCGGGAAGAAGGACTTCCAGCGCATCGACAGCATCGGGCGTGACGCCGTCGCCACCGAGCGCTGAACGCCACAACATCATTGGGATCGTTAGATCGGCGAGGCGCTCTCGGCTGAAGAGACCATCAAGAAGTGGCGGATCCGCCAAGATGGCCGCTCTGACACGGGGATCGTGGACTGCCGGCTCGGTTGGCATCCGGCCCTCGCGAATGTCCCGACATTTCGGCGTCGTGGCTCCCTCTCTCTCGCAGAGCCGGGCCAGCGCACCGAAATCAGGGTTGCCGCCGATCACGACGAGACCGGTATAGGCGCCGCGCGAGAACCCGAACAGGCCAATCCGCCGCGGGTCCAGGACCGCCGCTTCCTTCCATGCGCCGAGCATGAAACTCGTGAGCCGTTTCATGTCGGTGGGACGCTGAATTAGGACGGAGAACTCGTCCGTCCGGCTGCTGTCCCTGGCATTGTCGCCGGGATGGCTGATGGCAGCGACCACGAATCCGGCATCAGCAAGTGCGGCCGCGGTATCGTTGTGCGTGAGAAACGAGCCGCGGCGCCCGTGCGAGACAACGATCAGTGGCAATCGATTGCCCGCGACCGGACAGTCTTTTACGCCCGGCACAATGACTCCGCGGCCCAAGGCGACCTCGGAGGGCGCCGCTGTGCAAGGTGTCCACGCCATGCCCTTGAGAGCGAGCCCGTCGGCATCCGCGGGCACCTCGATAAATTGAAGTCCGGCCGCTTGCGCCAGGGTCGCAACCAGACAGCAGGCCGCGATCAGAATGATTGTGGCAAGTGGCCGTGGCATGAGCGTGTACTTTCAAACTATTCAACCGGGGCGGTTGTACTTGCCCGTCCTGAATCCGTCCAGATGCGGGCCACGCCGCTGTCCAACTTTGGACCCGCTCCGGTGTTATTGAACCCGCAACAGCCGGAGCACGACTCATACGGTGACAGTGATCTAGATCACTTTTTGCGATCGAGCCGGGGCGTAAGCGTCGGTGCGGGGACCACCTGTTTCAGGAGATGCGAAATGAGGAAGCTGTTGGCCACGGCCGCATTCCTTTTGGCGAGCACCGCTGCGCAGGCGCAGTACACTTTCGACTATGGCGGGCGCACCATCCGCATCGATCCCGACCGCGGCACGGTGCAAATCCCCGGCGTCTACGACAACACCGGCCAGGGCAAGGCCAAGAAAACCAAGAACGATGCCAAGGGGGCTCCAAAATCGGACCCGCAGGCACCGCAACAAGCCAAGGCTGACCCGCAGGCGCCCGCCAATCCAGCGCCGGCCCCGGCACCGGTCACGGCGCCCCCGGCGGCCGAGCAGACCCCTGTCCAGGCTCCCGTTGCCGTCGCGCCTCCTGCCCCGCCGGCGCCTCCGGCCACCACGGCGAACAACGCTCCGGCCGAAGACGCGCTTGTGCCGCCGCCTCAGCCGGCCCCAAGTGCTGCCCCGACGGTGGCCGCAGTACCGCCCGCACCGCCGCCGCCGCCCGCCCCGACCGTCGCAGCGGCGCCTCCGGCGCCATCTCCGCCTCCCGTCCCGGCGCCTGCGCCTGCCCCCGTTCAGTCGGCTGCCGTCGCGCCGCCGGCTCCCGCTACCGCGCCCACGCGCGACCTCAATTCACCGCTCGGGGTCTGGCTCACCGAGGAGAAGGAAGGCAAGGTCCGGATCGAGCAATGCGGCAGCAATCTCTGCGGCTACTCGGTCGATTCGAAATCGAACCAGAATGGCGAGCAGGTTCTGATCAACATGAAGCCCGGCAAGGATCAGAACAAGGACCAGAAATGGTCCGGTCGCATCCTCGATCCGAACTCCGGCTCGACCTACGATTCAACCATCGCGCTGAAGGGCACCGATCGCCTGCGCGTACAGGGCTGCGCCTTCGGCGGCATGTTCTGCGGCGGCCAGACCTGGACGCGTGTGAACTGAGGGTCCTGTCACGCGCGCGTGACACGGTGGGATTGAGCGTTACCCTGCGCCAGCGGGCAACGAGGATTGCCGCTGCGCCTGTGCTTGCCCGGCAAAGACACAGCGTCGGACCCGATCGCTGAGCACGTCATCACCGTCTCGATCGACGAATCCGTGGAAATTCAGGCCGTTTCTGTGAACTAGTTAATACTAGGACGGCTGCGATCGCCTCTAGCTTAGGTTGAACGACGAATTTCCGCGGTCAAAAATCGCCTTGGCACCTCTGATCCCGCCGATGCGCTCAGACCGGCAGCACTCGAATTTTTGTGCCGGCTCAAGCACCTTATCGTTTCGCTTCACAGTTGCGTTAGCGAGGTTGTTATGGAGGAACTCCGTGCAGCGCCATCGCTCATCTCAGGTGACTGGGACCAGGATTTCTTGAAAACTGAGCAAGGTATCCGGCGCCATGTGATCGGCGCGCTCAGGAGCAGGCAGAACGGCCTGAAGACCGCACTCAAGCCCCTCGTCGACGAGCTGGCCCGAATGCTCGTTTCGGAGTTTGGTCTGACTGCCGAAGCCGTCGACAAGATCCTTCAATCGCAAACCACGCTCCTGAGTGTGCTTTCCGATCGGTACGACGCGCTCGACGAGGCCGCGCATCACAGCGACATCCCGTTCGTCGAACTGGCAGGCGATGGCCGCATCGTCTATGCGAATGCGGCGTTCGACAAGCTCGTTCCCGACGGCCGCAACGCTCCGTTTCCCGGGCTATTCGGGTCCCGTGCGGCCGACGTGGGCGCAGCCCTCAAGGCAAACCACAACACAAGCCTGCGCGTAGACATCCGGACCAATAAGTTGATCCGCCAGGTCAGGGTCGAGATCGGCCCGCTGCGCGACGAAGACGGGCAGCAAGGCAACTACGCCCTCCTCCTGGATCAGAGCGCCGAACGGAGCCGCCTTGACGCCTTGCAGGACGGCGTGCTCAGGACCGATCGGGCGGGCAAGATCCGGTTCGCAAACGAGCGAGCCGTGCAGATTCTCGGGTTCGCCGAGGCGACCCTCAAGGAGATGTCGCTGTCCGATGTCTTCGCGCCCGACGACGAGGGCACGACGAGCCGGTTTGACGAATGGATCGGCACACAAACGGGATTTACGGATTTCGTGCGGCTTCGTCCGATGGATGGCCGTTCCGTCCTGGCGAGAGTCAGTGCAGCGCCGTACATGGAGGAACAGAATAGCTCGACCGGGCTGTTGTTGTTGTTCGCTCCCCTCAACGAGGATTTGGCGCGCCAGCAGCTGAAGACCGTTCTTGCCGAGCACGCAGACCCGCAAGAGATCATCGAGGCCATGCTGCGGGTCGTCGAAAAGGTCATTCCGTTCGAGATGTCTGCTTTCGGGGTCTACAACGACCTCAGCGACCATTGGCGAGCGCTCACCGTCTTTCCTAAACCTCGCTGGGAGTGGAGTACACGCTGGTTCAAGGTAACGGCCGATGTGATTCAATGGCTCGAACAGGGCAAGACGTGGAATAACGACCTGAGCAAATTCGTCGAGCAGCTCAACCCGGAGGAAAAGGACAACCCGGTCAGCAAGGCGATCCTCTCCGACGATTTCAAATCGATGGTTGTGTTGCCGATTCGGAAGGCGGGCGGCCGGTTCGGAAGCTCGCTGGCTCTCATGTCCCGTAACCACAAATATACGGCCGCCGACCTCCGGACCCTGCAGAATCTCGGAGTCGAGGAAATCCTGCAGGCTGCGGACGCGGCCATCGAGCACGCTCAGGCGCGCGCCTTGCGCGAGCTCAAGGACAATTTGAACAAGGCGCCCAGCGCCCGCACCATTGCCACACTGCTGGCGACCGGCACGACACAATGCTTCGGCTGGGAGTACGTCGGTGTGTTCCGGGTGGACCGCGCCCGCGGCAAGTTCGTGCTGGTCGCCGAGCACGTCAAGAACGACCGAAACCTGCTCGTGAAGTCCGCCGCCCAAAAGTCCGAATACACCCAGGACCTATCCAGCGGAATGCTCGGCAGCTGTCTCGTCCAGCGGTCCATTCTTGTCGTTCCAGACATCAGCGATTCCAAGCGGAACTACGGCTTCATTCAGACCGCGCCGGATCAGCGATCCGCGATGACCGTCCCCCTCTTCGTGAATGGCAAGATCGAGATGATCCTCGATATGGAATCTTCGGAATCCAACGCCTTTCTCGGACCCGATCGCGAAGCGGCCCGCGGACTCGCCGCCGACTGCGAGCAGATTTTTGCGGCGCGCTGGCACGAAGCGATCGAGCTGGCGCTTATGAACAGGATTGAGCAGGCGGCGGTCATCGTCGACGCGGTCGGCAAGATCTGTCACATGAATGGCGCGGCCGAGAGCATTTTTGGTCAGGCACGAGACCGCGAACTCGTGTCGTTCGGGGCACGAGACGAAGATATCGAGGAACTGTCGCAATCTGGTATCCAGCACCGACTTCACATCCACCTGACGATCGGCGACGCACCGCGCACCGAGGTGACCACCCTTGCAAACCGCGAGCCGTTGAATGACGACTATGGCCACCACCTGTGGCTGTTCACGAGCCTCGCCGATCAAAGCCGAGAGAGCGACTGGGGATATCTGGAGGAGACGGTCACGGCTGTTGCGCGCGAGACCCGGGCTCCCCTGCTCATGGCCGATGGTTTGTTGCGCAGCGCCCAGTCCCTTCTAAGCAAACCCGAACTGATGAGAAACTGCGCCAACATGCTGGAGCAGGCGGCCAATCATCTCCTGAAGGCTGATCTCACCTTCGAACGTCTGTCGGAACGTTTGACCGTGCAGCAGACGCCGCAGGAGGCACCGACCTCGTTCAACGTATTGGAAGCGCTCTATCACGAGATCGAGGGCCTTCCCGTCGACGATCGTGACGCGATCGATATAGAGGGCGACATCACGGACGAAGCTCGTCTGATCGTCAGCGGCTGGCTGGAGCGATTGAGCTTCGCATTTCGTTCGGCGCTCAGCTCGCTTCTTTCGCTCCGCGTCGCCCCGACCGATCGGCTCACCGTGACCATCGCGGAACGACCACCGCATCGTCTGTTCGTATCCATGCGCATCCCTGCGGTCACCGCGCAGCCGCTGGATCCGTCGGCCGCCGATCTGATCGAGCGGAGCCAGTCCCGGGCCCGGCAAATGGCCAGCGTCGCCGTAGAGGCGATACAGAAAGCCGTCGAGCAGCATGACGGGAGCTTGACCGAACTGGACGGCATGGGATTCGAATTCGACTTGCCATTATGTGCGCAGGAGGCATCAGCATGACCGCAAGGATAGCGATAGCCACGGCCGAACCGGGCATGTTCGAAACACTGCGCACGCATCTGCTCGCGGCAGGCGTCGATCCCGAGAACCTGCACGACAAGCAGTTGATGACTACGGACCAGACCAACGAGTGGCTCATTGCGAACGACACCGAGTTGCTCGTCCTCGATGCCGGATTGCCGATGGACCCGCGCGTCCATCGCGACACGCGAACGACAGTCGCTGCGCAGGATTTGCTCAGCACCGTCGTGCAGGCCCGAGACCCTCACACGTCCGTCCTCGTCATCGCTCCGTCGTTCGGGGCCTGCCCTGATCTCGAGCAGGAGTGCAGCAGAGCCGACAACGCTCTGATCCTGCCAATGGACGCCCTGCAGCTCCACCGGCATCGAATCCTCAGGCCGTTCATTGCGATGCTGACCGGGCATCCCGATGAGAAGGGCGCCATTCCTGGCGCGTTCCGGGTGATCGAAACGGAAATCCATAGCGCCAAGGTAGAATGCCGTCTCGGAACTGGCGACGACGGCTCTCCAATGCTGCGCTGGAACACAGTCAGCGATCTGGATGATCTGAAGTCTGCCGCCCGGGATTATGGGCGGGACGAGATACCCCAAGACCGCGCGGATGCGGATCACTGGATCGGCACCAGCCTGCCCAAGAACTGGCTCGCCCAGACGCGGGGTGTCGGAACACGGCTGTTCAAGAGCTTCGTCGTCAAGGCGATCGGCGAGCACCTGTTTTCGCAGATCGAGAGGGCGGCCGGTGGGCTGGCAGGACTGTCGTTCCGCTTCGTGATCAACGATGCCGGATATTATCCTGTCCCCTTCGAGGCGAGCGTGCGGTATCTCGCTGAAGAGAACGGGCCATTCGTGCTTCTTCATGCCCCGATCGTCCGACGCGTGCCGTCGGTTATTCGGCTGCAGAGAGGGGCGAGAGCCGAGCGCGGGCGCATCGAGCCAGGCTCGAGGCTCATGTTTGTTCGCTCGCAGGTCGGCGAGCACCCAGACCGCAAGCTCGAACGGGTGATCTGCGACGGCAAGACGTTCGACAAGCTCGGCAATATCGACGTTGAACTCCAGTACCTGAAGGAATTGGCCGCCACAGGGTGCTTCGAGCTGGAGCTTGTCGACCTCTCCGGCACTCCCGGCAATGAGGCCGTGCCCCATTTGCTGCAGCGGCTTGCTCATTTTCGGCCGTCGATCCTCCACTACGCCGGCCATGCCTGGAGTGACGGCCAGAAAACCGTGTCTCTCGTCCTTCCCGGCACAAGGCCGGAAGAAGCGATCGGGCTGAAGCTCGACAGAATGGTCGCATCCGAAGGTCTTTCGTCGACCACGCTGGTCTATCTCTCCGCTTGCCGCGGCATCTCCAGGGGCAGCGTGCAACAGCTGGTGATGAACGGAATCCCCTATGCCTTGGGATTCCGCTGGAACGTGGAGGATGACCGCGCGCCTCATTTCGCCAAGGCGTTCTACAGCGAACTGCATGAAACGCGGTCCGTCTGCCTTGCGTTCCGGAAGGCATGCCGAGCTTCTTGGGAGCGTCTCGCCGACGACGAGGACAGCCCGATCTGGCTTTCGCCCATCTTGCTCGCGCAGTCGACGGATTGGGCAACACGCTGCAATTGAGCCGAGATCGGATCCTGTCATGACTGTCTGGACCACATTCAAGAACACTGTCGAACATTGGGCGAGCCGCGAATTGAAGCGTCCCTATGTCGGCTATGTGCCCGCTTCTGGCGACAACGCGATTTCGACGGGAGCAGCCTTCGTTCCCGAAGCAAGCTACTTCGGACTCCGCATGGTCGAGATGGGGCTGAGCGAAGGCGGCAAATTCTTCAGTTCGTTCCTGCCGCTTGGCGTCGTCCTGACGGAGTTCAGCTTCGGCGACGGCCGGCAGCGCAGGCCGACGATCTTGAGCAATGACGAGATCGCCGCGCAACTCAAGTCCGCGGGGGCGGCTGCTCCGGGCTATATCGAGTTCAGGAATATCTACGCCGTCAGGCGCGCGCCCATGAAGGAAGACAATCTGTCCCTGTTCGTGGGCCTGTTCCGCCTGCCCTACCATGACGTCGCCCAGCAAATCCTGCAACTTGCAGCCGACCTGACGACGCAGACCGGGCTGGTGCCCGGCGTGTCGGAGGGCGTGCGTGTCGCAGAAAAAGTCTACGACCGCGTCGCTGGCTTGTTCGGACTCAACATCGTCACGCCACTGTTGTCCTATGCGGACGGAAACGCGCTCGGCCGCAGCGGCTATCTCCTGGTCGCAGGCCCCGAACTCGACGAGGCCGCGGCAAAGCGATTGGTCGTCACCGACGACCAGCTGTTGTCGGACGGCAAGCGTGTCGCCGGATTGAACTACTGTCTGCTCGCCGTCGAGTTTACGGGCACTCTTTTCGCCGACGGACCGGACACGATCAATCCGCTGACGCAGCTGGGCTTCCATCGGCGCTGGCAAGACGTCGCACGCGTCGTCATGACGCGAGATTTCGACCGTGCGGAGGAGCAGATGCTGGCGCTGCGCTCCGAGGTCATCACGTCGCCGGAACTGGCTGAAAACGATCGCCTCATCGCCATCGGCGCCTACCAGACGAGCTTCGACAAGCTCGTCGAACGAATGACGCCGAAAAACGCCCACCGCGGCTCACGGGGACCTCTCTTGAACGGAGCCCTCGGCAAAAGCGCAACGCCGGCCGTGGCGCAGGTTCTGGGAGGGATGCAGCTCAGCCTCCTCTCCGGCGTCACCGGAGCCCCGGACGATCCGGACAGACTTTTCGCATCCGAGGCGTCCGAATTGAGGAAAACGATCGCCAAGGTGGCGCGGGTCGATGCCAACTCCGCCGTTGCGCTGGCGCGCGTGCTCGATCGCACTTCGACGTCAAAATGACCGTTTCTGGCAGGCCCGTCCGGGCTTGAAGCCGAGCAAACCCATTCCGACACCCCGGAACACTGCTCCGGTGAGGTGCGTGACGCCCCTCACATCGTCCGCCCGCCGCGTCTGTCATGGTGCCCCCGGATCAACCCAAGGGGCGTGTCATGAACGGATTTCGCAAGGGTCTCTTCGTCACCATTGTCGCCATCGCCTTCCCGCTGACGCAGGCAGGCGCGGCCACCTCCACCTTTGACGGCGCATGGAATGTCCGTATCTCGTCGTCGAGCGAGACCTGTGGTAACGGCTCGACCGTCGCGATCGGCATCAACAACGGTCAGATCGCCTCGAGCAGCGCCATGGTGACGGCGTCAGGCCGCGTCGCGGACGCGGGCAGCATCAACGTCACCTTGAGCACCGGCATCAAGCGCGCTGTCGGCTTCGGCCGGCTCAGCGGCACTTCGGGCTCCGGCACCTGGCGCGGCAGCATGTGCACGGGCACGTGGACGGCGGAGCGGATGTAAGCGCTCTTGTCCCGGACGAGCAGCGACGCAAAGCGTCGCTGCGCAAAGCCGGGTCACGCAAACTAGCCGACCGCCGCGCCGTATTCCGCGTCGGTCACCGGCTCCAACCAGGTCGAGAACACGCCGTCGAGCGCTTCCTGCATGGCAATGTGAGTCATGCCGTTGGTTGGCGACCCGCCGTGCCAGTGCAGCTCGCCCGGAGGAATCCAGACGGTGTCGCCGGGACGGATTTCGATGACAGGGCCGCCCTTGGTCTGGACGCGCCCAACCCCCGAAATCACGTAGAGCGTCTGCCCGAGCGGATGATGATGCCAGTTGGTGCGCGCGCCCGGCTCGAACGAGACGCGCGAGCAGTTCAGCCGCGCCGGCGCGGGCGCCATGATGACGGGGTCCTGCCAGACGGTGCCGGTGAAGTGTTCCCCGGGCGCACGGCGTGTCGGCCTCGTCCCTGCAACAGTGATGTCCATTGGATTTTCCTCGCTTCTTTCCCGATTACTTCTTGCTTGCGGCGTAGCGCGCCTTGGTCTCGGCGTTCATGGGATAGAGGCCCGGGAGTACTGCGCCATTGTTCACCTCGTTGACGATCCAGGCTTCCATCCGCTCCTGCTCGACGCCCTCATTGAGCACGTGCTCGAGCATCGCCTGCGGGATCAGCACGCAGCCGTCCTGGTCGGCGACCACGATGTCGTTCGGGAACACCGCAACGCCGCCGCAACCGATCGGCTCGCCCCACCCGACGAAGGTCAGGCCGGCAACCGACGGCGGCGCGGCATAGCCGTCGCACCAGACCGGCAGATTGGTGCCGAGCACGCCCTCGACGTCACGCACGACACCGTCGGTGACGAGTGCGGTGACGCCGCGCTTCATCATGCGCGCGCACAGGATGTCGCCGAAGATGCCGGCGTCGGTGATGCCCATGGCATCGACCACGGCGATGCAGCCCTCCGGCATAGCCTCGATCGCGGTGCGGGTCGAGATCGGCGACGACCAGGATTCCGGCGTCGCCAGATCCTCGCGGGCCGGCACGAAGCGCAAGGTGAAGGCCGGTCCCACCAGGCGCGGCAGACCCGGGCGCAGCGGACGCGCGCCGCGCATCCAGATGTTGCGCAGGCCCTTCTTCAGCAGGACCGTGGTGATGGTGGCAGTGGTGATGCCGGCGAGGGTCTTGCGGGCTTCGGGGGACAGCGACATGGAAACAGACGAGCTCCGGATGGGCGGGAAAGAACGCGCGCATCTTGCGGGGTGCGGGCCTTGCGTCAAGGCCCAAGAGGCTACCAATCATGCAGGGCCGCAGCGCAGTTATGCGTCGCGATAACAAGGCTTTATCGCCTCCCCCTGCATTAATTTATTGGACTTGCGGGCGCATTTACGCGAAGCAGGGATGAGCGGAGTTCAAGGCCGAGCCCGCGTATCTCCAGAAGCCCGATTTCGACAGCCCATGTCCGCGACGCTTCCCCCGCCCCGCCTTCTGCCCAGTGGCGACAGCGCCGTCACGGTCGAGTTCAGCCGTACCATCGACGACGACGCCAACCAGCGCGTGCTGGCGCTCGACAAGGCGCTCGCAGCAAGCCCGATCGACGGCATCACCGAGTCCGTGCCGACCTATCGCTCGCTGCTGGTGCATTACGACCCCGGCAAGATCGGCTTCGACACACTTGGCGAAAAGCTGCTCGCGCTCGCCAGCCAGCCGCTGCCGCCAGCCACTAAGGCGCGCCGCTGGCGTATTCCCGTCGCCTATGGCGGCGAGCACGGCATTGACCTCGAGGACGTCGCGAAGGCTCTGAACACCACACCCGACGACATCGTCGCGCGCCACGTCGCCGGCGATTACAAGGTTGCCATGATCGGCTTCACGCCGGGGTGGTCCTATCTCAGCGGGCTCGACAAATCCCTGCAGATGTCGCGGCGGCAGAATCCGCGGCTGCTGACGCCTGCCGGCACGATCTCGATCGGCGGCATCCAGGCCGGAATCCAGTGCCTGGCAGCGCCGAGCGGCTGGCACCTGCTCGGCCGCACGCCGGTGCGGACCTATCAGCTCCACCGCAATCCGACCTTTCTCACCGAACCCGGCGATCGCGTGACGTTTTTCGCCATCGACCACAAGACGTTCGAGGAACAGGACCGCGCCGCCGAGGCCGGCGAGATCATTGTCGAGCAGGTGGTCGCATGAGCCGGCTCGTGATCGCCAGCATCGGGCCCGCAAGCTCGGTCCAGGACGGCGGACGCCATGGCGCGCAACGCTATGGCCTGACGGTCAGCGGAGCGATGGACCGCCTGTCGCTCGCGGCGGCGAACACGCTCGTCGGCAACGAACCATTCGCAGCCGTTGTCGAGGTCGGCCCGTTCGGCGCCTCGTTCACCGCGCGCGACGGTGCCGTGCGCGTCGCGATGTCAGGCGCGCCGCGCAATGCGGACGTTGCGGGAAGTCCGGTGACTATGGACACGTCGGTGACGCTGAAAGACGGCGAGACGCTGACGCTGGGCTTTGCCCGCGGCGGTGCGTTCACTTATCTGGCGATCGAAGGCGGGATCAAGGGCGAGCCGGTGTTCGGCAGTCTCGCGGTCAACGCCCGTGCCGGGCTCGGCAGCCCCTACCCGCGCCCGCTGCAGGCCGGCGACGAATTCAGCGTCGATGCCGCAAGCGGTGCACCGGAGCTGCGCATCGAACTGCCGAAGCCGTCGAGCGGCCCGATCCGGGTTCTGCTGGGCCCGCAGGACGACGAGTTCGACGACGCCAACAAGGCGCTGTTCCTCGACAGCGAGTGGAAGATCTCGGCGACCTCCGATCGCATGGGCTACCGGCTCGAGGGGCCCGCGATCAAGCATCTCCATGGCCACAACATCGTCTCCGACGGCACGGTCAACGGCAGCATCCAGGTGCCCGGCAACGGCGCGCCGATCGCGCTGATGATGGATCGCGGCACCTCCGGCGGCTACCCGAAGATCGCAACCGTGATCACGGCCGACGTCGGCCGTCTCGCGCAGACCTCGGCGGGAACGGCGTTCCGCTTCAAGGCGGTCAGCATGGCCGAGGCGCAGGACGAGGCGAGGAAATTTGCCCAGCTGATCCGCAACCTGCCCGATCGCCTGCGCTCCGCCGACACCGTCGCGCTCAACGTCGAAGCGCTCAGCGATGCCAATGTCGCGGGCTATGCTGTCAGTGCCGTCGACGCCGGGACCTGGCAGGTCGCGGCCGAGCCGTAAACGACAAGACGATCAGAGACGGAGAGCACCCCATGAAGACGATCGATCTCAATTGCGATCTCGGCGAAGGTTTTGGCGCGTGGGAGATGGGCAACGATGCCGCCATGATCGAGCTGGCGAGCTCGGTCAACGTCGCCTGCGGCTTCCATGCCGGCGACCCCGACATCATGCGCCGGACGGTCGAGCTGGCGAAGGCGCGCGGCGTCTCGGTCGGCGCGCATCCCGGCTATCGCGACCTGCACGGATTTGGCCGCCATCCGATTGCCGGCCTGAAAGCCTCCGAGATCGAGAACCTCGTCGCCTACCAGATCGGCGCCCTGCAGGCGATCGCGACCGCCGCCGGCCACAAGGTGACGCATGTGAAGGCGCATGGCGCGCTCTCCAACGTCGCCTGCGAGGACGACATGACGGCGAAGGCGATCGCGGCCGGCATCAAGGCGGTCGACCCCGGCTTGATTTTCGTCGTGCTCGCCAATTCGAAGCTGGTGAAGGCTGGCGAAGCCGCCAATCTGCCCATGGTGCACGAGGTGTTCGCCGACCGCGCCTATGAGGACGATGGCAATCTCGTCTCGCGCAAGAAGCCCGGTGCAGTGCTGCATGACGCCAAGGCGATCGCCGACCGCGTGGTGCGCATGGTGCAGGACGGCGCGGTGGTCTCGGTCACGGGCAAGGTCATCAAGATGCGAACCGACACGGTCTGCATCCACGGCGATACGCCGGGCGCCGTCGACATCGCGCGCGGCCTGCGGCAGGCGTTAAAGGATGCAGGGATCGAGGTCGCGCCGTTCAAGCGCGGGGCGTGAGGCTCGCTCGGTGCCGTAGAATGGGCAAAGCGAAGCGCGCCCACCAAAATCCATCCTGCTTGCTGAGAGACGGTGGGCAGGGCGCAAGCGCGCCTTTGCCCACCCTACGAGAGCTGCGAAGACTCGTTAGAACGGGTGCACTGAGAGCGTGCCGAACACGATGGCGGCGATGACGGCGAAGGCGCTGTACATCGCGGCATGATGCACGCTCGCACCGGTCCGCCGCGAGAGCGAGCGCGCGTAGAAGTGCAGCCTGGCTTCCGCCGATAGTTCGCGCATGGTCGATCTCCAACGCCCCATTTGCGGGATTATGAGGGATCAACCGGGGTGGCCGACAAGAGTCCCGCGGAAATAGCGATGCGGGTTCTCTCAAACCCCCGCACCGCAGGAGCAAATTCTCTCCGCCCGCGGGTTCCGAGAATCTTATTCGTTCAAATCCGAGCCAGTTGGAACCGGCTCGGATGACGATAGGATGACAGCTAGTAGACGTCAGCCTGGAACCGGCCGGTCTTCTTGAGCTCGGCGACGAAGCTGACGGCTTCGTCGGTCGAGCGCGCCCCGAATTGGGCGACGATATCGACCAGTGCGCGCTCGACGTCCTTGGCCATGCGCTTGGCATCGCCGCAGATGTAGAGATGCGCCCCCTCGGCGAGCCACGTCCACAGCTCGCGGCCGACCTCGCGCATGCGATCCTGCACATAGAACTTCTTCTCGCCGTCGCGCGACCAGGCCAGCGACATGCGCGTGAGCAGGCCCGAGGTCTTCATCGCGTTGAGCTCCTCCTGGTAGAAGAAGTCGCAATCGCTGCGCTGATGGCCGAAGAACAGCCAGTTCTTGCCGGGCGCACCGGTCGCCTTGCGGTCGAACAGGAAGGCACGGAACGGCGCAATGCCGGTGCCGGGGCCGATCATGATGATCGGCGTCTTCGGATCCTGCGGCAGGCCGAAATTGTGCGCCTTCTGCACATAGACCTTGAGCTTCTCGCCCTCGGCGATGCGCTCACCGAGGAAGGTCGAGGCAACGCCGATGCGCTTACGCTTGCCGATCACGTAACGCACGGAATCGACCGTCAGCGACAACTTTCCAGGCGTCGCATTATGCGAGGACGAGATCGAATAGAGCCGCGGCTGCAGCGGCTCCAGCGCCTCCACGAAGGCTTCGGGATGCGGCCGCGTGCCCGAGAACTTCTGCAGCGCCGCCATGACGTCGAGCGTGGCGGCGTCGCCATCGGGATCCTCGCCCTGCGCCAGTGCCCGTGCCCTCTCGCGCTGCGCGCCGCCGGTGATGAAGGAGAGCAGTTCGAACAGCGTGTCGGGCGCCGGCGACAGCGAGACGTCGTCGATCAGCACCTCGCGCAGCGTCTTGCCGTTGACCTTGGTGGTGTGGGAGGCACCGAGCAACGCGATCACCTGGTCGACGAGGCCGAGCTCGTTGCGCGCGAACACGCCAAAACTGTCACCGACGACGTAGTCGAGCTTGCTCTCGGAGAGATCGAACTCGACGTGATAGGTTTCCTTCTCGGACTTTCCCTTGTTGAGAAGACGGCGCGACAGGAAGGTCGCCGCAACAGGGTTGTCGCGGGAGCGGCCGGGCTCTGCGATCGTCACGGTTACGGCGGGGGCCGCCACTGTGTCTTGCTTGTCAGCCGGCTTGGCCGCAGGTGCCTTGTCCAGCTCTTCGTGCAGCGACTTCAGCATCCGCGCGGTTTCCTTGCCGCCGGGGACGCAGAGGTTGAGCCGCGCTTCACTGCGGCTCGCGATCGCCTCCGAATAGTCGTGGCAATTGTAGCCGCACTGGCCGCAATCCTGCTGCGCCATCGCCGCCATCATCTTGCGCCGCACGGGACGGCCTTCGGCAAGCTTCATCCGATCGGCGATCGGCATGGTCTGGTCGTGCCAAGGCGCTTCACCGTCGTCACCATCACCGGCCTGCATGACGGCGGCGCCCTGCTCGGCCGACAGCGGCGTGGCCGCCTCAGGCGACAGCAGCCCGGCAAAGAAGCCGTTCAGCCAGGAGCGTTGCGCGTCGGAGAACGGTGCGCTCGTGGGAATGATGTCGAGTTTCGGCGGAGGGCTGATCTGGTTCATGAAGACACCTCGGCATCGGCAAGCTTGCGCAGCGTTTCGCCGTCGTGGCGGCGCGCAAAAGACAGGAAAGTTTCGTCGGGAGACGAGCGATGGGCGATATAGGCCTTGAGCAGCCCTTCGACCGTTTTCGGCGCGTCCTCGGCCTTGAGGTCGTGATAGACCTCCTGGCCGACATCGGCGTCAGGACCGAACCCGCCGCCGGTGAAGAGATGATAGCCCTCCACCGTGTCCTCCTCGTTGACAGGCACGCGAGCCCCGATCAGGCCGATGTCGCTGATGTAGTGCTGGGCACAGGAATGGTGGCAGCCGGTGACATGGATGTTGACCGGCTTGTCCATCTCGACGCGCGGCTCGCACCAATCGCCGATCTCGGCAGCGTGGCGCTTGGTGTTGGAGGCGGCAAAGCGGCAGCCGGCATTGCCGGTGCAGGCGATCAGGCCGGCGCGGATATGCGACGCCTCGACCGCAAGCCCGATCTGCTTGATCGCCGCGATGGCAAGTTCGACATTCTCCTCGCGCACCCCTGATATCAGCAGGTTCTGCCAGACGGTCAGACGGATCTCGCCGTCACCGAGGTCCCGCGCCACCTTGGCGAGGCCCCGCATCTGATCGCTGCTGATCTTGCCGAGCGTCAGCGACACGCCGATCCAGTTCAAGCCGTCCTGCTTCTGCCTGTGCACGCCGATATGCGCCATGCGGTCCGCGGCCGGTCGTGGCGCAAACGCTTCTTCCGGCACGCGCGTGAATGGCGTCTTCAGCCGCTCTTCGACCAGCTTGAGGAAACCGTCATGGCCCATCGCATCGAGCACGTATTTCAACCGCGCCTTATTGCGGTTGGTGCGGTCGCCGTGCTCGATGAAGACGCGCACGATGGCGTCGGCAACGGCGGTAGCGTCTTCAGCCTTGACGACGATGCCGGAATACTTCGCAAAATCCTTGTGACCGGTGATGCCGCCGAGGCCGAGGCGGAACCAGATCCCGGGCTCGACGCCGAAACCGTCCTTCACCTCGACCGCCGTGAAAGCGATGTCGTTGGTCTCTTCGAGCACGGCGATCCTGCCGGCACCGTCGAAGGCGACGTTGAACTTGCGCGGCAAGCCATACAACGAGCGATCGTTCAGGATGTGGTAGTGCCACTCGCGCGCATAAGGCCGCGTGTCGATCAGCTCCTGGGGATCGATGCCTGCCGTCGGCGTTCCCGTCACGTTGCGGATGTTGTCCGCGCCCGAGCCGCGCGAGCACAGGCCGAGATCCTGAATGCCCTCGATCAGCTTGACGGCGTTCTTCGGCGGGATCTCGCGAAGCTGAAGATTGGCGCGCGTCGTGACGTGGCTGTAAGGGCCGCACGTTTCATCGGCGAGATCGGCGAGGCCGGCCAGCTGCCAGTGCTTCATGATGCCGTTCGGAATGCGCAGACGGCACATGTAGGAGTCCTGCGTCGGCGCGACGTAGAAGATGCCGTAATAGCGCCAGCGGAAATTGTCCGCCGGGCTCGGCGGCGTATTGTCGAGCGCCTGCTGGCGGAGACGCGGATAGGCATCGAAGGGATGCTCGTCGCGCTTGACCTTCTCCTGGTCGGCGAGCTTCTTGCCCGCGGCGATGACCTTGTCCTGCGCCTTGATGTGCACGGCGTCGGGACCGGTCGGCTCGGCGTTCGCCTTGCCGGCGCCGCCGCCGAGACCGCGACCGACGCGACTGATCTGCAGACCGGTCGTGAAGCCTTCGAGATAGCGTTTCTGGTCGTCGGTAAAGTCGACTGAGACGGTGTCGATTTTCATGGTCGGTAACGAAGCTCCTGCGGCCACCTGGGTGGTATCGACGGAAAGTGCACGACCCGCGAGGAGCTCGGCGGGCTCAAGAGCCGGCTGTGCGCCCAACGGTCCGATCAGCTTCGTTGCTGGGGACTGGCGCAGCAGGCATCTGTGACAGGCTGGCCGCACTGCAACATTCAAGTTGCGTGCCAGCTTCGACCGAATGAAAATGTTTGCAATATCAGGTAATTAAGAGCGCCTTGGGGAACTCTGGGATCTGGAACTCTTATGAAATTCGGGCAGTCGGCCTAAAATTTAGACTCGGATCTCCAGCGCTCAAAAACGATGCAGACCCGAATCACACCCTCCAGCGGCCAACCTCGAAGGCTTCGAGATGCCCCCGAATATTGGCGGGATCAAAAGCCGGCCCGGCGAATGCGCCGAATGCCGCGGGGGCCTGGGCGGGCGGCCGCCGGCCGAGGGCGCCGTCGTAGAGATCGGGCCTGAACACGGCCATGGCCGTCTTGACGCCGTCGGGCGTCAGCGTCGTCTGCCCCCAGCGCACCATCTGCGCATACAGCCAGGCGGCCTGGACCGGATCGGGGCGCCCTGCTTCCTCGCGTCCCACCAGAAGGTAGCTGCCGCTCTCGCGAAAGGTGCCGTCCGGCGAAATCTTGAGGCGTCCCGTGAGGGTGCGCTGAATGACTTCGGCATCGACGCCGATCCGCTCGGTCTGCGCCAGGATCTGCGCCGCTTCGGTCCGGTTTTCCGGATGCTCGATGAACTCGGCGGCTTTCACCGCCGCGCGCACCAGGCTGGCGACCACGTCCGGATTCTTGTCGGCCCAGACCTGGCGGAGCGCCAATACCTTCTCCGCCGCATGGGCCAGGATGTCGGAGACGAAATGCAGGATGTGGCCGATCCCGAGATCGACTGCGATCGAATTCCAGGGCGCGCCGACGCAAAACGCATCGACATGACCATTGGCGAGACTGTCGACCATATAGGGCGGCGGCAGCACCACCAGCCGCACGTCCTCGTCGGGATCGACGCCGGCCGCCGCCATCCAGAACCGCAATTGGTAATTGTGGGTCGAGAACGGGAAGGTCATGCCGAAGGTCAACGGGTCGGCCCCCGCCTTGCGCCGCTTGGCAACCACACGCGCCAACGCTTTTGCCGTGGCGAGCGGATCGAAGCGGTCGCCGTCGATCTCCTCCATCAGCGCGGCATGAAGCGCAGGCGAGACCGTGATCGCATTGCCGTTGATACCGAGATTGAAGGGCGCCGCGATCGGCACCTTGACGTGGCCGAGACCGAGCGAGGACGCAATCGCGACGGGCGCGAGCAGATGCGCGGCGTCGAACAAGCCGATATTGAGCTTGTCGCGGACGTTGGACCAGGAGACCTCGCGGACCAGTTCGACCTCGAGCCCTTCGGCCGCGGCAAATCCCTTGTCGACGGCAACGATCAGCGCTGCGGCGTCGACCAGCGGAATGAATCCGATGCGGAGGTGAGCGGTCATTTCAACATCTCCGACGCGGTGATGATCGACTGGGCGATCTCGCCGATTTTCTTCTTCTCGCGCATCGCGGTGGAGCGCAGCAGCACATAGGCCTCGTCCTCGGTCAGGCCCTTCACCTTCATCAGGATGCCCTTGGCCTTCTCGATGACCTTGCGATCCTCGAGCTGCGACTTGGTGCGCTCCAGTTCCTCCTGGAGTTTTGCGAAGGCATTGAAGCGCGACACGCAGAGGTCGAGGATCGGCTTGATGCGCTCCTTCCTCAGCCCGTCGACGATATAGGCGGAGACCCCCGCCTCGACCGAGGCCTGGATCGAGGATGAATCGCTCTGGTCGACGAACATCGCGATCGGCCGCTTCACGGCGCGGCTGACCTGGAACATCGCTTCCAGCACGTCGCGGCTGGGGTTTTCCAGATCGATCAGGATGATATCAGGGTCGACCGCATAAATACGGGCGAGCAGGCTTTGCATCTCGCTGATATGGACGATCTGCGTGAATCCGGCCTCCCGCAACCCTTCCTCGAGGATCGCAGCCCGGATCGGGCTTTCGTCGACGATCACGATTTTGGGCGACTGTTCGGCGCTCATTGTTCACTCACCACCAGTGATTCATCCATAGCATGCCCGCGAGCCATGCAAAGGGTTGTAATTATGGGCAATTGGGACTAGCTCAACCCTGTCAATCAGGCAGATTTGGATATGGATCAGACGGCCGCGCCGAAGGTCAGCTTCGTGTCGCTCGGGTGCCCCAAGGCTTTGGTGGATTCCGAGCGCATCATCACGCGCCTGCGCGCCGAGGGCTACGAGCTTGCCCGCAAGCATGACGGGGCCGACATCGTCATCGTCAACACCTGCGGCTTCCTCGACAGCGCCAAGCAGGAATCGCTCTCGGCGATCGGCGAGGCCATGGCCGAGAACGGCAAGGTGATCGTGACCGGCTGCATGGGCGCGGAACCCGAGCAGATCGAGCAGGCCTATCCCGGCGTGCTCTCGATCACCGGCCCGCAGCAATATGAGAGCGTGCTGGACGCCGTGCATCGCGCGCTGCCGCCCGCCCACAATCCGCATCTCGATTTGGTGCCGCCGCAGGGCATCAAGCTGACGCCGCGGCACTACGCCTATTTGAAGATCTCAGAGGGCTGCAACAACCGCTGCACTTTCTGCATCATTCCGAAGCTGCGCGGCGACCTGGTCTCGCGACCTGCCAACGACGTGCTGCGCGAGGCCGAGCGCCTGGTCGACGCCGGCGTCAAGGAACTGCTGGTGATCTCGCAGGACACCTCGGCCTACGGCGTCGATCTCAAATACGCCGAGAGCCCGTGGAAGGATCGCCAGGTCCGCGCCAAATTCATCGACCTCGCGCGCGAGCTCGGCGAACTCGGCGCCTGGGTGCGGCTGCAATACGTCTACCCCTACCCGCATGTCGACGAGGTCATCGCGCTGATGAACGAGGGCAAGGTGCTGCCCTATCTCGACATCCCGTTCCAGCATGCGAGCCCCGATGTGCTGAAGGCGATGAAGCGTCCGGCGGCGCAGGACAAGACGCTGGCGCGCATCAAGCGCTGGCGCGAGCAATGTCCCGATCTCGCCTTGCGCTCGACCTTCATCGTCGGCTTCCCCGGCGAGACCGATGCCGACTTCGCCTATCTGCTCGACTGGCTGGACGAAGCAGAGATCGATCGGCTCGGCTGCTTCAAATACGAGCCCGTTGCCGGCGCGACCGCGAACGCGATCGAGAATCCCGTGCCGGAAGAGATCAAGCAGGAGCGCTATAACGCGCTGATGGCTCGCCAGCAGAAGATTTCCGCACGCAGGCTGAAGCGCAAGGTCGGCACGCGCCAGCAGATCATCATCGACGAGGTCGGCCCGACCGTCTCGAAAGGCCGCTCCAAGGCCGATGCGCCGGAGATCGACGGCGCCGTCTACCTGTCGAGCCGCCGCCCGCTTCGTGTCGGCGAGATCGTCACCGCCAAGATCGAACGCGCGGACCAGTACGACCTGCACGGCAGCGTCGCGGGATTCTGAGATTCCGGCCGCGGCACGCCGGCAAGACCGGCGCGCCTCAGGCATTCCACCAGCCGGCATGAGGCTGGGCGCGGGACTAGGAGGTCATGTCGCTTCTCCCGACGCCTGCTGTTCGTCGCGTGCGGCGAACACTCCCTTGGCTGCGAACAGCCCGTTCAGCGCCGCCGGGAAGCCCGCATAGACGGCCATCTGCATGATGATCTCCACGATCTCGTCGCGAGACAGTCCGACGTTCAGGCCCGCCTCGAGATGCACCTTGAGCTGAGGTGCGGCATTTCCGAGCGCCGTCAGCGCGGCGATCGTGGCGATCTCTCGATCGCGAAGGCCGAGGTCCGGGCGGCAGTAAATGTCGCCGAACGGAAACTCGATCACGTATCGTGCGAAATCCGGAGCGATGTCGGCGAGTGAAGCGACGACCGCTTCACCAGCTCTGCCGTCAATGCGTGACAGGGCCCGCTGGCCGCGATCGAAGCGGCTTTCGTCTTGTGTTGAGGCGTGCGTCATTTTCCTTCGTCCTCTGTTCATCGCTGGCATAGCCGGCGATCTTGGTATCAAGGACGAGCAGGCTTTCCTGGAGTTCGGCAATCTGCGTGCGCACCTGTTCCCGGTGGACTTCCAGGATCTGCCGCCGGCTTGCGCCGGTAGCGTCGCCTTCGTCACGAAGCGCCGCGTAACGCAACATGTCCCGGATCGGCATTCCCGTGGTCTTGAGCCGACCAAGGAATGCGATCCATGTGAGGATCGATGCGTCAAAGTCGCGCTGGCCGGAGCGATCCCGGTCGGCGTATGGAAGCAGCCCGATGCGCTCGTAGTAGCGCAGCGTGTGCGTCGACAGGCCGGTTCGTTTTGCGAGGTCACCGATCTTCATGTGTGCCCGTTCTCGTACTGACGCACATACAGATACCCCTTCGAGCGCGCTCTAAGTCAAGGGGATCGAAGGTGCAAAGATTTCGACGCGCCGGCTGGGCGGCAGCGTCGCGGCACTCCGAGCTTCAGGATCCCGCCAGCCATTTCGGCACCCAGCGCTCCGGCCGCGGCGCGCGGGCAAGATCAGCTTGCGCCTCCGACAGCTTCGCAGGCTCGCCGTCGATGCTCGGGCGCACATCGTATTCGAAGTTGGGCATGACGCGGCCGTCGGCATAGAGGCCGAATTTCATCGCGTACCACAGCCCGAGCTCGGGCTGCGCCTTCCGCATCTCCTCGCGCAGATCGCGCAGCAGGGATTCGATCGCGGCGGCTTCCGCGAACGGTTGCGGTCCGCGCGACAGGACGCGCGCCTGGTATTGCCTGCCGACGATCGCGATCTCGAAGCTCGTCTTGTCCCAGGGCTTCTTGCCCTTCGGCAGATGCGCGGCGAGGCGCCAGCCGAGTTCGGCCATCAAGCGATGATTGGCCCAGTAGTCTTCGCGATCCCGGCTCCATTTTTCCATGAAGCCGCGAAAGTCGGGCAGCTCCGACGGATCGTCATCGCCCGCCGCCATCTCTCCGCTCAGCCGTCCGGTGAGCCACTGCGCGAGCTCGACCGTCTGGCATTCGACCTCGTCGTGCGGCTTCAGATCGCTCCAAGCCTTGTCGAATTGTTGCGACGTCAGTTTTGCGAGCAGGCCATCGAGGCTCGGCGCCAGCAGCTCGTAATCACCCTCGGAACCAAGCCCCACGATCGGCGGATTGTCGCGGTCGAGACCCGCGCCATACCAGCCGCCAACAGCCGAGCCATCCGGCAGCCGCATGAACAGCGAAAACCTGTCGCGCAACGGACCGCCGTCGACAATCGGCGCCTGATCGGAGAACTGGCCCTGCAGTGAGAAACAGCCGACGCTGCCCCAGGGGCGCCCCTTCAGCCAGCCGGCGAAGTCCAGCAACAGCGACGGCGCCTCGACACCCGGCGGAAACGCGCCGCGAATGCTGTCGAGGTCGATCGGATAAGGCGTGTTGGACAAGGCTTAAAACTATCTGGTTGGTCCCGCCCCTCTTGGTCCGAACCGTGATGCGTTCGGTTCGAGCCAATTCGCGTCCTGTGATCACAAACGCGCTAGAGACGTGATGGTTTCCAGGCACGCACCTTTCACCTGCCCATGCACGCTCGGCGAGTGGTCTTTAAAGGCCCGCTTGACAAGCCCCGCCATTCGCATGTATTGCCGCGCCCCATGATCAACGCTCGGACGCATCAGCGCACCGAAATGCTCCGCCGTCGCTTCCGCGACGATGAGAGGGTGCGCCATGTCCGACGACGCCGCTGAACTACTGAATTCAGCGTAAGTTTTCGAAAAGGCCGCACCCGCAAGGTGCGGCCTTTTTGCTTTTCGCGCGCCCTTTTCCCCCGCTTCCCAGATCTTCCTGCCCCAAGAGGAGTTCGACATGACCAACGCCACCCATCCGTATGACGTGCTGATGGACATCACCGCCCGGCCCAAGGCCGTGTTTGTCCGCGGCGCCGGCTCCTACCTCTGGGACGACAGCCGCAAGCGCTATCTCGATTTCGTGCAGGGCTGGGCCGTCAACTGCCTCGGCCACTCCCCGCCCGTGATCGCCGACGCGCTTGCCGCGCAGGCCAAGCGGCTGCTGACGCCGAGCCCGGCCTTCTACAACGAGCCGAGCCTAAAGCTCGCGCAGGCACTTGTCGCAAACAGCGCGTTCGACCAGGTGTTCTTTGCCAACTCGGGTGCGGAAGCCAATGAGGGCGCGATCAAGCTCGCGCGCAAATATGGCGGCATCCATAGAGGCGGCGCGTTCGAGATCATCAGCTTCGAAGGCGGCTTTCACGGCCGCACGCTGGCGACGATGTCGGCCTCGGGCAAGAAGGCCTTTGAGCCGCTGTTCGAGCCGAAGGTCGCCGGCTTCAAGAAGGCGAAGCTCAACGACATCGCGTCGGTCGAAAAGCTGATCAACGACAACACCGTCGCTGTGATGCTCGAGCCGATCCAGGGGGAATCAGGCGTATGGCCGGCGACCGATCAGTTCTTGCAGGAATTGCGCGCCCTCACCGATGCCCATGGCCTCCTCCTGATCTTCGACGAGATCCAGACCGGGATGGGCCGGACCGGCAAGCTCTTCCACTACGAGCACACCGGCATCGCGCCCGACATCATGACGCTCGGCAAGGGCATCGGCGGCGGCGTGCCGCTCGCAGCGCTGCTTGCGACCGAACGCGCGGCCTGCTTCGAGCACGGCGACCAGGGCGGCACGTTCAACGGCAACCCGATCATGTGCGCGGTGGGGCTTGCGGTGCTCGACGAAGTCAACAAGCCGGACTTCCTGAAGACGGCGACCGAAACCGGGCTGCTGCTCGAAAGCGAGCTGCAGAAGGTCTCGGCGCGGCATGGGCTTGGCGAAGTGCGAGGCCGCGGGCTCCTGCTCGCGCTCGACCTCAAGCTGCCGATCGCACCCGGCATCGTCGCGCAGGCGTTCGAGGCCGGCGTGCTCCTCAACGCGCCGCAGGTCGACACGCTGCGCTTCATGCCGGCGCTGAACGTCACGCGGGCCGAGATCGCCGAGATGATCGATTGTCTCGACGGGATTTTGACCAGGGCCGGCGCGGCACGGCGCGTGGCGTAAGCTCGTCATTGCGAGAAGCGCAGCGATGAAGCAATCCAGACTGCCTCAACGGAAAGATTCTGGATTGCTTCGCTTCGCTCGCAATGACGGTGAGTTACGGCTTCAGGATCGACGCGCCCGTGGTCTTGCGGCTTTCGAGATCGATATGCGCCTTGGCGGCGTCCTTGAGCGCGTAGGCATGGTTGATCGGCACGTGCAGCTTGCCGTTGATGACGGCGGCGAACAGCGTGTCGGCGCCTTCCAGCAACTCCTTGCGCGTGCCGATATAGTCGTTGAGCTTGGGCCGGGTCGCAAACAGCGAGCCGTGAGTGTTGAGCTCGGCGATCGAGAACGGCGGCACCGGGCCCGAGGCATTGCCGAAGGAGACGAACATCCCGCGCGGCTTCAGGCAGGACAGCGAGCCCGGGAACGTCGCCTTGCCGACGCCGTCATAGACGACATCGCAGCCCTCGTTGCGGCTGATCTGTTTGACGCGCGCAACGAAATCTTCCTCGTTGTAGAGGATGACATGGTCGCAGCCATTGGCCTCGGCAAGCGCAGCCTTCTCGCGCGAGCCGACGGTGCCGATGACGTGGGCGCCCATGGCCCTCGCCCATTGGCAGGCGAGCAGGCCGATGCCGCCGGCCGCGGCATGGATCAGCACGCGATGATGCGGCTCGACCTTGAAGGTCTTGTGCAGGAGATACCAGACCGTCAGCCCCTTCAGCATCAGCACGGCGCCCTGCTCGTGGGTGATGTGGTCGGGCAGCTTGACCAGCCGCTCCCAGGGGATGTTGCGCTCCCCGGTATAGGCGCCGAGATTGTGGTAGTAGGCGACGCGGTCGCCCGGATGGAAATTCGTCACGCCTGGCCCGACTGCGAGGACCTCGCCCGAGGCCTCGTTGCCGGCGATGAAGGGCAGCCCCGGCGCCTTGTAGAGGCCGGTGCGGTAATAGACGTCGATGAAGTTCAGGCCGACGGCATGCTGTCGGATGCGCACCTCGCCGGGCCCGGGCGCCGGAACGTCGACGCTCTCATAGACCAGGGCTTCGGGGCCTCCGACCTTGTGCACACGGACGGCTTTGGTCATCACCTGACCTCCTCTTCTCGCGGGGCCAGCGAAAGACATCGCGCCCGCCTTGTCAACTCGACGCCGGCTGGAACGCCTAGACCGACGGCTTGCGGGTGTTCCTGCGGTTGCGCTTGGCCAGCACATTGAAGAACTCGACCGCCGCCGAGAACGCAATCGCGAAATAGATGTAGCCGCGCGGGATGTGGAATTGGAATCCGTCCGCGACCAGCGCGACGCCGATCAGCACCAGGAAGGCCAGCGCCAGCATTTTCGTGGTCGGATGCTCCGCGACGAATCGCGACACCGGCCCGGACGAAATGTACATGATCAGGCAGGCGATCACGACGGCCGCGATCATGATCTCGAGGTCCTGCGCCATGCCGATCGCCGTGATGATCGAGTCCAGCGAGAACACCATGTCGATGATCACGATCTGCACGATGACCCAGAAGAAAGCGTTCCGAGGGGGCTCCTCCTCGCCCTCGCCGTCATCGGCTTCGACTTCACCATGGATCTCGTGCGTCGCCTTCGCGATCAGGAACAGGCCGCCGCCGATCAGGATGAGGTCGCGCCAGGAGAAGCCATAGCCCGAAAACGAAAACACCGGCGCGGTCAGGCCAATCAGCCAGACCAGCAGGCTGAGCAGGATGATGCGGAAGATCAGCGCCAGCGCGAGCCCGATCTGGCGGGCGCGGTGCGCCTGCTTCTCGGGAATGCGCGAGACGATCACCGACAGGAAGATGACGTTGTCGATGCCGAGCACGATCTCGAGCGCGGTCAAAGTGAGGAGCGCGGCCCAGGCTTCTGGGCTGGTCAACAGGTGCATCATGCGAAGGATCTCGTCAGCCGTATCAATGCGTCGCTGAAGCTGATCCAGAGCGCGATCGCGCAGAGCACGACAGTCACGCCGGTGCCGACGCGGAAGTCCATCTGCAGCGTGTAGAAGGAGAGCAGAGCCCAGATCGCGATCAGCGACATCGTCAGCCAGCGCAGCCGCACGACGCGCACCGGATGCAGCACATGGAACGGCACGAAGGTCAGCACCACCAGGCTTGCGACCAGCAGCGTCGAGAGCAGCGGCGGCCAGTGCAGCAGGAACAGATAGAATGCCGCCGCATTCCACAGCGCCGGAAAACCGCGGAAATGATTGTCGTCCGCCTTCATGCGCAGATCGGCGAAATATAATGCGCTGGTGACGATGATGGCGACGCCGAGCAAGGGTGCTGCGACCGGCAGCAGCAAGCCGCTGGCCACGATCGCATAGGCCGGCACGAAGACGTAGGTGACGAAATCGACCACGAGATCGAGCACGTCGCCCGACCAGTTCGGCTGCACGTCCTTGACGTTGAGCCGGCGCGCGATCGGCCCGTCGATCGCGTCGATGATGAGGGCGACGCCCAGCCATTGAAACATCGCCGCCCAGTGCTCGCGCACGGCCTCAAGCATCGCCAGCAGCGCGATTGCCGCACCGAACGCGGTGAAGATGTGCACCGAGAAGGCAGCGGCGCGGATCGCGGGCCTGGGCTTCAGGGAATCCTCTTGGCTGTCCATGGCTTCTGCTATCAGAATGACACCGGTTTGCACATAAGCCATTGCGGCGCCTGGTCGCACAATTCGTCATAAAATCAGGGCAATATGACTGGGCTTGAATTTGCCGCGGGGCGTGTCCAATGTCGTTCCATGACAGATGCATCGACACTCTTTGACGCGGCCGTGATCGGCGGCGGACCGGCGGGACTTAGCGCGGCCATCGCACTGGCGCAGGCGGGCGCACGGACCGCGCTGGTGGCGCGTCGCGTGCCCTATGCCGACAATCGCACCACGGCGCTGCTCGGTGCCTCCGTCGATCTGCTGGAGAGCCTCGATGTCTGGCCCCGCTGCAAGGACAAGGCGGCCGCGCTCGAAATCATGCGGCTCGTCGACGACACCGGCCGGCTCTTCCGCGCGCCTGAGGTCCGGTTCTCCTGCCATGAAATCGGCCGCGATGCCTTCGGTTACAACATCGACAACCGCTCGCTGATGCTGGCGCTGGAAGCGCGCGCGGCCGAGCTGCCCGGTCTCGTCCGTTTCGACGACGAGGCCGAAACTGTCGTCATCGAAGCCGATGACGTCGCGATCCGCACCGCCGCTGCGCAATTTGTTTCGGCCCGCCTCGTGGTCGGGGCCGACGGCCGGCATTCGCTTTGCCGCGAAGCCTCCGGCATCGCGGTGACGCGGCGCGAGCTGACCCAGACGGCGCTGACTTTCAACGTCGGCCACGCGCGGCCCCATCGCAACGTCTCGACCGAGTTCCACACGCCGCATGGTCCTTGCGTGTTCGTGCCCCTGCCCGGCCATCGCTCCAGCGTCGTCTGGGTCTCGGCGCCTGCGGAGGCCGAACGGCTTCGCGGATTGAGCGACGAGGAATTGTCCGCCGCGATCGAGAAGCAGTCGCATTCGATCCTCGGACGCATGACGGTCGAGCCGGGCCGCCATCTGTTCCCCCTGGCGATCGAACGTCCCAAATCCTTTGGCCGCGATCGCATCGCGCTGGTCGGCGAAGCCGCCCATGTGGTTCCCCCGATCGGCGCCCAGGGTCTCAATCTCGGCCTCCGCGATGCCGCCGACATTGCGAGGCTTGCAGGCGAGGCGCTCGCGGCCGGTCAGGATCCCGGCGCAGCAGACGTGCTCAAGCGTTACGACCGGGCCCGGCGTCCCGACATCCTGAGCCGAACCTTTGCGATCGACATCGCCAACCGCTCGCTGCTCAACGATTTCCTACCGCTGCAGCCGGTCCGCGCGGTCGGCATGCACTTGCTCGGCGCCATCGGCCCGCTCCGGCGTTTTGCGATGCGCGAAGGCCTGACGCCTACCTGGCGGAAGTAACTACCGCTCAAGGAAACGCCAGCCGGCCGGTCTGGATCGCCCACATCACGCTGGTCAGGGTGACCACGGACGCAAACGTCCCGAGCAGCACCGCGACGGACGCGGACTCGATCCAGGCGTCGTTCTGCCGGGCGATGACGAACACGTTCAGCGCCGGCGGCAGCGACGCCATCAGCACGGCGGTCGCCGCCCAGGGCTGCGCGAACGGGCCGAACGCCAGCATCAGGCCGAACGCTGCCAGCGGGTGAATCAGGAGCTTGACCGCGATCACGCCCGGCACTTCCCACGGGACCCGATCGAAGGGGCGGAGTGCGACGGTGACGCCGAGCACGAACAGTGCAGTCGGGGCGGCTGCGTTTTGGAGGAATGTGATGGTGCGATCAAGCGCGACGGGCATCTCTATATGCAGCGATGCGAAGGCCGCGCCGAAACAGGCCGACATGATCAGCGGGTTGAGCACGATCTGCTTCAGCACGACGCCGAAGGCATGCACGATCGAGGGATGATCGCGGTCCGAGAGCTCAATCAGCAGCGGCACGATGGTGAACAGGAAAATGCTGTCGCAGCAGAAGATCAGCGCAGTCGGCGCCGAGGCCTTGGTCCCGAGCACGGCGAGCGCCAGCCCCGGTCCCATGTAGCCGATATTGCCGTAGCCGCCGGAGAGCCCGGCGAGCGTCGCCTCGCGCAATGTCAGGCCGCCCAAAACCTTGCCGACGACCAGCGCGAGTGTGAACGCCGCAACCGTCGACAGCGTGGTCGCGACCAGGAATGGCGGGTTGTTCAATTCGGAGAACGGCGTCTTCGACATGATCGCAAACAGCAGCGCGGGGAGCGACACGTAGAGCAGGAAGAAGTTCATCCAGGCGAGGCCCGATTCCGGCAGGGATTTGACCTTGCCGCAGGCAAATCCAACGAAGATCAAGCCGAAATAAGGTAGAGCCAGATTGAGGATATCGACCATTGATGAAGTGTTTTCTGAAGATTTGGGGGCTATCTGCCCCGCACCCGCGGGTTAATTCCAGATCAGGGCACTAGCATCGGCCACAATCCTGGTCTATCGACGGGGAATGATTAAAGCGCGGACCGCCAAATTCCAGATCGGACAGGTCGTGCGCCACCGGATCTTCTCGTTCCGGGGCGTGATCTTCGACATCGATCCGGAATTCAACAACACCGAGGAGTGGTGGCTGTCGATCCCCGAGGAGGTGCGGCCCCACAAGGACCAGCCGTTCTATCACCTGCTCGCGGAGAACGCGGAGTCGGAATACGTCGCCTACGTCTCCGAACAGAATTTGGTGCCGGACGATTCCGGCGAACCGGTCCGGCATTCCCAGGTCGCCGAGATCTTCGTCAAGGACAAGACCGGCGGCTACCGCCCGCGCAATCCGTCGCTGAACTGAGTTTCGCAGCGATCAACTGGCCAGCAAAAAAGGCGCTCGAACCGAGCGCCTTTTTCATGTCCGGGATTGGATCCCGATTACTTCTGACCAGCCGGAGGGGCGCCAGGCGCTTGCTGCTGCTTCTTCTGCAGCTCTTCAGCCTTCTTCTGGAGCTCTTCCTGCAGCTTCCTCTGGGTTTCCTCGAACACCTTCGGATCGGTCGGCGGACCGTCATAGGCCTTCTGGAATTCGCCGGCGAGCGGCAGCGGCAGCGTCAGCGGCGCACCGTTGGCATTGATCGCCTGAACAACAAGGTTCTGGCCCTTCTTCATGCTGTTGATGAACTCGGGCGTGGCCTCGTAGTCGGACATGCAGCCGTTCTGGAAGCAGATCACGTACGGGCTCTGCAACGGCGCATTGTTGTCCACGATGATGCGGGTGCCGTGCACCAGCTGCATGCCGAGCGGCAGCGTCACGCGCAGGATCTTCTTCGGCTCGCCTTCCGGCTCGATGATGACGGCCGCGATGACCGGCTGGCCCGACTCGATACGGCCGTCCTTGCCGGTGAAGCAGACCTGCTTGGCATTGGCGTCCTGGCCCTTGAGGCAGAACTTGGTCCAGGGGGCATAGATCAGCTGAATCTGCTGATCCGCGGGCTGAGCCGCGCCCTGCTGAGCCGGAGCGCCTTGGGCGGGTGCCGGCTGGGCGGGTGCCTGAGCGGCCGGCGCCGGCGCCTTGGGGGCAGCCTTCGGAGCCGCCTTCGGTGCCGCCTTGGGCGCGGGCGCGCCCGGAGCTGGCGCGGGAGCCTGAGCCTCGGCGGCAAACGGGACGGCCAACGCCATCGCCGTCAACAAGGCGAGAAGTCGCCCGCGCGGCCGGACGGACGCGGCCAAGTTACGGAAATTCATTGCGGAAAACCCTTTCTAAACGGGAAGTGCCCGAACCGCTTCGACGCACCGAACCTGGCCGCGTTGGGCGCGGCTCTCTCCCCGTCAAATGAGGCGGATAAGTGACGGCTCGGCGCTCGTGCGCGATTGCGTGCCTTCTTAACGTGGCCGACGAAAAGATCAATGCCGACAAGCGTCTTTGGCCGCGCGCCGGCGTGCGCCCCCGGGAAAATCCCTGTGATAGGATTCAGGCCCGCAGTCCTCGAATCAACGTGTGCAGATGTTCATGTTCCAGCGCCTTCTCGAGGGCCGCCCTGAGGGTCTTTGCGTCAGCCTCTGCATCCTGGCTTTCGCCTTGGGGCTCCCGGCAAGCGGCGCAAGGGCCGCGGAAGCCTACGCGATCGCCATGCACGGCAAGCCGGCGATGCCTGCCGATTTCACCCACATGCCTTACGTCAACCCTGAAGCCCCGAAAGGCGGCCGGCTGACCTGGGGCGTTCTCGGCACCTTCGACAGCCTCAATCCCTTCATCGTCAAGGGACTGGCCGTGCAGCCGGTCCGGAACTACGTGGTCGAGAGCCTGCTCGCGCGCGGCAATGACGAGCCGTTCACGCTCTACGGCCTGCTCGCCAGATCGGTCGAGACCGATGACGAGCGCAGCTTTGTCACGTTCCACATCGATCCCCGCGCCCGCTTCTCCGACGGCAAGCCGGTCCGCGCCGAGGACGTGCTGTTCTCCTGGCAGTTGCTGCGCGACCATGGCCGTCCCAACCACCGGCAATATTACGGCAAGGTCGCAAGGGCCGAGGCGCCGGACCCCCTCACCGTCCGCTTCGACCTTGCGGGAGCCAATGACCGCGAACTGCCGCTGATCCTCGGCCTGATGCCGATCCTGCCGAAACACGCGGTCGACGTCGCGGCTTTCGAGGAGACGACGCTGACGGGCCCGGTCGGCTCCGGCCCCTATCGCGTCACCGCCGTGAGGCCCGGTGCCAGCGTGACGCTGACCCGCAATCCCGACTATTGGGGCCGCGAACTCCCCATCAATCGCGGGCTCTACAATTTCGACGAGATCAGGCTCGACTATTTTCGCGAGGCCAACGGCCAATTCGAAGCTTTCAAGCGCGGCCTCTATGATTTCCGCATCGAGCACGAGCCGCTGCGCTGGCACGACGGCTACGACTTTCCCGCGGCGAAGAATGGCGACGTGATCCGCGACACCTTCAAGCCGGGCGTGCCGCAACCTTCCGAATTTCTGGTGTTCAACACGCGGCGCTCCATCTTCGCCGACATCCGCGTGCGCCAGGCCTTGACGCTGCTGTTCGATTTCGAGCTGGTCAACCGCAACTACTTCTTCAACCTCTATTCGCGCGTCGCCGGCTACTTTGCCGGCTCGGACCTGTCAGCGTATGGCCATCCCGCCGATGCGCGCGAGCGCGAGCTGCTCAAGCCGTTCGCCGCGCAGATCCCGCCTGACATCCTGGACGGCAGCTACCGCCTGCCGGTGACCGACGGTTCGGGCCGCGACCGGACGACGCTCCGCGCAGCCCTGAAGCTGTTGTCGGAGGCCGGCTACGATCTCGACGGCACCGTGCTGCGCAACCGCGCGACCAAGCAGCCCTTCACCTTCGAGATCCTGGTCACGACCCGCGACCAGGAACGCGTCGCGCTTGCGTTCCAGCGCGACCTCAGGCGCGCCGGCATCGAGCCGAGCGTGCGATCGGTCGATCCCGTGCAGTTCGACCAGCGCCGGCTCGCCTACGAATTCGACATGATCCAGAACCGCTGGGACCAGTCGCTGTCACCCGGCAACGAGCAATATTTCTACTGGGGGAGCGCTGCCGCAGACAATCCGGGCACCCGCAATTACATGGGGGCCCGGGATCCCGCGGTCGATGCGATGATCGCCGCACTGCTGGAAGCCCGTGAACATACGGATTTCGTGTCGGCGGTACGGGCGCTCGATCGCGCTTTGATCTCCGGTTTCTACACAATCCCCCTGTTTAACGTATCCGAGCAATGGATCGCGCGCTGGAATCGGATAGAACGGCCAGAGGCCACCTCGCTGTCCGGCTATTTGCCGGAGACCTGGTGGTCGAAGGGGCCGCCGAAAGCTCATCAAGCAAAGTGACGCCGTGAACCAGCCAGCCGTATCGCCGACGCTCGACACGCTATTTCAGCGCACGCTGATGCGGCAGCCGCACGCGACCGCTCTGCTCGATCCCCTGAACAAGTTCCGCGTGACCGGGCACCAGCCGCGGCGGATGAGCTATGCCGAGGCTGACACGGCCATCGAGGCACTGTCCGCCTATTTCGTCGAATCGGGCCTGCCGGCCAATTCCGTCATCGCCATCCAGCTGCCGAACACGGTCGAGTTCGTGCTCACCGTGCTCGCCGCCCATCGCGCCGGCCTCGTCGTCGCCGTGCTGCCGCTGCTCTGGCGCCATGCCGAACTGACCGCCGCTCTCAACCGCACCGCGGCGCGCGCCATCGTCACCATGAGCACGGTCGACGGTGTCAGCTATTCCGATCTCGCGATGCACGCGGCCGCGGAAGCCTTCTCGATTCGCCATGTCTGCGGCTTCGGCACCAACCTGCCCGAAGGTATGGCCTCGCTCGACGACGTCTTGGCCCGTCCGCCCGGCACCGCGCGCGCCGTGATTCAGGATGGCCGCAAGGCGGCGATGATCTCCTTCGACGTCACCGCGGAAGGCTTTCGTCCGGTGCCACGGCCGCATTTCAGCCTGATCGCCGGTGGGCTCGCGATGTCGCTGGAAGCCGACATCAGGCAAGGCGCGACCGTGATGGCGGCGTTCACGCCGATGTCGTTCGCAGGGCTGGCCTCCTCGCTCGCGGTGTGGCTGCTGTGCGGCGGCACGCTGGCGCTGCATCATCCGTTCGACAACGACGTGCTGGAGCAGCAGATCAACGCGCACGAATGCGACGTGCTGATCGCGCCGGCGCAATTTGCCCAGCGGCTCGGCGATTCCGATCTTGCGGCGCGGATGCCGACCTTGCGCAACGTCATCGGCCTGTGGCGTGCCCCCGAGCAGGTGGCGGCGAGCGAGGCATGGATCGCGCCGCAAGCGCCGTTCACGGACGTCTATCTGTTCGGCGAGGCCGGACTGTTCGGCGCCCGGCGTGGCGAAAACGGCATGCCGGTGCCGGTGATGCCGGGACCGCATGGCGCGCCGCGCGAGCAGTCGGGTTCGTCGATCGCCGGCGAGATTCTGCTGACGCCGAAGGGCACGCTCGGGCTGCGCGGCCCGATGGTACCGATCGCGGCCTACGCCCCGCCGCCGCCGGTCGGCGACACCCTGATCGCGCAGCCGCCACGCGACTATGTCGATACCGGCTATGCCGCGCGGCTCGATCGTCCCAGCGGCGCGATCTGCATCACCGCGCCGCCCTCCGGGATCATGGCCGTCGGCGGCTACCGCTTCCTCTCCAACGACCTCCAGGAATGGGCGCGACGGCTCGGCCAGGGCGCCCTGCTGACCGCGCTGCCCGACCGGCTCTCCGGTCACCGGCTCGCGGGCCGCGCCCAGGACAATGCCCGCGCCCGCGAGGCGCTCAGCGAACTCGGACTTAACCCTCTGATGGTCGAAGCTTTTCGCGACCGTTCCGGGCCGGTCTAAGCGTAGTTTCGACCGTTCCATTGACGCTGCATTAAGGCGGCGGGACTAGATTGCGCGGCACCTGTCGTGTGATCAGAGTCTCTCGATGTCCCAGGCCGGCCCGATCCTGTTTGTGTCCAATGGCGAGCGGCCGGCCTTCATCGCGGCGCTGGACGAGGCGCGATTCTTCCCCGTGATCGACACCGGTTGGGCCGGCGCTGTGCGCGCGGTCGAAGAGGTGCAGCCGGCCGTGGTTCTCGCCGCGATGGATGCCGGGCACGAGCCGCATCTGGCGCTACTCGCCAGGAAAATCGCGGAGCAATCGCCTTACCTTCCCTTCGTGGCGCTGGATGCGGCAGGCGCACTCCCGCACAACGCCCTGCCTTTCTCCTCCTCGCGCGCCGGCCATTCCGAACGCCTGATCGCGCGGCTTCGCGCCGCACTACGGATTCGCACGCTCCATGCCACGGTGCTGCGCCGGCTGCCCGAGGTGAAAGTCGCGCTGCCGGAGGCTGATCCCGTTCGCGATGCCACGGTGCTTCTGATTGGTCGCGGCGCGGCTTACCCTGCGCTTTCCGTCGCGCTCGGCGAGCGCGTCGGCGTCATCGGGGCGCTCTCGATCGAGGCGGCGGCCAAGCATCTCAACACCCGCGACCTCGACGGCGTCGTGCTCGCCGAAGGTTTTACCCCCCGCGTGACCGATGCCTTCCTCACGGTCCTCGCCGAGGACACCCGCTTCCGCAGCCTGCCCGTGGTCGTCACCGCGCATCAATTGACGCAGACTTACGACCTGCCCAATCTCGAGCTGATCCCGGGCGAGCCGCCGAAGGTCGCCGCCAACGCGCTGCCCTTGATCCGCCAGCACGCCATGGAAGCCCAGCTGAGCCGCACGCTGCGCTCGATCGACGCCGGCGGCTGGCTCGACCCGCGCAGCGGCCTGCTCACGGTGGAGGCTTTTGCGCGCGATTTTGCCAAGGCGGTCGAGCAGACGCTGGCCCGCGGCGGCGGCCTCTCGGTCGCGCGTTTCGCCTTCGATCCCGGCAGTTCCCGCGCCCAGCTCGATGCCGCGCGCATTCTCAGCCGCCTGATGCGGCAGATGGATTTTGGCGTGGCGCAAAAGGACGGGTCGGTCATCGTCGTATTCGCGGAGACCGACTTCCGCACCGCGCACATGATCGCCCGCCGCCTCTCTGCAGTGATGCGGCACACGTCGAACGGCAAGCACGAGATGCGCAGCGATCCCGTCGTCTCGGTGGATTCGCTGTCGCCGTCGGATACGGGACGGTCGCTGCTTGGGCGGCTGTCGGCCGATGCGTCGCGGGCGGCGTCATAGTCATCCGCCAGCGCTCGCTGCCGTCGGAGTTCGACTGCTCTTATGTGGAATCTCTACGCGAAACACCGTTCGCATTCTCATTCGCGACGGCCGACAGCCGGCGCAAAAAACCCGCGGCCGGTGCACGGTCGCGGGTTCAAAGATCCGAAGCTCTGCCAGTACATCCGTGGTCAAAGCAACGTCATTGAGATTGCGGCAGCCTATGCGGCGCGCAGATTTTCAGCAGCAGACTTGCCGGTCCGGCGATCTGCAACGATTTCAAAAGAAACCTTCTGCCCTTCGTTGAGGGTATTCATGCCGGCGCGTTCAACGGCGCTGATATGAACGAAGACATCCTGGCTGCCTTCGTCCGGCTGAATGAATCCGAAGCCCTTTTGGCTGTTAAACCACTTCACAGTTCCCGTCGTCATGGGGATCGTCCTTTAAGATAGATAAACGTTTAGCCGCGCTCAGAAGCGCGGTGGGTGTCGTCGAGATCTGGAGGGAGGGTCGTCAGTCAGGCGCGCTTTTCAGCGGCGAGGCCAAGTCGTTCGGCCGAAACTCGATAGATTGAAGGTAGCAACTGTTCGATCATTCCGCAAGTGATCATATGTCGCTGTTCCGGGATCCGGGTGCGGCGCGTCGTTTCGCGCCGCGCCGCACCCGGAAACTTCTACGCCGCCTTCTTGCTCTGCGCGAGCTGCGCCAGCTGGCGCATGATCTCGGTGGTGCCGGCGAGACGCTCTTCCGGCGTTTCCCAATCCTGCAGGAACACCACCTTCATGTCGGGCCGTACCTTCGCGGCCTGGCCGTGGCTGCGGATGAACGACACCAGGCGGTCGGGATGGGCGAATGAATTATCACGGAAGGCGATGACGGCGCCCTTCGGACCGGCATCGATCTTGCCGACATTGGCCTGACGGCAGAACGCCTTGATTGCGGCCACCTTGAACAAATAGCGCACCTCGTCCGGCAGCACGCCGAAACGATCGCGCATCTCGGCGCCGAAGTTCTCGATCTCCTCCTCGCTGTCGAGGTCAGCGAGCCGGCGGTAGAGCGACAGCCGCACCGACAGATCGCCGACATAGTCCTCCGGAATGAGCACGGGCATGCCGATGGTGATGGTCGGCGACCAGCGATCGGCGGCGGGCTCGGACACGCCGGCCTTGAGATTGACGATCGCCTCCTCCAACATCGATTGATAGAGCTCGAAGCCGACCTCCTTGATATGGCCGGACTGCTGCTCGCCCAGGATGTTGCCGGCGCCGCGGATGTCGAGGTCGTGCGAGGCGAGCTGGAAGCCCGCGCCCAGCGTCTCCAGCGATTGCAACACGGTGAGCCGGCGCTCGGCCTGCGCCGTGATCTTCTGCTGCGCCGGCAGCGTGAACAGCGCATAGGCCCGCAGCTTGGAACGGCCGACGCGGCCGCGGAGCTGATAGAGCTGGGCGAGGCCGAACATGTCGGCGCGATGCACGATCAGCGTGTTGGCGTTGGGAATGTCGAGGCCGGATTCCACGATCGTGGTCGACAGCAGGATGTCGAACTTACCGTCGTAGAACGCGGTCATGATGTCCTCGATCACGGCGGGCGGCATCTGCCCATGCGCGACCGCGACCTTCATCTCCGGCACGTTCTTGTCGAGGAAGTCCTTGACCTCGGCGAGGTCGTCGATGCGCGGCACCACGTAGAACGCCTGGCCGCCGCGATAGCGCTCGCGCAGCAGCGCCTCGCGGATCATCAGGGGATCGTGCGGAGCGACGAAGGTGCGGACCGCGAGACGGTCGACCGGCGGCGATGCGATGATCGAGAGCTCGCGCACGCCGGTCAGCGCGAGCTGGAGCGTGCGCGGGATCGGCGTGGCCGACAGCGTCAGCACGTGCACCTCGGCGCGGAGCTGCTTCAGCCGCTCCTTGTGGGTGACGCCGAAATGCTGCTCCTCGTCGACGATCAGCAGGCCGAGGTCGCGGAACTTGATCGACTTGCTGAGCAGCGCATGGGTGCCGACGACGATATCGACCGAGCCGTCGGTGAGGCCTTTCTTGACCAGATTGAGCTGCTTGGCCGGGACCAGGCGCGAGGCCTGCGCGACCTGCACCGGGAAACCCTTGAAACGGTCGGTGAACGTCTTGTGGTGCTGACGGGCGAGCAGCGTGGTCGGGACCACGACCGCGACCTGCTTGCCTTCCAGCGCCACGGCGAAGGCGGCGCGCAGCGCCACCTCGGTCTTGCCGAACCCGACGTCGCCGCAGATCAGCCGGTCCATGGGACGGCCAAGCTCGAGGTCCTTGAGCGTGGACTCGATCGCGCCAAGCTGATCCTCGGTCTCGTCATAGGGGAAGCGCGCGCAGAACTCGTCGTAGAGGCCCGGCTGCACCGGCAGTTTCGGCGCCTCATGGAGGTGGCGCTCGGCGGCGATCTTGATCAGCTCGCCCGCGATCTCGCGGATGCGGTTCTTGAGCTTGGCCTTGCGCGTCTGCCAGCCCGAGCCGCCAAGACGATCGAGTTCGACCGTGGTCTGGTCGGAGCCGTAGCGCGACAGCAGCTCGATGTTCTCGACCGGCAGGAACAGCTTGGTCTCGGCGGCATAATGCAGTTCGAGGCAGTCATGGGGCGCGCCGGCGACGTCGAGCGTCTGCAGGCCGATGAAGCGGCCGATGCCGTGATCGACATGGACCACGATGTCGCCGGCGGCGAGGCTCGTCACCTCCGAGATGAAATTGTCGAGCTTGCGGCTCGCCTTGCGCGGCCGCACCAGGCGGTCGCCAAGGATGTCCTGCTCGCTGATGAGCGCGATCTCGTCGGTCTCGAAACCGCTTTCCAGGCCGAGCACGGCGAGCATGGTCTCGTTGCGCGGTGTCGCCTGCACCGTGCGCCAGCTATTGACGCTGGTTACGGGCGTGAGCTTGTGATCGCGCAGCATCGAGGTCATGCGGTCGCGCGAGCCCTCCGTCCAGAGCGCGATGACCACCTTCTTGCGGCTTGTCAGCAGCCCATGCACATGTGCGACGACGGCTTCGAAGACGTTGACCTTGTTGTCGTTGCGCTCCGGGGCGAAGTCGCGGCCTTTGCGTGCCCCGGCATCGACCACGCTGGTACCATCGGCAGGAACCGAAAACTGCGTCAGCCGCACCAACGGCATCCCGCTCTCGCGCTTGGCCCACTCCTCCTCGGTCAAATAGAGCCGGTCAGGCGGCAGCGGCTTGTAGATGGCGCCGCCGCCCGGATGCTCCATCGCATCGCGGCGCGCCTGGTAATAATCGAGGATCTGCTTGAAGCGCTCGCGGATGGCGTCCTCGGCCTGCGGCTCGATCGCGACGGCTGCCCCTTGCAGATAGTCGAACAGCGTGTCCATCCGGTCCTGGAACAGGGGCAGCCAGTGCTCCATGCCGGGATGACGGCGGCCCTCGCTGACGGCCTCGTAGAGCGCATCGTCGCGCTCGGGGGCGCCGAACTCGGCGACATAGCCCATGCGAAAGCGGCGGATGGTGTCGGTGACGAGCTGGAATTCGGAGATCGGCACGAGATCGAGCGCGCGCATGTCGAGCAGCGTGCGCTGGGTCTCGGCATCGAAGGTGCGGATCGATTCCAGGCTGTCGCCGAAGAAGTCGAAGCGGACGGGCTGCTCCAGGCCGGCCGGAAACAGGTCCAGAATGCCGCCGCGCACGGCGTATTCGCCGGGCTCGCGCACGGTCGAGGAGCGATTGTAGCCGTTGTGCTCGAGCCAGGCGACGATGGTGTCCATCGGCACGACGTTGCCCGGCGCGACCGACAGCGCCTGCGCCGCGACGAGGTCGCGCGCCGGCACGCGCTGCACGGCGGCGTTCACCGTGGTCAGCACGATCAGCGGCTTGTCGCTACCGGTCAGGGACGCCAGCCGTGCCAGCGTCGTCAGGCGCTGCGCGAGGACGCCGCCATGCGGCGAGACGCGGTCATAGGGCTGGCAGTCCCAGGCCGGGAAGGTCAGCACGGGCAAATCGGGCGCGAAGAACTGCAGGGCCCGTTCGAGCTGCTGCATCCGCGGCCCGTCGCGGCAGATCACCGCGAGGCTGACGGCCGGCTTCTTCGGCCGCGCCGCGATGGCGCGCGCGAGATCGGAGACGACGAGACCCTCGGCACCCTCGGCGACATTGGCAAGCGTCAGCGCGCGGCCGGGCGTGAGCAGCTCGGCCGGCGATTTCATCCCCGCCTTCATACGTCGCGGTCCGCGATCGGAAACGCCTTGATGCGCGCAAACAGCGGGCCGGTGATTTCGGCGGCAAGCACCTTGTCACCGGTGATGGCGGCATAGAGGTCGGGATCGGCCTCTTCGAGCAGGGTCTCGAGCTGCGTCAGCTCGTCATCGGACAGATTGCCAATCTCGGCATCCGCGAAGCGGCCGAGGATCAGGTCCATCTCGCGCGTGCCGCGGTGCCAGCAGCGGAACAGAAGCCGCTTGCGGCGGTCGTCCAGCCCGTTGCTCGATCGTGTCGTTCCCGTCATGTCTCAATTCCAGTCAAACGCCAAAAGCCCGGACGTGCCGGGCCGGGGTGATATAGCTACTCGGGCGGGCCCTGTCAGCCCTCGATTTGTCATGGCCGCTGCCGCCGCAGGGACACGAAAAAACACGTGGATGCCGGGCATAAAGCCGGGCATGACGAGCGAAAACGGTCCTAGATTCGCCTGATGCGCCCCAGCCTGCTCAACCCGCTGTTTGCCCCCGTGACCAGCCTGCCCGGCGTCGGTCCGAAGCAGGACAAGCTGCTGCAATATCTGCTCAGCCGCAGCGAGACGCCGCGGCTGGTCGATCTGTTGCTGCATTTGCCGAGCCAAGTCATCGACCGCCGCGCGCGGCCGAAGATCCGCGACGCCGTGCAGGGAACCATGGTCACGCTGGAGGTCACGGTCGACCGCCACCGCCCGCCCCCGCCGCGCAATGCCCGCGCGCCCTACCTCGTCTACGCCAGCGACGACACCGGCGACGTCGTGCTGACGTTCTTCCGCGCCAAGCCCGGCTATGTCGAGAAGCTGCTGCCGATCGGCGAGAAGCGCTTCGTCTCAGGCACGCTGCAGATGTACGACGGCATCCCGCAGATCGTGCATCCCGACCGGGTGCTGGACGAGGAGGCGATTTCAAAACTCTCCGGCATCGATCCCGTCTATCCCTTGACCGAAGGCCTTGCACTCGGCTCGCTGCGCCGCGCGGTCGCGCAGGCGCTGCAGAAGCTGCCGGCGCTGCCGGAATGGATCAGCCCGGAGGTGCTGCGCCGCTGCAGCTTCCCGCCGATCACCGAGGCGCTTAATCGCGTGCACCAGCCGGTCGAGCTCACCGACATTCTGCCCGACCAGCCGTTCTGGTCGCGCCTCGCCTTCGACGAGCTCCTGGCCGGGCAACTTGCGCTTGCCCTGATTCGCGCGCAATTGCGCCGCCCGGCCGGTGTGCGCAACGCCGGCGACGGGCACCTCCGCAACAAGATCATCGATGCCCTGCCCTATGCGCTGACAATCTCCCAGCGCGACGCGGCAGCCGCCATCGCGAGCGATCTACAACAGCCGGTGCGCATGTTGCGTCTGCTCCAGGGTGACGTCGGCTCCGGCAAGACCGTGGTCGCGCTGCTCGCGGCCGCTGCCGTTACCGAGGTCGGCAAGCAGGCCGCCCTGATGGCGCCGACCGAAATCCTGGCGCGTCAGCACATCAAGACCATCGCGCCGCTCGCCGAGCGCGCGGGCATGCGGGTCGCGATCCTCACCGGCCGCGAAAAGGGCAAGGAGCGGCGGGACCTGCTGGCACAGCTCGAAGCCGGCGAGATCGACCTCCTGGTCGGCACCCATGCGCTGATCCAGGACGACGTGATCTTCAGCGATCTCGCCCTCGCCGTCGTCGACGAGCAGCATCGATTTGGCGTGCGCGAGCGGCTGGCGCTGACCTCGAAGGGCGAGGCCGTCGACGTGCTGGTGCTGAGCGCCACGCCGATTCCGCGCACGCTGGTGCTGACCTATTTCGGCGACATGGACATCAGCGAGCTCAGGGAGAAGCCGGCCGGCCGCCAGCCGATCGAAACCCGCACCATATCGATGAGCCGCCTCGAAGAGGTCACGGCCAGCATCGGCCGCGCGCTTGAATCCGGCAAGCTGGTCTACTGGATCTGCCCGCTGGTCGAGGAATCCGAGGCTGAGGGTACCGAGCACCTGACCAATGCGACCAAGCGCTTCGAAAGCCTGCAGAAGCGTTTCGGCGACCGCGTCGGTCTCGTCCATGGCCAGATGAAGGGCACCGAGAAGGACCGCGTCATGGGCCAGTTCGCCGCCCACGAGATCGGCCTGCTGGTCGCGACCACCGTGGTCGAGGTCGGTGTCGACGTGCCGGCGGCGACCATCATGGTGATCGAGAACGCCGAACGCTTTGGCCTCGCCCAGCTCCATCAATTGCGCGGTCGCATCGGACGCGGCTCGGAGGCCTCGACCTGTCTGCTGCTCTACTCCGACCCGCTCGGCGAGATGTCGAAGGCGCGGCTGAAGGTGATCCGCGAGACCACCGACGGTTTTCGCATCGCCGAGGAAGATCTGAAGCTGCGCGGCGAAGGCGATGTGCTCGGCGTACGCCAGAGCGGCCTGCCCGGCTACCGCATCGCGCGCTCGGAGGTGCACGGCCAGCTCATCACGCAGGCCCGCGACGAGGCGCTGCGCATCCTGAAGGACGATCCGAAACTCAAGGGCGAGCGCGGCGAGGCACTGCGATGCCTGCTGTATCTGTATGAGCGGGATGAAGCGATCCCGCTGATCGGAGCGGGTTAGCTGGCCGCTCGTTGCCGCCCAATCTCATAGGCCGCCACATGCGCGCGGGCCAAATCCAGCAGCGGCGTGTCGACGCCGAGTGCACGGGCCCGGTTGGCCATATCGCCGAGGATATGCTCCGCCTCGGTAATCGAGCCGCGCTCGATATCACGCAGCATCGAGGCCTTGAGCGGGGAGTCCGGGGTCGTGAACAGCTTCCGGTCAAACTCGATGAAAGGCGCTCGCGGCTCAAAACCCGAGGCCGTCGCGACGGAGCAGCATTCCGCGAACAGGCGGAAGATGGATTGCTCGCCGTTCGGAACGGCCAGAATGTCTCCGATGCTTGCACGCATCAGGCAGGTGATGCCGGCGAGCGTCGAGAGCTGGACGAATTTCTCCCACATGTCCTGCATGATCGCTTCGCTGGCGCGCACGTCGATACCGGGCACATGCAGCAGCGTCTCCAGCGCCAGCACACGCTCGCTTAGCGAACCCTCGATCTCGCCGAAGACGATGGTCTGATTGGCCATGAACTGAACGACACGGCCATCCGCGTCGAGCCCGGCGCTGACGTTCGCGAGCCCGCCGAGGACGGAGCTCGCGCCGAACCGCGCAGTCAGGGCGTCGACATGTTTCAACCCGTTGAGGATCGGCAAAATCATCGTGTTGGCGCCAACCGCCGGGGCAAACTGGGCCATCGCATCGTCGAGCGAGTAGGATTTCACCCCGACGAGCACCACATCGAACGTTTCCTTGAGATCGTTGGCCAGGATGACGTTCGGCTGCACGGCGAAATCGCCATGCGGGCTCGCGACGTGCAATCCATTCCGTCGCAATTGCTCCGCACGCCCGGCCCGCACCAGAAAGGTCACGTCGCCGCCGGCTCGGACCAGGCGCGCTCCGTAATAGCCTCCAAGCGCTCCCGCGCCGATCACAAGTACTCTCATTCGAACTCCCAATGCGGAGTGACCGCTTCCGCAGAAACAATAACAGATGAGCCTCGCGACGTCTCCTCCTCGTCATTGCGAGCGCAGCGACTTGTCCGCCGAAGCTTTAGCGAAGGCGGAAGCAATCCAGAGTCTTACCGCGGAGGGATTCTGGATTGCGTCGCTGCGCTCGCAATGACGGTGTGGGTCGAGCTCGGCACATAGCGACCGGGTTGACTCGCGGCGACGCCCCTCACCCGGCGTGCGCACCCAAGAACCTGCCGTGCTCCGCTTCGGTCGCCTCAGTGGCGGGGAACATGCACTCGAGCCGCAGCTCCTCCGCCGTCACCGTCTGCGGCGTTCCGACCGTCGTGATCAGGGAGAAGTAGTCCAGCGTCACACCGCCCTTGACGAAGGACAGCGGAATCATCGGCATCGCATCGGAGGCCGACGGCGCACGCCATTCCGGCTTCACCCCGGGGTATTGCGACAGCTCCTCCAGCAGCGCCTTCGTCCTGATGTCAACCACGTGTCCGACCGCCTCGCGATACACCCGTGCGAGCAGCCCGCGTGCGGTCTGCGGCCAGTTCGCGATGAAGGGGCGCATGCCCTCCGGATCGAACATGAGATGCAGCAGGTTTCGTGGCGCCGGCCGCGCCGACATGTCGATGAAGCAATTGAACAGACGCGGCGCAGCCTCATTGGTCATCAGCACGTTCCAGTACCGGTCCATGACGATGGCGGGAAACGGCTCGTGCTGACGCAGCATGCGTTGCAGGGCACGGTTGATGCTCGTCATGGCGGGCGCCTCGAGCGCGGGATCGGAATAGGACGGCGCATAGCCGGCGGCCAGCAGCAGCTCGTTGCGTTCGCGTAGGGGCACGTCGAGGGCTTGCGCAAGATCGAGCAGCATCTGGCGGCTCGGAACGCTGCGGCCGCTCTCGACGAAGCTGATGTGCTTCTGCGAGACGCCGGCGTCGAAGGACAAATCGAGCTGTGTCTTGCCGCGAATGTCCCGCCATTGACGCAGCAGCGCGCCCGCGGAATTGGCGCGCGTCTTGATGGCACTGGCCGTCGCTTTCATGGCCGACTGATCCTTCCTGTCGAGGTGCGGCATCGTCAAGGCGCATCGGCGGCGGTGCGTCGGCTTATCCGAGGCACCGCCGCCGATGGTAGCAGGTTCGTAGCGATCAACCGAAGGCGACCGGCCCCACGGCGCCGACCCAGTGCCGTACCTTGGTCGCGTCCCTCTCGTCCATGTAGAAGAAGTGCGTCATCGTGGGATGAACCGTCTTCATCGAAGGATCATCGGGTGTCATGTCGACGACACCCCGAAACACCTTCAGCGAGCCCGCGTCCCAATATTCGGTGATGTGATGGAGCGCCGTGAATCCGGTGTCGATGAAGGCCTTCAGATTGGCGCGGATCACCTCGCGTCCCTTCCAATCAGCGACGCCGAGATTGCAGACGGCGTCCTCCGCGAAACAGTCGAAGCCTCGTCCAAAGGTCTTGTCGTCGATCTCCCGCCACATGTCGAGCAGCCATTGCGGCGGCTCCTTCTTCGTAAACATGACTTGCATATCGCTCTCCTCATGCACTGACACGCACGCAACAGGAGGCTTGATTGAATGCGTCCTGTCGGGTGGATGAGCGGGACAGTAGCCAGGCTGCGGATTGGCTCAATTACATGCCAGGTAATAACGCGCGTCCAGCAGGCCTCCTCTTCCCCGGGGCCCCACTTTATGGGACCCTACGACGATGCGCCGGATCATCGTCGTGGGCTGTCAGGGTAGCGGCAAGACGAGCCTCTCCCGGAATCTCGGGCGAAAGCTCGGGCTGCCGGTGGTGCATCTCGACGTGCTCTACTGGCGGCCGGGCTGGAAGCCGTCCGACAAGCCGAGCTTCCGGGCGCGCGTCGCTGATGCGATCGCGGGCGACGCATGGGTCGTCGACGGCAGCTTCTCGGGACTTGCCTTCGATCTCACGCTCGCGCGCGCCGATACACTTGTCGTCATCGACCGCCCGCGCTGGCTCTGCCAGTGGCGCATTCTCCTGCGCTCCGCCTTCGATCGCGACAAGACCCGGCCTGACCTTCCGGAGGGGTGTCCCGAACAGTTCGACTGGAAATTGATGCGGGAAGCGTGGCGCTATGACACCGAGCGCGCGCCTGTCATCGAGGCCGAGCGCGTGCAGTATGGCGCTGACGTCCCGGTGGTGCGCTTGCGACGCGATCGGGACATCCAGGGTTTTCTGGATTCGGTGCACGGCACATGATCGATGGCGGTGACGCGAGACCGGACGATCAGGATTTTGTCTGCGCGATACGCGCGGCGAATGCCTTCATCAGGTCGGTATCCGCCGCCTCGCCCTTCGCGTCCTCGGCGAGATGCTCGAACCAGCGCGCAAAGCCTTCGTAAACCTGGCTGGCCGGATGATCGGGGCCGAGGAAGCCGGAAATCTCGCGCATCTCCGCAACCCAGCGATAGGCCTTCGGGATCATGTCCGGCAGCGCGACTTCGAGCCGGGCCAGAACCGCGGGCTGGCTGAGTGCGAGTTCGTCGCGCAGCGCATCCGCAGCCCCCGCTTTCGTTGCCGCGACCACCATCGCCGAGCCGATCCCGGCGAGGCCCTTGACGATCCCGGCGTACGACATTTTCAGCGCGGACGCGGCACCGACCGGCCCTTCGACGATCCGCACGTCGAGCCCGAGGTCTTTCAGCACGGCGACATCCTTGGCGTGCTCGCCCGACATGTAGAAGGCCGGGCTCTTGCCACCGGGCTGGGGCGGGAACCCGATGATGCCGGCATCGACGAACGGCGCCTGTGCCGAGCCGATGATCTCCTCGATCCTCATCACGGTGTCGACGTTGACGGCATTGCAATCGACGACAACCGGCTTCTTCTCGCGCCGGACGATCAGCCCGGCCAGCCGCTCGGCAAGCGCCACGGCTTCGCCCGGCGGCACGATCGAGAGGATGATGTCGGCGTCCGCGATCGCGTCGTCCTCGGCGCCGATCATGCCGGCATCCACCGCGCGTTTGCGCGTCGCCTCGCTCCGCCCTTTCAACGACGTCAACACACGCGCACCGTGCTCGCCGAGACGGCGGGCCACGGCACTGCCCATGGCACCGGGCGCGAGGATCGCAATGGTTTTGGACATCGTGCACTCCAGATCGAAGTCCGAGCAACGCGCTCGATTCACCGGAGACTAGCAGAGGACGGGACGCCCGCGTGAGCGGCGGCCATCCCGCAGAGGAATGGCCCTACTCCACCTTCGCAGGCTGGGGCTGCAGCGCCGCCGAGGCGTTGGCAATACGCGCGGCATTCGCCATGCCCGCCAGCGCCGCCGCCTTCTTCGGGTCGGGCGCCGAGCCCGGCTGCACGACGCCGGCCGACATGATCAGCGTCGCGGCGTCTTCGGTGCTCATGTCGACCTCGACGATCTTGCTCTTGGGCACGTAGAAGAAGAAGCCGGTGGTCGGGTTCGGCGAGCAAGGCAGAAACACCGAGACGTGCTCCTCCTGACCCGGCAGGCTGCGGGAGACATCCTCGTTCGGCGATTGCGAGATCAGCACGATCGACCACATGCCCGGCGAGGGAAACTCGACCAGGCCGACCTTGCGGAAGCTCGAGCCCTTGCCCGAGAACAGGGTCTCGAACACCTGCTTGAGGCCGCGGTAGATGGCGCGCACTGCCGGAATGCGGCCGAGGAAGGTCTCGCCGACATCGACCAGCGTCCGGCCGATCAAATTGGCCGCGAGAAAGCCGACCAGAGTCAGCGTGAAGAATGCGACAATCAGTCCCCAGCCGGGGATGACGTACGGCATGTAGGTTTCAGGCCGATAGGCCAGCGGCACGAACGGCCGCACCACGCCATCGACCCAGGTGACGAACCACCAAACCAGATAAAAGGTGATCGCAACCGGTCCCGTCACCACGAGACCGGTGAGGAAATAGTTGCGGAAGCGGCCCATCAGGCCGGTATGCGTCTCCGGCACGGGATCAAGAGGCGCAGGCGCGTCGTCACGGGGGTTCATTCGGGTTCCAGGTCGGTCGCTTCGTTCAAGCTAGGGTCTTCTAGCAGGTTTTGGAAGACCACGAAGCGTTCCGGCCCGACCCTTCTGCCTATTCCACGGTCACGGATTTCGCGAGATTGCGCGGCTGGTCGACGTCGGTCCCCATGATCACCGCCGTATGATAGGCGAGCAGCTGAACCGGGACGGCATAGACCATCGGCGTGAAGGCCGCCGCCATGTCGGGCATGACGATGGTGACGAGGGATTCGACGGTCGCCTCCGCCGCGCCTTTTGCGTCGGTCATCAGGATGATCTTGCCGCCGCGAGCGGCGACCTCCTGCATGTTGGAGACGGTCTTTTCGAACACCCGGTCGTACGGCGCGATGACGACGACGGGCATTGTCTCGTCGATCAGCGCGATCGGACCGTGCTTGAGCTCGCCGGCGGCATAACCCTCGGCGTGAATGTAGGAGATCTCCTTCAGCTTCAACGCGCCTTCGAGGGCAAGCGGGAAGCTGGTGCCGCGACCGAGATAGAGCACGTCGCGCGATTTCGCGATCTCGCGGGCGAGCTTCTCGATCTGGAGCTCGGTGGTGAGCGCATCCGACATCAAACGCGGAATCTCGACGAGCCCGTGGACGAGCTTGGTCTCGTCCTCGTCGGACAGTTCGCCGCGGGCTTTGCCGGCCGCGATCGCAAGATTTGCCAGCACCATGAGCTGGCAGGTGAAGGCCTTGGTCGAGGCGACGCCGATCTCGGGGCCGGCCAGCGTTGGCAGCACGGTCTCGCTTTCGCGCGCGATCGTCGAGGTCGGCACGTTGACGACCGCGACCGTGTGCACGCCCTGGTCCTTGGCGTAACGCAGCGCCGCCAACGTGTCGGCGGTCTCGCCCGATTGCGAAATGAAGATGGCGAGATCACCCTTGCGCAAGGGCGCCTCGCGGTAGCGGAATTCGGAGGCGACATCGACCTCGACCGGCACGCGCGCGAAACGCTCGAACCAGTATTTTGCAACGAACCCGGCGTAGCTCGCAGTGCCGCACGCCGTGATGTTGATGCGCTGGATATTCTTGAAGTCGAACGGCAGCTTGACCGGCAGCGAGACCCGCTCGGTCGCCATGTCGACATAGCGTGCCAGCGTGTGGCCGACCACTTCAGGCTGCTCGTGGATTTCCTTGGCCATGAAGTGGCGATAGTTGGCCTTGTCGACCAGCGAGGTCGAGGCGGCGTGCTTGGTCTTCTCGCGCTGGACGGCGTGGCCGTCCTTGTCGAAGATAGAAGCGCTCGTATGGGTCAGCACGACCCAGTCGCCGTCCTCGAGATAGCTGATCGTGTCGGTGAACGGCCCGAGCGCGATGGCGTCGGAGCCGAGATACATCTCGCCGTCGCCATAGCCGATCGCGAGCGGCGGACCATTGCGGGCGCCGATCATCAAATCGTCCTCGCCGGCGAAGATGAAGCCGAGCGCGAACGCGCCGCGCAGCCGCGCCAATGTCAATTTCACCGCTTCCACCGGCTTGTTGCCGCGCGTGAGCAGATCGTCGACGAGATGCAGCACGATCTCGGTGTCGGTCTGGGTGTGGAACACCGTGCCTTTCTTCTCGAGCTCCTCGCGCAGCTCGCGGAAATTCTCGATGATGCCGTTGTGGACCACGGCGACACGCTCGGTCGCGTGCGGGTGCGCATTGTTCACGGTCGGCTTGCCGTGGGTGGCCCAGCGGGTGTGACCAATTCCGGTCGTGCCCTTGAGCGGCTCGGCTTCCAGCCGCTTCTCCAGATTCTTCAGCTTGCCCTCGGCGCGGCGGCGCTCGAGATGCTTGCCCTCGAGCGTGGCGACGCCCGCGGAATCATAGCCGCGATATTCAAGACGTTTGAGCGAATCCACCAATTGCTCTGCAACCGGCTCGCGCCCGAGAATGCCGACAATCCCGCACATGCGGATCAATATCCCCCAAATCGTCGAAAAATCGCCTAAACGACGCGCTCGGTTTTTAGCGAAGTTCCTAAGGAACCAGATACTCAATAATTATTGCTGATTGAGACAGCACCGATGGCAACGCGCCTCGCCTGCGTCGAACTGGCTGGGCCTTAAACCGCGCGCGTTAACTTGTTGTCAACAAATTTGGCCAACCCTTGCAGACCGAGGAGAGAAGGCCATGAAAGGCTCATCCGACCGCAAAGGTCTGTCATCGATGTCTGTGCGCGCCAGCGAGACCACCGGTACGAACCTTGCGCACTGGCCGCCGCCCCAGCGCGGCAAGGAAAGCAAGCCCGTCTTCATCAAGCACGTCGCCGGCGAGCCGGCGAAGCGTGCCAAGGCGCGCGGCTGGCGCCTGACTCGCGCGATCTTCTCGGAATTCGCCGACGACGAGTAGCGGGCCTCATTTCTCCGGCTTCTTTTCAAGCTTCTTGCCACCCGTCTTCATCTCGCGATAGCGGGCCGCACCACCTTCGCGGATGGTCTGCGGGCTGCGCTCCAGCGCCATGGCGTCATCAGGCACGTCGCGCGTGATCACCGAGCCCGAGCCGATATAGGCGCCGTTGCCGATCGTCACCGGCGCGACAAGCGAAGAGTTGGTGCCGACGAAGGCGCCCTGCCCGATGATCGTCTTGTGCTTCTTGAAGCCGTCGTAGTTACAGGTGATGGTGCCGGCGCCGATGTTGGAATTGGCGCCGATTGTGGCGTCGCCGATGTAGGAGAGATGGTTGACCTTGACGCCGGCCTCGAGCGTCGCGGCCTTGGTCTCCACGAAATTGCCGATGCGCGCGCCGTCGCCGAGCGAGGTGCCGGGCCGCAACCGCGCATAGGGGCCGATGGAGACCTTCTTGCCGAGCTTGGTCTCGACGATATGCGAGAAGGAATGGACCACCGTGCCGTCGCCGATCGAAACGCCGGGGCCGATCACCACGAACGGCTCGATCGTCACGTCCTTGCCGAACACGGTATCCGCGGCGAGATAGACGGTTTCGGGCGCGATCAGCGTGACGCCGGCCTCCATCGCCGCTTTCCGCAACCGCGCCTGCATCACGCTTTCGGCCTCGGCGAGCTGCGCCTTGGTGTTGATGCCGCGCACTTCGTCCTCGCTGGTTTCGATCACCACGGCATCCCATCCCCGTTCGCTGACAATGCCGACCGCGTCGGTCAGATAATATTCGCCCTTGGAATTCGCATTGCCGATCTGGTCGAGGATCGCGAGCGCGCGGCGCCCGTCGATCGCCATGACCCCGGCATTGCACAGGTCGATCTTGCGCTCCTCGGCACTGGCATCGGCCTGCTCGCGGATCGCGACCAGGCGGTCGCCCTCGACGATGAAGCGGCCATAGCCGGTGGGATCGGCCGCGCGGAAGCCGAGCGCCGCAATCGCGGCGCCTTTGGCCAGCGGCGCGCGCAGCCGCGCAAAGGTCTCGGCCGAAATCAGCGGTGTGTCGCCGAACGCAATCAGCAAATCATCCACGCCCCGCGCAATGGCATCGCGCGCCGCCAGAACCGCATGCGCGGTGCCGAGCCGGTCCTGTTGCACGAAGATGAGCGCGTCGGGGCGGATGCGCTTTGCTTCGTCCGCCACCGCCTGATGGTCGGGTCCGATCACGACCGCGAGCGAGGTGCCGGTTCCCTTGGGCGCCGCGGCGAGCACGTGGGCGAGCAGGCTCTGGTGCGCGACCGGATGCAGCACTTTCGGCAAATGTGAGCGCATACGCGTGCCTTCGCCGGCGGCGAGCACGATCGTGAGGCTGGAACGGGCGGTCATCGAAATCCTGTCAATCGGCCGAATCAATCGGCGCCAGCGGGCGACGGCCGCCCTGATGAGCTATCGCCTTGCTACCCCCGCAAACGCCCGGAGTTCAAGTGCGACACGCTTTTCCTGTTAATGTTCCCTGATTGATTCGGGGAAGCCGGACAGGGGTTGGGCACTTAACGTTCATGGCAAAGGATTCCGACCCACTGGCGGATGCCTTCGGCGCCAAGGAGACCGGCGGGCTGTTCTCCGGACTTGTGGCCGAGGAGAGTTCGTTCGATCGCGGCATGATGTGGCGGCTGGGCTCATGGGGCGTGGCGGCCGTCGGCGCCGTGGTGCTTGCCGTGTTCGCCAACCAGGCCCAGCTCGGCTGGCGGCGCGACCAGGTTGCGTCCGCCGATCTCGCGCGCCAGGCCGACCGGCTCCAGATCCTGACCAAGGAGAGCCAGAACGAGGCCCGACGCCTCGCATCCGCCATCGAGACGCTGAACACCGATCGCGACCGGCTCTATTCGCGCGTCACCGTGCTGGAGCAAGGGCTCGATTCCGTCACCGGCGCCATCGCCAAGCAGACGACAACGCCGCCGCAGGCATCCGTCGCGAAGCCTCAGGACGCGCCGGCTTTGATCGGGCCGCCGGCGCCCGGCATCGGGCCGGTCGCCTCGACACCGGCTGCGGCCAACGACAAGCCGCGCGCCGAGGCCGCAAAGGAGCCGTCGATCCCGCCGCCACAGAGCGCAGCGGCGGCCTCGCTCGTCGCGCAGTCGCCCGCGACGAATTCGGCACTGCCGATGCTTCCGTTAGTCCCGTCCAAGTCGATCATGGCGCCGCCCGATCCGGCCGCCCCGAAACTGGTTCAGCCCGAGACCATTGAGAAGACCACTGAGAAGGCTGCCGAGAAGAAGCCCGATCCAGTGCCCGCCCCGATCGAAGTCGCTGCGGCACCAGTCAAGCCGCCAGAGGCTGCCGAAAGCGAGGCTCCCGCGATCGCGGTCCAGCAGACGCGCTTTGCGATTGATCTCGGTGGCGCCAACTCGCTGGAAGGCCTGCGTGCACTGTGGCGCGGGGTCACCAAATCCAATCCCGAAATCGCAGCGCTGCGGCCGATCATCATGATCAAGGAAGGCAACACCGGCCTCGGCATGCAGCTCCGCCTCGGCGCCGGGCCGCTGATCAATGCGGCGGCTGCGGCAAAACTCTGCGCCGGCCTCGCCGAGAACGACCGCCACTGCGAGACCACCGTGTTCGACGGTCAGCGGCTGTCAATGCGCGGCGGCCAGGAAAAGCAAGAGAAGACTCAGGATCGAGTTCAGGAGAAGAACTCAGACAAGAACCAGGACTCGGTGCCGCAAGCCGAGACCGCCCCGCCGCCCGCGCCCGCCGCCAAGCCGGACAAGCATCGCCGCAGCTATTCCTCAAAACGCTCGTCGAAGCGCGAGGAGCCCGCGCCTGCTCCTGCGGCGCAGCCGGCCGCACAGCCGAAGCCGGAGACGGCGTCGGCGGGATCGACGCTGTCGTCCTTCTTCAGGCGATAGACGCGGCATCCGCTCTCCGGCGGGGAAGACCATCTCGCGGCTAACGTATCAAACGATACGAAGGCGCCCGGCATAAGACGGCAGTATCCGCGACGAAGATGATTCGGAGCGGAGATGGCGGACGAGACGTTTTTGCGCGAGCACCTCGCGCTTATCCGCGAATTGGCCGAACAGGCCGACCCCTATATCAAGAAGCGATTGCTGGCCTTGGCCGAAAAATACGAACGTCGGCTGAGGGACCAGAACCGGACGATACAAACTCGCCCTTGAGAGCTCATCGGCGCACGCAATCACCTACTCGATGCGCGCTTTTTCCTTCAGGTCGCGAATGCGGTTGTCAGCTTCATCCTTCGACTGAACCAGTTCCGACCAATCCTCGACCCGAGCTTGCTTGCTCAGCCTCTTGAGTTCGTCCAGTTGCTCCTGAGTTGGCTTTTCCATGCTCGCTCCTTGTATGCAGCATGCGTTGCGCGGTCACACCGTTTCAAAACCTGCGCAGCCCCAGCCTGTTCCTGGATATCTTCGGGCCAGGCGCGGCCGCCTTTAACTGGCCGCGATCGACATAAATTCACCTTCCCTGTTGCCCGCCCGCGCCATCCCGACCATATTGCCGCCATGACAAAAAAGCCCTTCCGTCTCACGCCCTACCAGGTGCAGTTCCTGATCGTCGTCGGCTTCGCATCCGTCGGCTATGCGCTCTATCTGCGCTACCTCGGAATCGAAAACTCGCAGGTCGGTCTCGCCTGCGACGCCGGGCTCCAGACCCTGGTCTGCAAGGCGCGCTCGGTCTCGACCGTGCTGTTCAAGAATTCGGTGTTCGGCATCGTCGCGCTGGTGGTGGCGACGCTGAACCTGATGCGGCCGTCGATCGTGCTGCTGACCGTCGGCATCATCGCCGCCGGCCTCGGCATCGTGCTCTACAATGTCGTGCTGTCGGGCCTTGCGATCGGCCTGCTCATTCTTGGATTTGCTCGGCCCGCGCCCGCCACAGCGTGAGCGCGAACAAGAGATAGATCGCGCAGGTCCATAGCGACTGCCAATTGTCGCGGCCTTCGTTGAACAGCACATAGGCCGCCGACAGCGTCAGCACGCCGGCGAAGACCGACTCCGCGATCGGACGCTGGCCGATCTGCGGCCGGTTCAGCATCAACAGCGCGAACGGCACCACCGCCATCGTCAGCGAGGCGTAGGGGAAGTCGTGGTAGCGCGGGTCGAACACGAAGGCGAGCGCGGTCTGCGCCGCGATCACTGCCGTCACCGCCAGCGTCAAGCCGAGCACGGCGGTGAGCTTCGACCATTTCCGGCCCTCGCGCGGACCAAGCAGATCGAGGAAGGTCGGAAGGCTGCGGCCGATCACCATCGCCTGCGCGCAGAAGATCGGCGACAGGATGCCGGCCGCGAGCAGCGTGCCCCAGAGCAGCCAGCCGCCGATGCCGTAGCTCTCGTAGTACATCTTGTCGGCGCCGATCCCGAGCAGGATGCCGGCCGAGGTCGCCGAGATCGCCACACCGAGCCAGGCTGAGAAGCGCGGCGTCCAGGGCCTGCGCCGCAACGTCAGGCCGGCCACCGCGAACACCAGCACGCAGAGGCCCATGCCGGCGCCCATGTACCATTTCCAGTACGGGAAATTGCTGATCGGCTGGCCCGGCGGATATTTCAGGCTCCGGCGCACCGAATCATAGAGGCCCCAATAGCCGCCGACGGTGCCTTCCAGCTTGCGCTTCCACGGCTGGTCGTAGGACTCGATCAGATTGACGCGGAATTTCTGCGCTTTCGCGAGACTCAGGATCTCCGAGACCACGCGCGCCTGGTTGGTGCGCGACGGCAGTGCGCCCTCGCGCATGCGCCCTTCGCTCGGCCAGCCGGTTTCGCCGATCAGGATCTCCTTGCCGGGAAATGCGACCGCCATGCGCTCGCGGATCTGTTCGACATGGGAAGCGGCAAACTTCGCCTTGACCGGGAAGTCCTCCCAATAGGGCAAGATGTGGATCGTGACGAAGTCGACGGCGTCATAGATCTCGCGATTCCTGAGCCAGAACTCCCAGACATCGGCATAGGTGACGGGCACGCTGACCTGCGCCTTCACCGAGCGGATGATGGAGACGAGGTCCGCGGTCGTCATCTCGCCGCGCAGCAGCACCTCGTTGCCGACGATGATGCTGGTGATGATTCCGGGGAAATCCTTGGAAAGACGAATGGCGAGCGCGGCCTGCTCGAAATTCTTGGTGCGGTTGCTGGAGAGCCAGATGCCCTGCAGCACCTTCAGCCCGCCGATCCGGGCCGCGATCGCCGGCACCTGGTCCAGCCCGTTCTCCATCGAATAGGTGCGGACGCAGTCGGTGATCTCCTTGAGCTGGCGCAGGTCCTGCTCGATCTGGTCGGCCTCGATATGGGTCCATGCGTTCAGCGGCGACTGCTCGCCGCGGAACGGCGCGTAGGAGACGCACTGGACCTTGTCGGCGGGATCGATCGGGGCGCGCGCGAGCGAAATCGGCGTGGCAAGCCACCACCACACGGCAGCGATCGCACCCAGTGAAACGAGCAGAAGCGCCAGTGGCGTACGAAGAGAAATCGGTTCCGTCCTCCGCGAAGGGCCGTCGATTACCTGCTAGCACGCCGTCTGCCAAGGGGGTGACTCCGTTATGGATCCATCCCTCCCCTGAGGAATTTACCTGCGGCCGTTCGACCGAGGCCTAGGATCGTGACTTTGCTGGACAAAATTCCAGATTCAGGCCATGGACTCGGGAGGACTTTTCCGCCGCATTGGAGACCCATTTGGACGCCATCACGCAGGCGCGTCCGCGAAGGTCCTGACGCGGACGGTCAGCGAGATATTGGGGAATTCATGCGGCAACGGGTGTTCGAGTTACGAAATGCGGTCCTGCGGCAGTTCGCCGCCACCTTGGCCGTTTCTTCCCTTGTCATCCTGATGGGTATCGGCGCGGCCTCCGCCCAGAGCGGCACGCCCGCCCCGGACCAAGGCAAGGCCGCCGCCCAGCCCGCCGATGCCGCTGCCAAGGACGCCAACCAGAACCAAAACCAGAAGCGGACTGACGAGTTCGCCGAGGCTGCCCGCACCATCAACGGTCCGGCCGGCAACCCCGAATGCGTTTGGCTGGGCCGTCGCGCAGTTCAGTTGATGTACAGGGATGACCTCGATACCGCCTTCCGCCACATCGATCTTTACGATCGTTTCGGCTGCCCCGGCGGCCACATCCAGGCCACGTTCCGCTGCCTGACCCGCTTTCTTCCTCAGATCGACGACAAGGCTCCGAATAGCCTGAATAATCTGACCCAGGCCTGCTGGATCAACCCGGCTGCGCAGCCGCAGCAGACAACGGCGGCCGCCTCACCGTCGCCGACACCGGCCGCCGGCGCCCCGCAGCCTCAGCCGGCAGCGAGCCCCTCGCCCGCGGCCAGCCCGACGCCGGCTCCATCCAAATAGTCGCAGGCCGGCTTCAGCCTCCGTTCAGGAACGATCGGCGATATCTGCTGCTGGCACTGCCGCACTCTTCAAGAAGGTCATGCCCTCATACGGTCATGAGGCCATGACAGTTGTGAAACCGCGCGGCAGAGGTATGCTCCTTTTGCCGCGGACTTGGTCGGATCTCGGGGGCGGATCCGCTTCCCTGCCCCCTCAGCCCCTTTTGGGTTAGCCGCGATGCGCGTTGTCGCCGCCGTTCTGTTGCTCGTGTCCGCGCTCCACGCAGGACTGTGGGGAGTCTTGCGCGACAAGCAACCCGCGCCTGACTTCAAGGGCTTGCTGCCAAGCGTCTCCTACGCGCCGTTCGAGGGCTCGGCCCACCCCGATATCGACAACATCCCGACTGTGGAGAAAATCCGCGCCGACCTGAAGACGCTGTCGACCATGACGCGTGCGATCCGCCTTTATTCGTCGACCGGCGGCGTGGAACTGGTGCCGCCGATCGCGGCCGAGTTCGGCCTCAAGGTCACGGTCGGCGCCTGGATCGACAAGGACAGGGATCGCAACAAGCGCGAGATCGAGGCGGCGATCGCCCTTGCCCGCAAGAACAGCAACGTCAACGGCGTCGTCGTCGGCAACGAGGTGATCTATCGCGGCGAGCAGAAGGTCGAAGACCTCATCGAGATGATCAAGCAGGTGAAGGGCGCGGTCCGCGTGCCCGTCACGACAGGCGAGATCTGGAATATCTGGCGCGACAATCCCGACCTCGGCTCCAATGTCGATTTCATCGCCGCGCACGTGCTGCCCTATTGGGAAAACTTCCGCTCCGACCAGGCGGTCGACCAGGCTGTGGACCGCTACAACCTGCTGCGCAATCAGTTCCCCGGCAAGCGCATCGTGATCGCCGAGTTCGGCTGGCCGAGCGCGGGTTACAATTTGCGCAACGCCGACCCCGGTCCGTTCCAGCAGGCCCTGACCTTGCGCAACTTCGTCAGCCGCGCCGACGCCATCGGCATGGAATACAACATCGTCGAGGCCATCGATCAGCCCTGGAAATATTTCGAAGGCGGCGTCGGTCCGTACTGGGGCATCCTCAACGCCAGCCGCGAGCCGAAATTCGCCTGGACCGGGCCGGTGGAGAATCCCGACTATTGGAAGCTGATGGGCGTAGCCCTCCTGGTCGGGATCCTGCTGTCGCTGCCGATCCTGCGGCTGCAGCAGCCGACGGCGAAGCAGGCGTTCCTGCTGTCGGCCACCGCCAATGGCGTCGGCGCCTGGGCCGCCACGGTGTTCGCGTTCTGGAACGGGCACTATTTCATCTTCGGCTCCGCCTTCGCGCTCACGCTGGGTATGATCCTGCTTGTTCCCCTCGTGCTGATCGCGATGGCGCGCATCGACGAGATCGCGGCCGTCGCGTTCGGCCGGCCGCCGCAGCGGCTGCTCACAAAGGGCAAGCCGGTCGAGAGCGTTCCGGAGAACTACTTCCCGAAAGTCTCGATCCACATCCCCGCTTATTTCGAGCCCGTCGAGATGCTCAAGCAGACGCTCGATGCGCTGTCGCGGCTGAACTATCCGAATTACGAATGCGTCGTCATCATCAACAACACGCCGGACCCTGCCTTCTGGCAGCCGATCCAGGATCATTGCCGCGCGCTCGGTGAACGCTTCAAGTTCATCAACGCCGAGAAGGTGCAGGGCTTCAAGGCCGGTGCGCTGCGCATCGCGATGGACCGCACCGCCGTCGACGCCGAGATCATCGGCATCCTCGATGCCGACTACGTCGTCGATCCCGACTGGCTGAAGGACCTCGTGCCGGCGTTCGCCGATCCCAGCGTCGGCCTGGTGCAGGCGCCGCAGGAACATCGCGACGGCGACCTGTCGATCATGCACTACATCATGAACGGCGAATATGCCGGCTTCTTCGACATCGGCATGGTCCAGCGCAACGAGACCAACGCCATCATCGTGCACGGCACGATGTGCCTGATCCGCCGCGCCGCGATGGACATGGCCGGCGGCTGGTCGTCCGACACGATCTGCGAGGACTCGGATCTCGGCCTTTCGATTCAGCAGCTCGGCTGGACCACGCACTACACCAACCACCGCTACGGTCAGGGCCTGCTCCCCGACACTTACGAGGCCTTCAAGAAGCAGCGTCACCGTTGGGCCTATGGCGGTCTCCAGATCGTCAAGAAGCACTGGCGGAACTTCCTGCCGGGACGAAGCCGGCTGACGCCCGACCAGAAGCGCGAATATGGCCTCGGCTGGCTGAATTGGCTGGGTGCCGAAAGCCTCGGCGTGGTCGTGGCGCTGCTCAACCTGGTCTGGGTGCCGATCGTCGCCTTCGCCGACATCGCCATTCCCGACAAGATCCTGACGCTGCCGATCATTGGCGCCTTCATCGTCTCGCTCGCGCACTTTCTGTCGATGTACCGCGCGCGCGTCGCGATCAAGCCCGGCCAGATGCTGGGCGCCATGATCGCGGCGATGAGCGTGCAGTGGACGGTGTCGCGCGCGGTGGCGCAAGGACTGATCACCGAGCACATCGCGTTCGCGCGCACGTCCAAGGGCGGCCTGTCCAGGATGTCGATCGAGTTCCAGGCGTTCTGGGAGGCCGTCATCGGCGCCCTGCTCCTGATCGGCGCCGGGGTGCTGGTGGCTTCCAACAGCTACCGCCAGATCACCGAGATCTACATCTTCGCCGGCGTGCTGGTGCTCCAAAGCCTGCCGTTCCTGGCTGCGGTCGCCATCGCCATCCTCGAGCTCAGCCGCATCAACTCGTTCCAGTTCTGGCGCGACAGCGCGATCCGCACCGCCGAGCTGATCGGCCTGCGCCCGGTCGCGCTGCCGACCCCCGCCGGCACGCCGCAGCAAGTGCCGGTGCCGAGCGAGGTGCGGCGGGAAGCGAACTGACGGGACTCCGGGCCGGTCTTTGGACCTCGTGATTAAAACTCACGTGGTCTTCCGCGTGGATGGCGGCCCGCTAATCGGGTTGAAAATCCGGGCCTAAGCCGCGGACACCGCGAGGAATTCCCCGCCCCTGCCGCGAGTTTCAGCAGCCACTCCTGCTATTGACCTCCGCGCCCCATCCCCCTACACAGCGCGGGCCGAAAGCATGATCCGGAAAACAGCCGGTTTTTCCGCAACGCTTGCGTCGATGTGGCGGCAAGACATGCTTTTCCAAATGACCGAAGACGATGGCGATATCTTCAAAGCCATCAGCGGCCATGGGAGCGCGTAGCTCAGCCGGTAGAGCACGTGACTTTTAATCACGGGGTCCTGGGTTCGAGCCCCAGCGCGCTCACCAAATCACTTAGATACTTACGCCGAGACGACGCGCTCCGATAAACTGTGTGTCGGCGCTGTGTCTGCAGATCGGTTGCCGGTGTAGCATGCGCGGCGCTTGATGCCCCTGCACCGCTCGCGGCACGCGCGCCGCGGACATGAGGCCCGACTGGGCGGCAAAGGTCCTGCATCAGTGATCGCTCCCTGTCTCTTCGTAATTGTCGCCGGAATGAATGCTCAATTTCACGCAGGAGCCTCAGCGCCGCGTCGGTATAGCGCCCGTAGGACAACTGCTGGTCTGCGAGACTGCCCGCCGCAAGTACGAGAGAAGCTATGGCCACGCCCTTGATCATGGGCTCTTCCGCTTTTGGATCACCAGTCGCAACGGGATGTTGTGCAGGTTGGCCCGGCCTCGCACGGCCGGTTCTGTCCTGCCCAACGCCTGCGCGATCTCGTCGGGTCGGCACCCAGCCGCCGCCATCGCCAGCAGTTGTTGATGCTCCTCCGGTGTCCACCTTCGGATCAACGGATAGCGTGACTGTGCCATCGCCCGGCGTCCCCAGCCTTGTTGCCAGTTTATCCTCGGCTGCATTTGCTGAGTCGCGCTTTAACCTGTGATAGCCAACCCCCGCAGGACGGGGGCGAGCGGATGGCGCCGGACTGGCGAGTCCACAGGGCCAGGGCTTGGACGTAGGCTCCGCGGCGGCGTAAGCCGGTAGTTTTCCGGGCTGTAGATTTTCGCCGGCCTTAATAATTCTGGCGAATGATTGCTCCGATGATTGGAGACCTCGACCATCAAGCAGAAGCCATCGCCGCGATGCAGAAGGCGATCGCCGCGACTTGCCCCGCCGAGCGGTTGAAGTGGTTGCGGACCGCTTTGGCCTGGAAGGACCTTGCAAGCTTGGCGAAGGGCAAGGCGGCAGCGTGAAGGTCACAGCCTAGCCGCTCAAGACCTCGCGCAGCTATCGTCATCTTCGGGAGCGCGGAGCAGAGAACCGGCTTCTCCAATCGGGGAGCATTGCGGAAGCCACTTGGCAATCCATCGGATGTATGGCCGGTCAGGAAGAAAAATGGCAAGCCGCGACCACGAGTGATCTCCGCCACGAGTTCAGTCGTTTCATCGCCAAGCCTCAGGTCGAGAATGGCCGGATCGAACTCAGCCTCCCGCGCGACTTCGATGGCTTCCTTCAGGGTGCCTGCATCGGCGACGACTTTGCGACCCAACTCCTCGAATCGCGCCTTACCAAATGAGGTTAGGCCAAGGCATACGTCGCTCGACCTGGCCGGTGGTTGGCGTCCAAGGTGATCTGGAACGATCGGTAACCCGAAATGTTCGGGATTGGGCAATGACCGACCACTCCGTCGTTCTCTTTCCTGGTATGATCAAGCCGCTGCGACAGGCCCGCGTCTACGGCTACCTGATCCAGCGCGCAGACGGCCTGTATCACCCAGGCGGCGGTCAGCCGATATGCACGATGGCTATGGCGCGGAAGATGGTCGAAGGCGGCTGGCTCAAACAGTATGGCCAGCGCTATGAGCCAACAGAGCAAGGGCTGCGAGCCGCGGAATGACCCTGGCGGATCGCAACGCGCCGCCTACACCAAGGAAACGGCCCCAGGCCAAGGTGGCAGACCCAGGGCTGAGGCCGCTCCCGGCTACCGAACCGATAGCCTTATGCGTCTAAAACGCATGTAGAACCAAGGTTGGCCGATGGGCGTCGTTCCTATAGGTGGCGCACTTCTGCTTCGCCCGCCCCATCTCTGATGACCAGCCGAGCCACGCTTGGCAAATCCGCTGTGGGAACAAATGTCCACTTTGGGACTTAACGACTGACCTTTGGCAGGGTGAGTTGATGAACTATTTCAGCAGCGATAAATTTTCAGGCGCCAAGACCCGAGAGGAACGTCGCTGTAGCTGCGGCGCTCAACCCAAGCTCAAGCACACGATGATGGACGCCATGCGCGGGCTGACGGTCCGGGTCTATGAGTGCCGGTGCGGCGACCGCACTTGGACTGAGGACAAGGAATAAGGCCGCCTCAGCGGACGGCTTTTTTTCCGCATAAACCTTGCCCCTCACGCGGGAACGGAACGATCCCCATGGCAGCGCAATTGCTCTTTTTTGGGTAGGAGTTGCGTTATGCGTCATGCGCCGTCGATTGTGCCGCTGGATCGGCTCGACCGTGAGATTTACCTGGTGCTGGAAGACTTCGGCGCGCGCGCCGGCTGCTCTTGGCGCGAGACCGACGAGCAGGACACCGATGTCGAGACCATCATCCGCGACCTGCTCTCCGGGCAGTACGCCTATCCCGTCCGTATCGTCGCCTTCAACGCGATCGAGGGCCGGTCTCGCGATGCCACCAGCGAGATCGCAGATGAGCTTGCCGTGCGTGTCACCAGTAGCGAGATCACGCCGGCCTTGCAGGCCTTCGTCCAGGCAAATGCTTCCCGACCTTTTGCTGTGCAACTGGCGCTTCCTCTCCGGGGCGCCGCCTGACTTCAAAACCTGTGATCGTGATGTTGCGCGGGGATCGCGGTGCCAGCGCACCAAACCAGCACACTTATCGGAAGTTCGCGCTTCCCCTTGGCATGATTTTTTGGTACCAAATAAAATGAAACCAGCAAAAAAGATTCGTGCCAAAAAGCATCGCGGCCGCCCCGCGACTGGTCAGGGCGTCCAGATCGGCACGCGCTGGCCGGAATCGACTGTCGTTCAGATCGACGCATGGGCGTCGCGGCAGGAAGACACTCCGGCTCGCTCTGAATCCATCCGTCGGCTGGTCGATATTGGCTTGGGCAAACCCGCCCCCGCGCTCGCGGTTACGTCTGCCGCCAAGGCCTCGTCCGAGCGGGCTCGGGAAATGGCGGGTAACGCGATCGACAAGCTCAAAGACAACAAAGCGAGCCCGGATGACCAGGCCAGCCGCAAGCGGCGGCTCGTCAAGGGACCGGAGGAATTCCAGAACGTTCGACGCGATCGGCCAAATCGAAAATGATTTGACCGGCGCCAGCTTGGTCAATCCCGGCCTCAAGGCAAAAAGCAAATGATCAAACCCAAACGGTCGGCCGAGCAACAAATCGCGGACGAAGCCGAGCGAAGGACCCTCAATCCGATAGGATCGAGACAGACGATAGCCGACAGTCAAGCCACGCCGGAGTTTCAGGAAAACCTGAAACGCCTGAAGTCCGAGCGGCTGGAGCGTGAGGCTCGACTGAATCCGAAGCGCAAGGTCTGATTTAAGCCAATCCAGCTTTCGCCTCGCCTCGTTGAGCCGGTCAGCGAACGGGCGGCGTTGGATGGAGGGTGCAGAAGGTCATGGGAATGTTGAATCGTCGGTGGATGATCGTCCTGCTGGTTTCCGTGGTGATTGTTTGCTCGATCTTCGCAGGCGCCCGGTACTATCTAAGCAACTGCCACGGCATGGATGCGTGCGCGGCCGCCGAAGCCGAGAGCCACGAGCGCGACAAGCCAACCGAGCCACAATAGTTTTCGGGTAAAAAGCCGGCCTGCAATAGCGGCTCCGAAGCCGCGGCGGGTGCAAGGTCGAAGGTGCTAATCCACCGTTTTACAACCTGGGGAAAACTGCCTGCAGGTCAGCGCGCCTGCATTTTCCGAATCGCCTGTGCGTGCTCGCTGCCTCAGTATGTTCTGTTTGTGGGGGTGCGCGTGAGCCAGTTTTTGTCCGTGCTGCTGTTGGCGACCGCCATGACTCTGACCCTGTGCTTCGGGGTGGCGGCGTGGCGCCAATCCGCTGTGAGAGACGTCGATATCACTGCCACCATTCCCCATCAGGAAAACCGCTGGCGAGCGAGGCCGACGAACTAAAGCACCTTCCGTGATGACCGGCGGCGTTGTTGCAGCCGTCAACTATCAAGGGCCAACGGGCGGTCTCATCACGGCCGGTGAGCAATGCGCCTATGCCGTCGACCCGTGCGTCAAACCTCGATAGAAGCCCTCCCTCTTTGCGCTCACCCTCGCATTGCCCCTCGTTCGCCTAAGTTGATTGAAAAAAACGAAGCGGCCAGATTCGATCATCGCGACTCTGAGCCTCGTGGCGATATCCGTGTGAATCTTCGTGGCGCTACCAATCACGTAGCTGCCAGTAGCTAGCTAGAATTACTATGACAGTGCATTCAACGCGCCCCAATCCGTGCGCCAGTAAAGTGCACTGTCATCGAAATTTCTTCGTTAAAACAAATCGAATTTGCAGAGGCCTGAGATAGTTGAACAATAAACGATCACGTACGCACTAGGTGCCCCGCGCGCCGTCCACTTCCCCTATCTGAAAATAAAGATGGCAAGGCTTCTTTTGATCATACCAATGGTGGAATTGGATTAGAAACGCCTCTATGCAGTCGAACATTTCGTCGCGTCTTTCTGCGATAAGCAGATCCGCACGATCAATCAATATCGCCAATCCCTCATGTCGATATGCTAGCGTTATCAGATCGTCCAAGAATTGCGTCCAAGGCAAGTTGCCGTAGGGCGCATGCTCAAGTTCTAACGCAATGGCAAGGGGATCTGCCAATGTGGCGGCTTATCTGCCACCATCTAGATAATTCCAATACGCGAACTTCCCGCCGGACTCTGAAACCAGTTCTTGGGCCTCAAACAGTCCTCTGGATCCTGTACGAATGAAGTGAACACAACCGGTACTAAGTCGATTTATAACCTCGTATCCACGCATCCGACGCCCCTTTCCCACAACCTATTTAGGGCCTGTACCCATAACTGGGTACGCGTGAATGCCAGCGGCCGCTGATCGTAGCAATCAACGAGCATGTCGAGCAGATCGCCGGTAACGGACAAAGCTGCACGCCCCGCACCACCGCTGCGAATGAAGTCACCAGCGAGTTCGCGAATGAAAGGCGGGAGATTGCGACGGCGGACTACACCACGCCGCCGAAGTCGATGCCTTCCTTGGCAAGCGCCTCAGCTTCCTCGGGGGACGCTGTCGGCTTCGTGTCGAGGTAGGGGCGCTCAGTCGCCGGCAGAATGGTGCGAATGTTCTGGCCGTCTGTCCGCGTGATGCGAGCAACCCAACGCTTGGGGCCGTGCTCAACTTGCTGGATATGGTACTGCTTATACGTAATCATGACTCACGGACGCGACTGACGCTGGCGGAAGGTTCCTTTTATATCTAACGGGACGCCGCCGGACAACGATTTCCTAAAATGAGGTTAAGATCGCCGGCGCAAACCCGTTCAGCGATCATTCAGCCGCTCAGTCGTAGGCATATTGCGATTGGGAGAAAATCCGATGATCGGTGCAGTCGTCGCAACCTTGCTGGCTCTACAGCTCGGTGAGGTTCATCAGGTTCAATACCGTGTCCCTGTGCACCCACCGCCGTGCGGCAACGGCTGGGACGTCGGCGCCCGCGACGGCATGTGCTACCCCAACGGCTACTTGCCGCCGCAAGAACAGGCCGCACGGCAGTACCATGGTGGCGGCAGAGGCTATGGCCACTATCCCGTTCCTTGCGGAAACGGTGCCGATATCGATTCCCGCGACGGCCAGTGCTACCCGAACGGAACGGTTCCGCTGCAGTTTCAACAGGGCCGGCAAGGCTATTACGGCGATGATTATTACGAACGCCGTCCGAGGCGCCGTTACTATTGAAAGGCCCTCAGGGTAAACCGGCGGGCCCCCAATAATCGCTTCTTCGGATCCCGTGGTGACGGTGGCGGACTGCACTGTCACCAGCATTCCGTAATTCCAAGTCGGGTAAAAAGCCGCGCTCACGTGAGCCCGCCAAGTGAGCGCGGAGATAGCCCCAGATCACTTGGTCCAGATAACTCGCCTGACCCTATCTTCAGCTCTCCGGGGCCGAAACTGTAGCGGGCACGGTCAGCGGCGCTCCTCCAACTGAAACGGGACCTACAGATTTCGACTGCCGGGCGAGCCGCTTGCGGATCGCTGCGGACAGTCCGTAGCGCGCATGCGCTCTTCGCACGGAGGACGTGACGTCCGACATCATGGCATTTTGCAGCGAGTCGATCTTCGCAATCAGCGTGGACAGCTGTGAAGATACCTTCTTCACATCGACCCGTTCGTCCGTGATGCTCTGTCGCAGCGAAAGCAGCCCCATGGAATCCGCCTGCAGCACAGCCGCGTTTTGCTGCAGTGCCTGGTTGCTCTCCTGCAGCGAAGCCGTGTGTTGCTGCTGGGTCGACTGAATATCCTTCAAGGCAGCGACCACCGGATCCGGCTTTGGCACTGAAGCCTCTTGCCGCGGTAGCAGATCAGCCAGGCTGCTCAGGTTCAGCGATGGCAGGCCGGACGGCCATGTGTAGATCGCCGCCGCGCCGTTGATGGCCAGGGCACACACCGACAGCGCCATGACCGACGTCCGGCTGGAGCGCTTGATCGGTTCTGGAGCATCCAAGCTTGCGGGTTCGTCGGCCGCGATGGCCGCAGCAAGTGCTGCAGGGTCGAGCTGTTCGACAAGGCCTTGCGTTTCGAAAGTCGTGGTCATGGCATTGACCCCAAATGAGCGAGCAACAGGAAGCCGTCGCCGGAACGTCCTCGCGACGGCTCCCTTACGCAGCACCCATCTACAACTGTCTAAAATTGTGGGCTTTTCAGCTTAATTCCACGTTAGCGGCCGCGGCCTGCTGTAGACCCCGCCACCCCGGCCGACTACGGGGTCTGCGAGGACGTGACTCGCATGCCGGTGCGAGAGCTCCTCCCGGTCCCGGGAAGTCGCCGCGGCTCGAAGCGGATTTTCCGAAGTTGGCAAACTACCCCTGTTTTGCCCGACGAGTCAACCGGCGTCTCCGCCGGATGCAAGACCGCCGTGTGCCAAAAAGAAAGCGTTGCGCCAGCAGGACTTAGCTACTGTGCATGGGGTTGTTTTCGCGCTTTTGGCCACCGCCTGCTCCTGCGCCGGGCCCCCTGTCCCAAAAGCCGCAAGACAACCCGCTCAAAAAGTGTAGGATTCGACAAAACAGGGAGGAGCAGCATGTTTGAAATCAGCGGTTTCGACACGGCGGGAATCGTCAGCCTCAAGCGGCTGTCACTCACCGCCGCCCTCAAGAAGGCCAAGGAGCTTATCGCCGACGGGTGCTGGGGCGTTCAGGTGATTGGTCCAGGTGGCCAGGTCTACACCTCGTTCGAGGAGCAAGCCGCGTAGCCGCCCGCCTTCGGCATCAATCTTCGGCATCATTCGGAAAGCACCCGCCCATCGACCGCGCGTCGCGCGCTCTGGCCGTTGCGGTGATCGACGTGAAAACCCCAGCGCCTGGTGGAGCGCTGGGGCGTTTTCAAAATATCAATTGGTGAAGCAATGAGGCCTTCGTAGCAGCGATCTCGACCATCGCTTGTGAACTGCTTCACACGTCCTTCGATCTTTCCACACCTTGACGAGGCTCAACTGCCGCGCGCCCTGCCGTTGCCAATCGACTCGTTTGGGAGCACGCTCTCTCCAGGCGCGCAGACGCCACTCAGGGAGAAAGCCATGAAGGACACGGGCCTGGATCATCGCCACCGCGACAAGGATGGCGCGATCAGCAAGAAGCACGGCAACACGCTGGTCGGTACGTTGCGCAAGATCTACGGCAAGGGTTTTGCCGCCGGTTATCCGGATACGACTGAACTTAACGAGGTCCTGCACCAGCTGAACGAGACATCGCTCAGCCAGTTGCGTCGCGATCACGACACCGGGCATCTCGGCCACAAGATCGACCACGTCCCGAAGTGACGGACTTCACGAGTCCCAACTTCAGGTAGTTGAAGTCAACTTCGCTGCCGGTCGTCTCACCGAGCTTGCCGTTGAGCTCTCGCCGGCCGAGCGCTAGGATGAGCCTTTTACGGAGGCTCATTTGAAACAGTTCATTATCGTCATCGCCCTTGCGCTCGCCGTGACGGCTCCCGCCCGCTCGCAGGCCCTCGTCGATCCCAACAAGGTCGCTCCCGAATATCGCGAGGCGGCCGAGAAGCGGCGGGCCGAGCAGATGCGGCAGCGCGAATGCGCGCTGAAGGCGGATATCGAGAAGGTGCTGCCCAGGGATCGCACCGTCTACCTCAACCATTGCCTGGACACGATGGCGGCCAAGCAATAGGCGGCTGTTTCAAGCGGCTTGGAGTGCCGGACGCGTTCAGGCTTTCTTCAGACATTTGGGGTCACCTGACGATCCATTTCCATCAGTCATTGTCGATCGACCGCGCATGAGTTTCGTCCAGATTCAGTGCACGCGCTGCAAGACCGTGTTCCGCGACCGCGCGGGACGGTTGCAGGACGGCTATTCCAGGCAATGTCCGAGCTGCGAGGTGGTGCTGTTCTTCGCCGAGGATTCGCCGAACCCTCAGGTCAAGCAGGCCATGAAGCGCGCGCGCAAGGTTCGCAAGGAGCAGCGCGAAGCCGAAATGGCCAGAACGTCCGCACCGCAAGCGCGCGCCAATTTTTCGCGGGCCCAAACCGGACGGATACAGCACTCGTCGGAAGCCGACGAGGACTAGCTCACCCGCGCTTCCGCGGAAACAGGCGGTCGCGGATATAGCGCGAGGTCGGCGTCAGGCGGATGCCGCGCGGCTTCTGCCAGACGGCGCGATCGATCTCGTTCTTGTCGCCGATCGCGAGCCTGCCCTTGGCGCCCTTGGCGATGAAGATCGCGTCGCTCATCTTGCGGCCGGAGCGCTTGTTCCTGGCCGTCACTTCCTTCCAGAGGCTGATCCGGCCGAGCTTCAGCTTGGGCAGCTCTTCCTTGATCTCCCGCCGCAGGCAGTCCTTGTCGGACTCGCGCGCGCGCTTGCGGCCGCCCGGGAACATCCACAGGCCGTCCGACCGGCGCCTGACCAACAATACCTTGCCGCGCTTGGCGGCGACCAGCTTGGAAGACTTCGCCATGTCCGCCGTAATCGAAAAAAGAATCGAGCCTATGGTAACTTGTCTAGTCGGATAGACAAGTTCCGTGGACCTTGATCACACGGGGCTAAGGCCGCGAGGTCTGATCGAACCCGGCAGGCAGGCCGATCCGCCGTTCGAGGGCCCCGGATCAGCCCTCGCCCGTCGCTGTCCCCGCCCTCGACCCCGCCTCTGCCCGGTCCTCCGTCCTGATCCAGGCCATCATCATTTCCCAGGCCACGGACAGGATGATCGGGCCGATGAACAGGCCGACGATGCCGTGGGCGAGCGTGCCGCCGATCACGCCGACGAAGATGACGATGGTCGGTGTGGTCAGGCCGCGCCCCATCACCAGCGGCTTCAACATGGTGTCGAGGAAGCCGACGACGACGAGAAACACGGTGAGCAGCAGCGCGGTGGTGACGTCCTTGGCGGTCCAGATCCAGATGATCACCGGCAGCAGCACCAGGAAGGCGCCGATCTGCACGATCGAGAGCAGCAGCACGATAAAGGCGAGCAGGCCTGCGCTCGGCACCGCGGCAAGCTTGAAGCCGATGCCGGCGAGCAATGCCTGCACGATCGCGACGCCGATCACGCCTTGCGCCACGGCGCGGATGGTCGCGCCTGCGAGCCCCAGGAAATGCTCGCTCTGTTCGGGCACGATGCGAAACAGGAAACCGCGGCCGGCCGCAACCAGCCTCGGCCCGTGCGGAAACAGGAAGCCGGCCACGAACACCGAGACCAGGAACTGGAGCGTGCCGACGCCGGCGTCACCCGCGAGCCCAAGCAACGGTCCCGCCAGCGGCTGGAGATACGGCGCCACCTCGCGCAGCACCGCGCGGATGTTATTGTAGGCCTGCTCCCACAGATCGAATAGCCAGGGGCCAACGAGCGGCCACGATTTGAGCTGCTCCGGCGCCGACTGAAGCGCGAGGTCGCCTGTACCGAGCTGGTGCGCCAGCTCGCGCACGCCGTCCACGGCGCTGATGCCGAGCCAGGTGGCAGGACCGATGACGATGCCGAGCGTGATCAGGGTCAGGATCGCCGCTGCGGTCTTGGGCCGGCCGCCCAGGATCTTGGCGACCCAGCTGAAGGCCGGATAGAACGCGACCGCGAGCACGCCGCTCCAGGCAAGGATCGGCACGAAGGGGCGGATGATCAGGAAGGTCCAGATGATCAGCAGGCCGAGCAGGCCGACGCGGATCACGAGCTGGATGATGTCCTCGCCCGTCAGGAGCTGACGCAGACTTTTCACGGGCACGGCTTTCCTTGCGGCATTGACGCGGGTTCCGGCACTTGCGCGGCCCAGCGTTATTGCCAGCCGCGCACCCGGCGTCAAGGCGACGGGTCCGGCCCAAGCCGATGATTAGGAACGCATCGGGCCATTCTGCATTCCGAGACGATGGCACGCCGCCCCAGAGAGCCCGTCGCACACGCAGGCATTCACCGCGGCGTCCACTTTTCGCTGAAGCCAAACGCGGCACCGGGCTATTGGCGCTACGCCTATGCCGTCGGCGACAGGGCCCGCTGCGGGCGCGTGCAAGGCAGGCTGCCGTTGCTCGCCGTCAGGCGCGTACAGATGCGCATCGACCGGGACATGCGGAGCATTAACGACGGTTAACCGGATTTCGGCCGACCGGTTTACGCCGTTGCAAAGGCGTGCACCTACGCTTCCATCGAGGTCCCCCAAACCACTTCGGTGCAATGGCCAATACCATCTGGACGATCGAAGAATTCACCTGCCCGGGTTGCAGCATGAACTACACCGCGACAAGGGAGGAGCACGCCGAAGCGCATTCCGGCAGCTTCAAGTGCAGCATCTGCAGCGGCGTGGTGCACACCTGGGCCGGCAAGCATCATTTCTTCGGGTGGGAAGCGGTGAAGACCAAGCCGCCCGTGTTCGGACGGCGCTGGGCCGGCGCGGGCTGGTAGACTGCTTCCAGCGGGCCCAGACCAGCTACTCCCGTCAACGCTGCCTGCCCGAACTGCGGCTTCTGCTACTCTGCGGCACCGGTTAACATCCGCGCCCCGCAACTGAAGCCGACACGCAATGACCTCACCCTTCGTTCCCCAGATCGCCCTTTACCGCACCTGGCTCGCCGAACAGCGCGGCCTTGCCTTCGCCAGCTACGAGGAGATGCGGCAATGGTCGGTGCGCGATCTCGACGGCTTCTGGCGCAGCATCTGGGACTATTACGATCTGCAATCGCCCACGCCGTTTGCGGCCGTGATCACCGAGCGCAAGATGCCCGGCGCGGTCTGGTTTCCCGGCGCCCAGGTCAACTATGCACGCCAAGTGTTCCGCCATGTGGATGCGGCCGACGCCGCCGGCCTGCCCGCGATCGTCAGTTCCGGCGAGGACGGCAGGCTTTGCGAGACGAGCTGGCCGGAGCTGCGGCGCAAGGCGGCTGCCCTCGCACTGCATCTCAAAGAAAAAGGCATCAAGCCCGGCGACCGCATCGCCGCCTATCTGCCCAACATCCCCGAGACCATCATCGCATTCCTGGCGAGCGCCAGCATCGGCGCAGTCTGGAGCGTCTGCGCGCCCGACATGGCCGCGCCCGCCGTGATCGACCGCTTCAAGCAGATCGAACCGAAAGTGCTGATCGCCTGCGACGCCGTCACCTATGCCGGACGACGGCACGATCGCAAAGACGTTCTCGCCGAACTGCGGCGATCGCTGCCGACGGTCGAGCACGTCATCCTGCACGGCGAGGCCGCCGCGCCGGCAGCGCCGGACGCCCTGCTCTCCGACATCGTCGCAACAACGGGCGCCGCGATCGAGGCGTTCGAACCAGCGTGGCTGCCGTTCGATCATCCGCTCTGGATCGTCTATTCCAGCGGCACCACCGGCCTGCCGAAGCCGATCGTGCACGGCCATGGCGGCATCGTCATCGTGGTGCTGGCGCTGCTGGGATTGCACAATGATCTCGGCTGCTCCTACGACGAGAACTCGTTCGGCGAGCGCTATCACTGGTACTCTTCGACGGGCTGGATCATGTGGAACAGCCAGATCGGCGGCCTGCTCAGTGGCACCACCTGCTGCATCTTCGACGGCAGCCCCGGCGGCGCCAAGGACAAGTCGGACTGGACCACGCTGTGGCGCTTCGTCGCGCAATCCAAAGCGACCTTCTTCGGTGCGGGCGCCGCGTTCTTCGCCAACTGCGCCAAGGCCGAGGTCGACCTCACCGCCGGTGATCTCTCACAGCTTCGTTGTCTCGGCTCGACCGGCTCTCCCATGAGCGCCGACACGCAAGCCTGGTTCAACGACCGCTTCGCGGCGCTCGCGAAGACCAACGGCAGCAAGGCGCAGGCCGATATCTGGTGGGCCAACATCTCCGGCGGCACCGATTTCGCCGGCGCCTTCATTGGGGGAAATCGCGAACTGCCGCAGACCCCGGGCGCGATGCAATGCCGTCTGCTGGGTGCGGCCGTGGAAGCCTTCGACGAACAGGGCCGCGCCGTCATCGGCGAGGTCGGCGAGCTCGTCTGCACCGAGCCGATGCCGTCGATGCCGCTCTATTTCTGGAACGACACGGGCGATGCGCGCTATCGCGCGAGCTATTTCGAGACCTATCCGGACAATTTCGACGGCAGCGGCCGCGGGCCGGTGTGGCGGCACGGCGATTGGCTCAAGGTCGATCCCGACGGCTCCTGCATCATCTATGGCCGCAGCGATGCCACCATCAACCGGCATGGCCTGCGCATGGGCACCAGCGAACTCTATTCCGCGATCGAGGCCTTGCCGGAGGTGCTGGATTCCCTCGTCGTCGATCTCGAATATCTCGGCCGTGACAGCTACATGCCCCTGTTCGTGGTGCTGCGCGAAGGCGTCGCCTTCGACGGCGCAATGCAGGCGAGGATCAACAAGGCGATCGAGGCCGGCCTCTCCCGCCGCTTCCTGCCCAACGAGATTTTTGCGGTCGCCGAGATTCCGCGCACGCTCTCGGGCAAGAAGCAGGAGCTGCCGATCAAGAAGCTGCTGCTCGGCCAGCCCGTCGAGAAGGTCATCAACCGGGAGGCGATGGCCAATCCCGCCTGCCTCGACTGGTACCTTGCCTTTGCACGCGACTATCTGGCGCGGACCGAGACTTGAGGGGAGATCGCCGCAATTGCGCCGATGCCGTTTGGACTCCGTTCACCGATCGCCGCTAGAGCAGGATGGATCTTCCGAAAACGAACGCGCGCCATGGCCGACCTCAACGCCGTCCTCACCAGGCTCAACGACCGTCTGCTCCGCCTCGAGGGCGAGCTGTTCGTGCTGCGCTCGCTGGCCCGCGCGACGCTGACGGCGGGCGATGACCACGCGGCGCGAATGCGCAAGCTGGTCGAGGCCGCAAAGGTCGCGCTCGACGACGAGGCCACCCGCCCCCTCGACAAGCCGACGCGCAAATATGTCGATGCGGCGACCGCGCTGGTGGAGGAATTGCTGGTCGAGCCGACCCAGGCACGGCCGTTGTTCACCGTCATCGACGGCGGCCGGCGCGACTGAGCGTCAAACTGGCCGGCTATTGTCCGTCGCGGCGATATCGCCCGACTTGAGCCGGCTGAGGCCGGCTTCGATGATCGCGATCTCCTCGTCGATCTGGCTGATCGGCAGGCTGAAGTCGTAGCCGGACCTGCTCTTCAGATCGACCGCAAGCCGTTGCCTGTGCATCATCAGCTCGTCGAGGCCGCGCCGATTCTTCAGCCGGACATAGACATCGACGATCTGCTCAATCGCGCTCGGCATGAAATCGGTCCCGGCGAAAAAGCCCGCACGGCGCACCCACGCCAGCGGGACAATCTCGGTGTCGCGGTACGCAATACAAATCCGCGACGGATTCGTCGATACGCCAAGCTGGTTGAGATCATGTACCGCCAGATGATTTCGTGATGGCCGTGCATGAAAAAGCCGCTGGCGATCCCGCCAGCGGCCAAATCCGGGTTCGAAAACGGATGCGGGTTGAAATGTCGCCAGCCCCGGTGGGTCCACCTTCTAACGCCAAATCCTGGATCTCTCTGTTAAGAACGAAACACAGGAACCTAATCCAAAACGCAGAAATATTTCCGCGGCAGCCTGCGGTAGGCGCTGTAGCGGTAATGCGGCCGGTACGCGTAGCCGCGATAGAGCGCCGGCGGCTCCTGGCCGTAATAGGCGCCGTGATAGAAATTGATGACCGGCCCTTCCGCGCAGCGATAAGTGTCCCAGGTCGGGCCGATGAAGGGCGCCACACCAACCTCGGGCGGAACCACCGGATAGGGCTGTCCGCCGGCGCGTGCCGGAACGGTTGCGACCAGGGCCGCGAGAAGGACAAACCACGCGCTTCGCATGCGTTCGCTCCGAGCCGATGCCATCCGCGCATGGAAGCACCGGACCGGCCGACGCCGCAATCGCGGAATTCATCGCGCAGCTTGCTCGGTGCATTGTTGATAACCGGCGCAAACGCAGTGCGGGTGGTGACAGGACGTCCGGACGTGTTATCGGGAGATGACGCAGTTGCGAGACGGATCGGACACCCATGCGCATTACCCTCGTCGGCTCCCGCCATTTCGGCGTGACCACCCTGAACATGCTCCGGGAGCACGGTGTCTCGATCGTGCGGGTCGTGGTGGCTGACCCCGAGGATCGTCTCGCCGCGACAGCCAAAGCGGCCGGCATCGACGTCGTGGTCCAGGCCAATCCCAAGCTGGTGGTGGCCTCCGAGATCGCCCCCGACACCGATCTGATCGTCACCGCGCACAGCCACGCCCGGATCGGCAAAGACGCGCTCGAGGCCGCAAAGCTGGGCGGCATCGGCTATCACCCCTCGCTGCTGCCGCGTCACCGCGGCAAGGCGGCCGTGGAATGGACCATCAAGGAAGGCGATCCGATCGCCGGCGGCACGATCTACCACCTCGCCGACCGCATGGACGCCGGCGCCATCGCCGCCCAGGAGTGGTGCTTCGTCAAGAAGGGCGAGACGGCGCGGGAACTGTGGGAGCGTGCGCTCGCCCCGCTCGGGCTCAAATTGCTGGCCGACGTGATCGATTATGCCAAGGTCCACAAGGCGCTGCCGTCCAAGACTCAGGACGAGCAGTTCGCGACCTCAGCGCCAGGTCTTTCCTGAGGCCCCTTTCCTAAGCCCTTTCCTGAGTCGCTGTCCCGACGTTTACCCTTAACGTGAAGGGGCGTTGATTCTGCTTCGAAAATTGCAGCCGGAAACCCAAATAAACCATTGTTCCCACAGGAACAATTTTCGATTTGGCACCGCACCAAATTTCCGTCACATTTCGCCCGAATAAGGGTCAGCATATCAGACAAATTCAAGGACGGATTTTATGCGTTTTGCTCGCATTGCGGCGTTCTGTGCCGCTTCAGTTTTCACCCTCGCCGCGCCCGCTTTCGCCCAGACTCCCTATGACGGCAACTGGCAGGTCACCATCGTCACCAAGAGCGGTTCCTGCGAGCCGACCGCAAGCTCCTTGCTGACGGTTGCCGACGGCAAGATCACCGCGCCCGGCGCTAACGTTTCCGGCACCATCGGCAGCGGGGGACTTGTGAAAGTTTCGATCAATGGTGCATATGCCAACGGTCAACTCAGCGGCAACGCCGGATCGGGGAAGTGGAATGGAGCATCTGCAGGCATACCGTGCAGCGGGCGGTGGGAAGCATCGCGCCAATAGAAAATTCGTGACGAGCGGTCTGGGCCGGCGGCTGCTGATCGCGACCGCCGTTATGTTTGCGGCCGGAATTGCCAACTCCGCGAGCAAGGCCCAGTCCGGCCCGTTCGCCGCGCTGGCAGGCAGCTGGAGCGGCTCAGGCACGGTCACCCTGGATGACGGCTCGACCGAGCGGATCCGCTGCCGGGCCAAATACGCTCCGATCGGACCGACCATGGAGTTGTCTCTGACCTGCGCCAGCGACGCCTACAAGTTCAACCTCGGCGCCAACGTCAAGGCTGAAGGCAACGCCATCGCGGGCAGTTGGTCCGAGGCCAGCCGCAATATCAGCGGCGCCCTTTCGGGTCGTGGCGCCGGCGGAAACTATGAGCTGCTCGCCTCCACCGCCGGCTTCAACGCCAACATCTCGCTGAAGACGTCCGGCAACAAGCAGAACGTCACGATGCGCGCCGACAGCCAGTTCCGCGGCGCCAACATCTCGCTGTCGCGCTAAACCGGTACGAGTAGATTGACAATCGACCCGGCGATCTCGCCGGGTCGATTTTTTATGTGCCCGGCACGAACGCCGTGACCTCGATCTCGACCTTAGCCCGGTCGTCCACCAGACCGCCGATGTAGAGCAAGGTCGAAGGCGGAAAATTGCGCCCCAGCGTTTCCTTCCAGGCCGCGCCGATGCCGGACCCGGCGGCCTCATATTCGCTGCGGCTGGTCAGGTACCAGGTCAGGCGGACGATGTGCTCGGGGCCGGCGCCGGCCTCGCCCAGGAGCTTGATGATCCGCTTCAGCGCGGTCCCGACCTGCACTGCCATGTCAGGCGCGTAATCGCCGGTCTCGTCGCCGCCGGTCTGGCCGGCCAGCACCACCCAGCGGCCCGGCCCCTCGACCACGACGCCATGGGAAAAGCCGCGCGGTTTTTTCCACTCGGCCGGCTGCAAGATGTCCATGAGCGAAGATCTCCCGATTTTTCTCGTTGTTCAGTGATGCCTTAGCACGCCGCCATGCATCGCTGCACCGGCAGATTTGGCCGTTGCAAACGGCGACGATGTCGCCGATACCGACCCTCCCTCAGGACCCTTCGCTCCTACACCCGCGCCGATGAACACGACACCGTCCAAAACGATGGCTGCCCTGTGGATGGCGGGCTGGCTGTCGCTGATGCTGGTCATGGCCGTCGCCGGGCGCGAGACCACGCGCGAGCTGAACGTATTTCAGATCATGGAAGTGCGTTCGCTGATAGGCTTTCTGTTGCTTTCGCCGATCATCTATCGGGCCGGCGGCTTCAAGGTGCTCAGGACATCGCGCCTGCCGCAGCACATCGGGCGCAATTTGGTGCACTATGTTGCGCAGCTCGGCTGGTTCTTCGCGCTGACGCTGATCCCGATCGGCCAAGTGGTGGCTATCGAGTTCACCATGCCAATCTGGACGGCGCTGCTCGCAGCGAGCCTCCTCTCCGAGCGCATGACGCCGTGGAAGATCGCCGCCATCGCGCTTGGCCTTTTCGGTGTGATCGTCATCGTCCGACCCGCCACCGGCGAGATCAATCCCGGTCAACTCATCGCGCTCGGCGCCGCGATGGGCTTTGGCGTCTCCATGGTGCTGGTCAAATCGCTGACCCGCACCGAAAGCGCGCTATCGATCCTGTTCTGGATGCTGGTGGTGCAATCGGTCGCAGGCTTCATTCCGACGCTGTTCGTCTGGACGTGGCCCTCCGCCTATGTCTGGGCATGGGTCGGCGTGATCGGCGTCTGCGGCACGTTTTCGCACTACTGCCTCGCCAGCGCGATGCGCTATGCGGATGCGACCATCGTGGTTCCCATGGATTTCCTGCGGGTTCCATTGACCGCGACCGCTGGTTGGCTGCTGTATTCCGAGCGGCTTGACACCTGGACGGTGGTCGGCGCCGCGCTGATCCTGTGCGGCAATCTCCTGAATCTAAAGCCAGCTCCGGCGGATCCTGCTCCCGCACGCTGAACCTCGCGCCGCTTCGTGCGACAAAACCAAGTGGCCGTGTGATTTAGATCACGTTGGAAGGGTATTCCATCGTGCACATTCTGCCACACAGCAGCGGGTTGAACGCGACGAACTGCCGTTTTGGTGGCGTTAAGGCGGGCACTTCATGTAAGTTCGTTGCCAATCTGTTGCTGCCTGCAATTTCGATTCTGTTGGGGATTCCAGATGCGCACTCTCACCCTCCTCGCGTCGCTGATGTGCATGGTACTGTCGGTCAGTGCCGCGAAGGCCGACCGCCGTGTTGCTTTCGTCGTCGGCAACGGCACCTACAAGAACGTCGCACAATTGCCGAACCCGCCGATCGACGCCAAGGCGATGGCGGCAACGCTGCGCAATGTCGGCTTCGAGGTGATCGAAGGTTCGAACCTCTCGCGCGACCAGATGACGGAGAAGCTGCTGGACTTCGGCCGCAAGGCACAGGGCTCCGATGTCGCAGTGTTCTATTATGCCGGTCACGGCATCGCGGTCGGCGGCTCCAATTATCTTCTGCCTGTCGACGCCGACATCAAATCGGAGATGGACGTCAAGCTCGGTGCCGCCATCAACATCGATCTGACGCTCGAGCAGACCATGGGCGACGCCAAGGTCAAGCTGGTCTTCCTTGACGCCTGCCGCGACAATCCATTCGCCGCCAAGATCAAGTCGAACTCCGCGACGCGCAGCGTCAACGTGCAGAGCGGTCTTGCCGAGATGAAATCCGGCGAAGGCACGCTGATCGCGTTCGCCACCGGCCCGGGCCAGACCGCGCTCGATGGCCAGGAGGGCAACAACAGCCCGTTCACCCGCGCGCTGATCGACAACATCACCAAGCCTGGCATCGAGATCCAGCAGGCGATGACCTCGGTCCGCGCTCAGGTCAACGAGGAGACCCACAAGGGTCAGCTGCCCTGGGGCCACACCAATCTGATCGGCGCGGTCTATCTCAACCAGGCTCCGACGACCCAGGTCGCCAATGCGGCACCGACGGCTGCTGGCGTCGTGCCCGCGGCAACAGGCGGCAATTCGGACGGTGTCGAGCTCGAATACTGGCGCTCGGTCAAGGAGAGCAACAAGTCGGAAGAGCTCAACGCCTACCTGTCCGCCTACCCGAACGGTCAGTTCAAGGCGCTGGCGCTGGCACGCCTCGCGGCCATCAAGAGCGGCCCTTCGACCGCGACGCGTACGCTCACCGCTGGCGTCGATCCCGCGACCTTCACCGATGAGGCCACCCAGCTTACCGAGGACCAGATCGGCCTCGACAAGAACCAGCGCCGCGACGTTCAGCGTCGCCTGGGCGGGCTCGGCTTCGACAACAAACAGACAGGCGTATTTGGCGACGAGACCCGGTCGGTGCTCAAGCGCTGGCAGGCGGCGCGCGGCTATCCCGCGTCTGGCTACCTGAACAAGCTCCAGCACAAGGCTCTGCTTTCGGAGGTCGTGGCCGGCCCGCCGACTGCAAGCGACAACAGCCAGAAGGCAGCCCGCCGGGCCGCCGCCCCCAGCGGCGCGCCCGCACCGGCTCCGCATCGCAGCAGCGGCGGCGATCCTGCCGGAGCAGCCTTCGTCGGCGGTGTCGTCGGCGGCATGATGGGCGGCATGTTCCGCCGCTGAGGCGAGGCCAATCGCAAATACAAAAGCCCGGCTCGCGCCGGGCTTTTTTCGTTGCGACTAGCCAAACCTTTGGCGTCTACTTCCCCGCGGCCTTTCGCAGCGCCTCGTTGATGCGGTCCTGCCAGCCCGGCCCGCCCGACTGGAAATGCTCCAGCACGTCCTGGTCAATGCGCAGCGTGACCTGCTCCTTGACCCCCGGCGCCACGTTCTGTTTTGGCGGCGCTGCGGCGACCTTCGCCGTCACCTTCTTGAACGCCGCCTCGGCCTCCGTCCTGGCGTCGCCCAACGTCCGCGGCCGCCTCGGTGGTTGATCCGCCATGTCCTAGATTCCCTCAAACAGAGCCGTCGAAAGATACCGCTCGGAGAAGGACGGCACTATAGCCAGGATGGTTTTTCCCGCAGCTTCCGGCCGTTTGCCGATCTCGAAGGCCGCGGCGATCGCGGCACCCGAGGAGATTCCGCCCGGAATGCCCTCATGCCGCGCCAGCGCCCGCGAGGTCTCAATCGCCGTCGTCGAGTTGATCTTCACGATCTCGTCGATCACCGAGCGATCGAGGATGTCAGGCACGAAGCCCGCACCGATGCCCTGGATCTTGTGCGGCGTATGCTGGCCGCCCGACAGCACCGGGCTCTCCTCCGGCTCGACCGCGACGACGCGCAGCGAGGGCTTGCGCGGCTTCAGCACCTGGCCGACGCCGGTGATGGTGCCGCCGGTGCCGACGCCGGCGACGAAGAAGTCGACGTTGCCGCCGGTGTCGTTCCAGATCTCCTCCGCGGTGGTGCGGCGGTGCACCTCGGGATTGGCGAGATTCTTGAACTGCTGCGGCATCACCGAATTCGGCGTCGTCTTCAACAGCTCTTCGGCCGTCGCGATCGCGCCCTTCATGCCTTGCGCGGCCGGTGTCAGCACCAGCTCCGCGCCGAGAAAGGCCAGCATCTTGCGGCGTTCGATCGACATCGACTCCGGCATGACCAGCTTGAGCCGATAGCCGCGCGACGCGGCGACGAAGGCCAGCGCGATGCCGGTATTGCCGGAGGTTGGTTCGATCAGCACGGTGTCGGGCTTGACGATGCCGGCCTTCTCCATCGCGATGATCATGGCCGCGCCGATGCGATCTTTCACGCTTGCAGCGGGATTGAAATATTCAAGCTTTGCCAAAATGGTCGCGTTCACGCCGTGCATGCCAGGAAGCCGGCGCAAGCGGACGATCGGCGTGTCGCCAAAAGCATCGACGATCGAGTCATAGATCCGGCCGCGGCCGGGTTGGTGCGCTGCACCCGTGGTGGACGATGCGTCCATGATGAACTCCCTGTGGCGACGATTTGCGCTTCTGTTGCAGCTCTTGCGCAGTTAGAGACAGCCTGCGGCGACACGCAAGCGAGATTGCGGCACATGTTAAATACGCTGCATCGCAAAATCGCGTGAACTGCAATTATCAGAAAACCAACGCATTTGTGTTGCGACCTCGTCAACTGATTCTGCTTATGTTAGACTTAGGTCTCAAAGCTGGGAGGTCACCACGATGTCAGCAGTCGCTGAAGTGTTGTCGACCGTCGCACCGAACCGCGCTCCGCGTTGCAGTGAGTTGCCGACCTGTCCCGTCTGCGCCGACTCCATGATCGCCGCCGAAGGTTCTGCGTATCTGTCGGAACACGTGATCAGCTATCTCTGGACCTGCGACAATTGCGGCTACGGCTTCGTGACCAAGCACTCCGTCAAGCAGCGTTTCCTCTGCAATTGACCTAGCGCGGGGCGATGTCGCCCCTCGCCCAGTCCTCGCGCGTGCGCCGATAGAACTCCTCGAACGTGCCCTGTGCGATCGCGTCCCTGATGCCCTGCATCAGGAACTGGTAGTACGCGATATTGATCTCGGACAGCAGCATCGCACCCAGCGTCTCGCCCGCCTTGACGAGGTGGTGCAAATAGGCGCGCGCGTAGCTGCGCGCCGACGGCCAGGAGCTCTCTTCGTCGAGCGGACGCGGATCGTCGGCGTGGCGGGCGTTGCGCAAATTGACCTGACCGAAGCGTGTGAAGGCAACGCCATGCCGGCCATTGCGGGTCGGCATCACGCAATCGAACATGTCGATGCCGCGCTTGACGGCCTCGAGGATGTCGTCGGGCGTGCCGACGCCCATCAGATAGCGCGGCCGCTCTCTCGGCAGCAGCGGCGCTGTCTCGTCGATCATCGCGAGCATCACGGCCTGCGGCTCACCGACGGCGAGGCCGCCGATCGCATAACCATGGAAACCGATCTCGACGAGGCCTTGGGCGCTGGCATGGCGAAGCTGGGGTATGTCGCCGCCCTGCACGATGCCGAACAGCATGTAGCCATCGGGCGCGCTCTCGAACGCGCGCTTGCTTCGCGCGGCCCAGCGCAGCGACAATTGCATCGCGCGGTCGATGTCGGCGCGCTCGGCGGGCAGTCGCACGCATTCGTCCATCTGCATGGCGATGTCGGATCCAAGCAAACGCTGCACCTCGATCGAGCGCTCCGGCGATAGCTCGACCTTGGCGCCGTCGATATGCGAACGGAACGTCACGGCCTGCTCGCTGACCTTGCGCAAATCCGCCAGCGACATCACCTGGAAGCCGCCGGAATCCGTCAGCATCGGCCCGTTCCATCCGGTGAATGTCTGCAGGCCGCCAAGTGCCGCGATCCGCTCGGCGCCGGGACGCAGCATCAGATGATAGGTGTTGCCGAGCACGATGTCGGCACCGGCCTCACGCACCTCGCGCCAGTGCATGCCCTTCATCGCGCCGGCGGTGCCGACCGGCATGAAGGCGGGCGTGCGCACCACGCCGTGCGGCGTGGTCAGGCGCCCGGTGCGCGCGGCGCCATCGGTGGCGAGCAGTTCGAAATGATTGGGCAGACCGGTGTCAGGACGATTCATGACGGTGCTTATTGCGTGTCGGAGCAGGCCGATCAACCCGCTCAGGCGATGCTTCGGCCGGCTTATGCATCAGACTGGGACAATGGACACCGATATCGAGGACACGGAATTGTGCGCCTGCTGCGCTCGTTAAACAAAACGATACAGTGTAGTTTTAGCTTGGGGCTGGACGAGATGCCGCGGCGATGTTGCCGGCGGCGGTAGATGCGTGATCGCCAGCCACCGACAATGCCCTTCTCTTCAAGTTCGACTGATCCGTCCGCCCGTTCGCATGGCTGGACAAGCCGGACCGGCGCCCGCCTGTTCGGATGGCTGGTCCTGACCTGCAGCCTTGCGCTTAGCGCCTGCACCTCCCTGCCCCGCACACCCTATACGGCCGCCGAAGCCAGCACATCGCGCGTGCTCGATATCGACGGGCTCCGGCGCTACGCCGACGAACCCATCACGAAATTCAGCTTCGAGAAGGACACCAGCACCGCGAGCAAGTCCTATCTGGCGCTGTCAGGCGGCGGCGCCGATGGCGCCTACGGCGTCGGCGTGCTGAACGGCTGGACCGCGGCCAGAACCCGTCCCACCTTCTCGGTCGTCTCGGGCGTGAGCACCGGCGGCCTGATTGCGCCCTTTGCGTTTCTCGGCTCGCGATATGACGACACGCTGAAGGAAGTCTACACCAGCGGTGTCGCCGAGAGCCTGTTGAGTGATCCCAGCATCATGCGCGTGCTGTTCGGATCCGGCCTGTTCGGCAACACGAGGTTGCGGGAGCTCGTCGCCCGCTATGTCGGCCCCGAAATCATGGCGCAGGTCGCCCGTGAAAACGCCAAGGGCCGAAGGCTGCTGGTGGTGACGACCGATCTCGATACCCAACGGACCGCGATCTGGGACATGGGCAAGATCGCCGCGGTCGGCACGCCCGAGGCGCTCAAGCTGTTTCGCGACGTGATGGCGGCCTCCGCCAGCATCCCGCTGGTGTTTCCGCCGATCATGATCGACGCCGAAGGCGAAGGCCGCAGGTTTCAGGAGATGCATGTCGACGGCGGCGTGACGGCCCCGGTGCTGACACTGCCGGAAGCCCTGCTTTTCCAGGGCAGTCGCCTGCCCGGCCCTGCGAAGCTGGACATCTACATCCTCGTCAACAAGAAGATCGAACGCAATTTCGAGCTCGTCTCCAACAGCACCATCGACGTCGCCTCGCGCAGCCTGTCGTCGATCACCCAGTCGCAAACCCGTTCGATCATCTTCTCGACCTATGATTTTGCCCGGCGCAACCACCTGGGCTTCCACCTCTCCTACATCGCGCGCGATTATCCGGCCGCCCCCTCGGAAGGGTTCGACACCGCCTATATGCGGGCGCTCTATCAGTACGGATATGAGAAGGCGGCTTCGGGCCAGGCCTGGACTTCCACGCTTCCGTAAGCGCTCGCTGAGGAACAGGGCCGTGCCGAGACGGTTGACGATGCGGCCTATTCGGCCAGATTAGCCATGACGCACCTGTTACCGCGCGTTATAGAGCAATGACGGATGTCACGACCGCGCAGGAATCATTGGGCATGGGATTGACTGCGACCAAGACAAGACCGGCAGCTCAGCGGCGCGAGGTGCCGAAATCGCGCGGCGGCCGGCCGACGAAAAGCGCCGCGATCGAGCGCGATCAGCGGCTGATCGAGGTTGCCACTCGCCTGTTCCTGGATCGCGGCTTTGACGCCACCTCGCTCGACGCAGTCGCGGAAGCCGCGCGCGTGAGCAAGCCCACCGTCTATGCCCGTTACGGCGACAAGCGCGGCCTGTTCGCCGCCGTGCTGCGACGCGAGATCGCGCGATGGCTTGCACCGCTATCCACGGCTGCCGAGACGCAGCTCGGCAGCGCCTCGGATATCTCGGTCGAACAGCGGCTGGTCGAGATCGGGCGCGAGATGCTGACATTCACCTGCGGTCCCGATGCCGTCGCCTTCAGCCGCATGATGACGTCGCAGGCCATCAACTTCCCCGAGATCGCCAAGCTCGGCAAGGAGGAAGGCTGGCTCAAGGCCGTCGCCACCACGGCACGCTTCTTCGACCATCTGGTGGCGCAAGGCGCGCTCGATATGGAAGACACCACGATCGCAGCCGAGGTGTTTCTCGACGTCGTCGTGGGGCACACCCACCGCATGGCAACGTTCGGAACGACGCTCGAGCTGAAAGACGCCGAAAAGCGCATGCGGGTTACGATCAAGCTGTTCCTGGCCGGAGCGCTTGGCCCCCCGGACCGCCTCCATGACGCTGCCAAGACCACGCGGCGGCGGCGCCCATCCCGCTGACAATTCCGTGAGATTGCGATCTTTCCAGAGGGATCGCACGCCCACGCCGTTGACCGAAACAAAACGATACGGTATGGTTTAATTATAGGGCGATGCGGGTCGCTTTTTCACCAGCCCCAAAGAGGTCCGCACCGCCTCGATCGCCGCGGCGGTACCACCGTCACGACGCTCAGCGGCCGACCGATGCCCAAGGTCGGCCGCAAATTCTTTACGATCATCCGGCACACTCGCTGGCCGAGGGTTTCGAGCATGACGACAGCCAAACGACGGATCTCGGGATTGCTCGCGATCACCCTATCCGCACTCCTCCTCGCAGCGCCGGCGCGGGCGATCGTGAGCACGGGCACGTCGACCGCCCTTCACAGCGACACAGATGGTGACGCCGAGGCCGACCGCCAGACGGTCAGTCGCGAGATCGAGCGCTTCCGCAGCTCGTCGATCTCGATCAACCAGGCCATGGCGATTGCGGAAGCCCGTCACGCGGGTGCCACCACGGCGGATGTGAGTTTCGACGGAGCCTCCGGCGTGCCGGTCTACCGGGTGAAGACCCTGCACAACGACCGGATCTGGCGCCACACCATCAATGCCGCGACCGGCGAACTCGTCGGCGGGGAAGCCGCCCTCCCTCTCGCCGAGCTCGACCTCGACGACCGCAGCAACCTCGCAGCGCTCGGCGCCATCAAGCACCGACTTGCGGATGCCGTGCACGTCGCCGAACGCGCGGCCTCCGGCAAGGCGATCAGCGGCGGGCTGGTGCGCGAACGCGGCCGGCTGAATTTCGCAATCGTCGTGATCAGTGGCGACAACCTCAAGGAGGTCATCCTCGAACCGCCGGGCGCCCGGACCAAGTAGTGGCAGCCCCAATCCAGCCGAAAAGCCATTGACGGGCGCAAAACTCTGCCGCATAAGCTCCCGCCATGTTCACGACCACCAAACGCACGACTAAAACCACCACGGCCTTCGGGGCCCGGGGAGGCGTGCGCGTGTAGTCGTCGACTAGAACGCAATCCACTCTACCGAAGCCCCGCCCTCGTTGGTCCGGGGCTTTTTTGTTGTCTGAATTCTCAAATCAATGGAGGACAAAGTGAGTAACGATCCCGTCGTCGCGATTGTCGGCGTCACCGGTGCGGTGGGCGCCGAATTCATCGCCACCATGGACAAGCGCGGCTTTCGCGTCGGCAAGCTCAAGGCGCTCGCCAGCGCCCGCTCGGCCGGCAAGACGGTGTCGTTCCGTGGGCAAGACATCGTCATCGAGGAGCTGACCGAACGCGCCTTCGAGGGCGTCGACATCGCCCTGTTCTCCGCCGGCGGCAGCATCTCCAAGAAGTTCGCGCCGATCGCCGTCAAGGCCGGCGCCGTCGTCGTCGACAACTCCTCCGCCTTCCGCATGGATCCGAACGTGCCGCTGGTGATCCCCGAGATCAACGCGAACCGCATCCGCGATCACAGGGGCATCATCGCCAACCCGAACTGCGCCGCCATCACGGCGCTGGTGCCGCTGTGGCCGATCCATCAGACCAACCGCATCAGGCGCGTGATCATCTCGACCTACCAGGCGGCCTCCGGCGCCGGCGCTGCCGCAATGGACGAGCTGGTCGAGTCCACCCGCGCCAACCTCAACGGGCAGGTTTATACGCCGAAGGTGATGCCGCATCCCTACGCCTTCAACCTCTTCAACCACAACACCGCGATCGACCCCGACACCGGCTACAACGACGAAGAGACCAAGGTCATCAACGAAACCCGCAAGATCTTCGAGGACGACAAGATCGCGATCGGCGTCACCTGCATCCGCGTGCCGGTGCTGCGGGCTCATTGCGAGGCCATCACCTTCGAATGCGAGAAGCCGATCAGCGAGGATCAGGTCCGCGCCATCATGGCACGAGCGCCGGGCGTCAAGATCGTCGACGACCGCGCCAGGAACTACTTCCCGATGCCGATCGACGCCTCGGGCCAGGACGACGTCCTGGTCGGCCGCATCCGCAAGGACCTCAGCGACCCCTCCGGGCATTCGATCTCGATGTTCGTGGCGGCGGACCAGCTGTTGAAGGGCGCGGCGCTCAACGCGGTACAGATCGCGGAGCTGCTGCCGCAGCGGGTGATGGCTTAGCGCAAAAGGTGCGTAGGGTGGGCAGAGGCGCGCGAGCGCCGTGCCCACCACTTCGCTCGCGCACCTACAATGGTGAACCGTCAGGGCAGCGCGGGGAGAATGTCTGTCTTAGCAAAGTCGGCTCCCTTGAAGAGCAGCGGTTGCGAACGCGCTTTCGCCAAAGCGTAGACCGCACAATCGACGATGTTGAGTTGCGCCGGATGTCCCCCGCCCTTGCCGAAGCGTTGAAATGCCTCGAACGCGCCTTTCGCCATATCTACGTCGAACGGCACGACGACAATCCCGGCAGTCTCCAGCAATTCGTCGAAAAATTTCACGGCCGATGACCCGAAGCGGGCAGAGAGAACGATCTTGGTTTCCAGGACGGCTACTGCCGACATCGACAGGCTGGCAGCATCCAGCATGGCTTTTCGATAGCCTTGCCCATCTGGCTCGTTGGTTACGGTCGCGACGATCGCAGACGTATCCAGCACCATCAGGACGGCAGCCCGAAACGGTCATAGCCGAGCATTTCGTCGGCAGACCGAGAATCGAGAACGGGCAAGCGAGCGGTTCGCTCGAAGAACGACGTCAAGGCGGCTCTTCGATCGACCGCCGGCGACGCCACACGAGACAAGCGCTCCTCGATGGCGCGTTCGAGCGCCGTCTCGATATCTTCCCCCGTCAGGCGGGCGAGGCGCTGGGCAAGCTCATCGACTTTCGCGGAACGGATGTTCATCGGCCACTCGATCCCTGCAAACGACGTGAATAGTATAGCACGAGAACGCCGCCGCCGTCACTCCCGCGCCCGAAACAACAAGCACGCATCGCCATACGAATAGAACCGATAGCCGGTCGCGATCGCATGCGCATAGGCCTGCTGCATCGTCTCCAGCCCGGAGAATGCCGACACCAGCATGAACAGTGTCGATTTCGGCAAATGGAAATTGGTCAGCAGAACATCGACGGCGCGGAAGCGGTAGCCGGGGGTGATGAAGATCGACGTCTCGGCAGCGAACGGCTCAATGGTGCCGCCTTCGCTGGCTGCGCTTTCGAGCAGACGCAACGACGTGGTGCCGACCGCGATGATACGGCCGCCGTTCTTGCGCGCGGTGTTGAGCCGTTCCGCCGTCTCGGCCGAGAGCGTGCCCCACTCGGCATGCATCTTGTGGCCTTCGGTGTCGTCCACCTTCACCGGCAGAAAGGTCCCGGCCCCGACATGCAGCGTGACGCGATTGATGCCGACGCCGCGCGCGTGCAGCGCCTGCTCCAGCGCCGGCGTAAAATGCAGGCCGGCTGTCGGCGCGGCAACGGCGCCTTCGTTCGCCGCGAACATGGTCTGGTAGTCGGCGAGATCCTGATCGTCAGGCGTACGTTTCGAGGCGATGTAGGGCGGCAGCGGCGGGCTGCCGAGATCGGCGATGGCTTGATCCAGCGTCGGGCCGTGGAACGAAAATGACAGCGTCACCTCGCCTTCCGCGCCCTTGGCCTCGACCTCGGCGTCGAGATGGCCGAGCAGGCAGACCTTGCCCTCATTGCCGAAGCGGATGCGGTCGCCGGCCGTGAGTTTTTTGGCAGGCTTCACCAGCGCCTGCCAGCGCGAGCCATCGAGGCGCTTGATCAGCGTTGCCTCGATCTTCGGCTCGGTCTCGCGGCCGATGCGGCGGCCCTTCAATTGCGCCGCGATCACCTTGGTGTCGTTGACGACGAGCTGGTCGCCCGGCTTCAGCCATTGCGGTAGATCGGCGATGACCTGGTCGCGCAGCGTGCCGTGATCGACAACCAGCATCTTCGCGGAGTCGCGCGGGCTCGCCGGGCGCAATGCGATGCGCTCGGCGGGCAGGTCGAAATCGAAAAGGTCGGTGCGCATAGAACCTAGGTTGGATAGTCTTCAGCCCATTAGGCGATTCTGGCGGCTTTCCCGCATCAGCCGGGAAAGTCCGTGCGAACGAATGCAGACGATTTAGGCTCGCGTTCGAAGGCAGAGAAAGCAGGCGACTCCAGAAGCGGGATGATATCTGGATCGTAATTGGCGATTGTGTTCACATCGTAGATCTCGAAATTATTCGGATCATCGGCGAAGTCCTGGCTCTCCTCGCCTGAAAAGAAGCGCCAGCCGCTGTCAGAGGTATTGTCGGGCGCCTCCCGATACATGAAACCGACGCGCTGACCGCCGACCGTAATCCGATCGGAGGCCAAGCACGCACCCTTTTCCGGGGCGAGCGGTCTTATGTCCTGAGGCGCGATCACAAATTGCTTTGCTGTCAAGCAAGACCTCCGTCAGCCAGTCACTCCTCATCCTGAGGAGCGCGGAACGCGCGTCTCGAAGGATGAAGGCCCCGCTGCTGCAGCTCGGCCTCCATTGGTTCGAGACGGCGCTACGCGCCTCCTCACCATGAGGGTTGAACGCCTACTCCGCGTCAGCCGCCATCCGCGCCTTGACGATCTTGTCGGGGTTCTGCACGGGCTCGCCGCGCTTGATCTTGTCGACGTTCTCCATGCCCTCGGTGACCTTGCCCCACACCGTGTACTGGTTGTCGAGGAAGCGGGCGTCGTCGAACACGATAAAGAACTGGCTGTCGCCGGAATCCGGGCTGGCGGCGCGCGCCATCGAGGTGGTGCCGCGCACATGCGGCTCCTTGTTGAACTCGGCCTTCAGCTTCTTGCCGGAGCCCCCGGTGCCGGTGCCCTGCGGGCAGCCGGTCTGCGCCATGAAGCCGTCGATCACGCGATGGAACACGATGCCGTCGTAGAAGCCTTCACGCACGAGTTCCTTGATGCGCGCGACGTGGCCCGGCGCCAGATCAGGCCGCATCTCGATGGTGACGGGGCCCTGCGTGGTCTCGAGGATCAGTGTGTTTTCGGTGGCGCTCATGCTCGTCTCTCTTGGGTTGGGGGTGAAGTCCTGTCAGGTGAAGATTTGCGGTTGCGAAACTGGATCGCGAATGGACGCCCCGCAGCGGCGCCAGCCATCGCATCGGTAAATGGCATCGGCGTGCAGCGTTGCAATGCCTCCATCACCGCGACCCGGTATTGCAGCCGGTCATCGTCGGAGGCCTCCGCGGATTCATAGGTAATCCTCGGATGGCCCAGAATGTTTCCAGCCCGGTTAAAGCTCACGACGACGGTGATGTCGATCGGGCGGGCCTTGGCGGCGGGCGGCGGCTTCCAGCAGGTGCGCAGATGCCGGAAGATGTCCTGGATGGTGTTGACCTGTGCGTCCTCGGCGACCGCGCCGGGGACGCCGAGCAGCAGCACCGCGGCAATCAGCAGGAGCTTGCCACCGCAGCGCGCCATCGCCTCTCCTATTTGATGTCGGAAGCGACCTGCACCTTCACCATCTTGTCGGGGTCGGTGACGGTGCCGCCACTTGATCCGGGAGGCGCCTTCTTCAGCTTGTCGACGACGTCCATGCCCTGCACGACCTCGCCGATCACGGTGTACTGGTTGTCGAGGCTGCCGCCGTCGGCGAACATGATGAAGAACTGCGAATTGGCGGTGTCGACGCTGTCGCCGCGCCGGGCCATGCCGACGATGCCGCGCGCAAAATGCACCTTGGAGAATTCCTGCTTCAGGTTCGGATATTTCGAGCCGCCAGTGCCGTTGAAGTTCTGACCATCGCCGGTCTGCGCCATGAAGCCGTCCATGACGCGGTGGAACGGCACGTTGTTGTAATAGCCCTCGCGCGCGAGCTGCTTGATGCGCTCGGCGTGCTGGGGCGCAAGGTCCGGCCTCAGCTTGATGACGATGCGGCCCTTGGTGGAGTCGATGACGATGGCGTTGGCCTTGTCGAGGCCGGCCGGCAAGGTTTGCGCGAACGCCGGCACCGCGAACAGAACCGCGGCAAGAAACCCGACAAGAACTGCGAGAATTCGGATCATGATAACTCCGGATCAGAGATGAGAAAGGAAACGCGCCGTTATCAGGCGAATTTTGCCTTGAGCTGGGCCGCAACCAGCGGCGGGACGAAGGCCGAGACGTCCCCGCCCATGGCTGCGATCTGGCGCACCAAAGTGGCGGTGATCGGGCGGACCATGGGAGAAGCCGGCAGGAAGACCGTATGCACCTCGGGCGCCATGGCCTCGTTCATGCCGGCGAGCTGCATCTCGTAGTCGAGATCGGTGCCGTCGCGCAGGCCCCGAATCATGATTGTCGCACCGTGCTTGCGCGCCGATGTCACCGACAGGTCGTCAAACGTCACCGCTTCGAGCACGCAGCCGGCCTGGGCCGCCACCGGCCCGCAGACGTCGTGGAGCATCTTGAGCCGCTCCTCGGTCGAGAACAGCGGCTTCTTGCCGGGATGGACCCCGATCGCGACAACGAGCCTGTCGCACAGCGACACGCTGTGCCGGACCACGTCCAGATGGCCGTTGGTGATGGGGTCGAAGGAACCTGGATAGAAGGCAATGCGGGGCATGGCCACGTCCTACCGCGCCCGGCCCGGCCCGGCAAGCCGGTCGGGTTCCCTGGCGGTTTTTCCGCAAAACCGTGTCGGAATGCGCCGAATTGTTTCGTCCTGAGGGGGCCACGAAACAAAACGGGGCGAGAACGAAACCATTTCCCACGTTCGCGAAGACGTCCGGAAACTGGCCATGGTTACTAATCCGGCCAACGAACGACGGGCCGCACAATTGGGCGTAGCGGCCGCATCACAGGGGACTGTCATGATCAAAGCTCTTTCGGCGATCGCCATCTCTGCGTGTGTTGCTGCCGCTCTCACCCTCCTGCCCGGCTTCGCCCCGACCGTCGAGGCGAGCGTGCCGCAGCCGCTCGCCAAGAGCGACCGGCTCGATATCCGCACCGTCGGCAAGGACTGCTCGCAGCAGGCCTGGCCGAATTTCGAAGCATCCTGCCTTCGCCAGGCCGGCACCAAAGCCAACATCCGCGAGGCTCGCCTCGTGAGCGCCAGCCGCACTCCGTAGCGGGGTCTGTCAGTTTCGCGTCAGGAATCCTCGCGATAAGTCCCAACGATAGACCCCAAAGATAACCCATGGATATTTGCGACGTCCCGTCGCAGACTGCCCGATGCTCGCGCCCGCCGGAATGACCCGTCGGGCGCGATCCCATCGAGGGGTCGCCATTGTCCAGCACGCCCGCAGTCGCCTCCGGCCATCAACCTGATCCACTGCCGCTTGCCATGACCATGGGCGCCCTCGGGGTGGTCTATGGCGATATCGGCACCAGCCCCCTCTACGCCCTGAAGGAAGCCGCCAAGGCCGCCGCCCACGGCGGCACATTGACGAACGAGGCCGTTCTGGGCGTTGCCTCGCTGATCCTCTGGGCGCTGTTGCTGATCATCTCGCTAAAGTATGCGCTGCTGATCCTGCGCGCGGACAACCGCGGCGAAGGCGGCATCGTCGCCCTGCTGGCGCTGCTGCACGCGCGCAACGCCCAACCCGGCACCTGGCGCGCGCATCTGCTGGTCGTCGGCCTCGTCGGCGCCGCGCTACTGTACGGCGACGGCGCGATCACGCCGGCGATCTCGGTGCTCTCAGCCATCGAAGGTCTGAAGGTCGACGCACCCTCGCTCGCGCCGGCGGTGGTGCCCGTGACCGTCGTCATCCTGATCGGACTGTTCATGATGCAGAAGCAGGGCACCGGCTTCATCGGCCGCATCTTCGGACCGGTGATGCTGGCCTGGTTCTTCGTGCTGGCAGCGCTCGGCATCCACGGCATCATCAAGGCGCCGGCGGTGCTGGCGGCGCTGAGCCCGCTCTATGCGTTCGACTTCCTGATCCACCAGGATTTTCATGTCTCCTTCGCGATCCTGGGGGCCGCCTTCCTCGCGGTGACCGGCGGCGAAGCCATGTATGCCGACATGGGGCATTTCGGCCGCCTGCCGATCCGGCTGGCCTGGTTCGCGATCTGCCTGCCCGCGCTGGTGCTGAACTATTTCGGCCAGGCCGCGCTGCTGATCACCGACCCCTCCATGATCGAAAATCCGTTTTTCCAGCTCTGCCCCGACGCCCTGCACTATCCGCTGGTCGCGTTCTCGGCAGTCGCGACCGTGATCGCCTCGCAGGCCATCATCTCCGGCGTGTTCTCGCTGACGCAGCAGTCGATCCAGCTCGGCTTCCTGCCGCGCATGCAGATCCGTCACACCACGAGCGCAGCGATCGGCCAGATCTACGTGCCGTTGGTGAACTGGCTGCTCGCCGCCGCAACGCTCGGCGCCGTGCTGAGCTTCGGCAGCTCGGAGGCGCTGGCCGGCGCCTACGGCATCGCGGTGTCGCTGTTGATGGCGATCACCACGCTGCTCGCTGCCCTCGTCGCGATTCAGTGGGGCTATTCGCCATGGCTTGTGGTGGCCGTGAACGGCTTCTTCTTCGTGATCGACGTGATCTTCTTCTCGGCCAACTCGATCAAGCTGTTCGAGGGCGGCTGGTTTCCACTGATGCTCGCCGCCTTCGTCGCCTTCCTGATGCTGACCTGGCGAAGCGGCGTGAAGCTCGTCGAAGCGGCGCGCGCGAAGCTGCGCCAGCCCGAAGAGGATCTGATCGAGACCGCGGTCAACAAGTGCAGCGCCAGACTCCCCGGCACGGCGGTGTTCCTGGCGTCGGCGCCGCGCGGCGTGCCGCTGGCGCTGACCCAGTTCGTCAAGCACAACCACGTGCTGCACGAGCGCATCGTTCTGGTCACCGTGCTGATCGAGGAGCTTCCTCACATCGCCGACGAAGACCGCATCGAGGTGATCGAGATCATTCCCGGTATTACCCGCGTCGTTCTACATTACGGCTTCATGCAAAACCCGACGATCTACGAAGGGCTGACCTTCGCCTGCCGCCACGGCAAGCTGCCCGGCATCGACCTCTCCGACATCACCTATTACGTCGGCCGCGAGACCATCATCCCGCGCGAGGACGTGCCGGGCATGTGGGTCTGGCGCGAAACCGTGTTCGCCTTCCTTCAGCGCAACGCCGAACGCTCAGCCGCGTTCTTCGGCGTGCCGACCAAGCAGGTCGTGGAGTTCGGCACGGAGCTGGAGATTTAGCTGGCCCCGGCGCGGCTAAAGCAACACTTCAATATCGATGCGCTGTCAGCCGGCACGGAGCTGGAGCGAGGGCTCGGGAGCCACGTCGATCGCGCGGCTCCCTCGCTTGTCCGTTATGGACAGGCGTAACGCTGCCCGTCGTAGGCCAGATACGTTCCCGAGGCCGGATCGTAGGACTTGTAGCGTTGGGCACAAGAGCTCACAGCATCCTGGCGTGCCTGGCTGTTGGCGATCGCGCCGCCGATAATCGCTCCGGCCGCCAGTCCGCCGATCACAGCTGCACCGGTTCCGTAGCCCCGATGTCCGTAGCCATGGTGATATCCGCGATGGCCATGACGCCAACCGGGGCGATACTGGACGGTCTCGACATTCGCTCCGTTCACGCCGAGCGCTTGATCTGCTTGAAGCGGCGCAGCCGAGGCAGATTGCACAGTGGCCAGAGCGGTCGCACCAGCGAGAGCGGCAGCAAGCAGAGTTCGGGATTGTCGCATGGTAAACTCCGTCATTTCATCAACGCGGAGCCAACGAGCGCGTCCTGATGCAGTTCCTGCATGAAACAGGTTTAATCAATCGCGTCACAAGGTCACACGCATGGACGGAGGCGCGCGGCAGGGCGCATCACTCCCCGTTTGCGTCTCCGTTCGCCCCGTTCCCGCTCTCGGCCTCTTCCGTGATGTGCTCGACCGACACGACGTGTTCGTCCTCGGCGGTGTCGAACACGATCACGCCCTGCGTCGAGCGGCCGGCGACGCGGATGCCTTCGACCGGGCAGCGGATCAGCTGGCCCTTGTCGGTGACCAGCATGATTTGATCGGCGTCTTCGACCGGGAAGGAGGCCACCAGATTGCCGTTGCGGTTGTTGACGCTCATGGCGACGATGCCTTTGCCGCCGCGGCCCGTGGTGCGGTACTCGTAGGACGAGGTCCGCTTGCCGTAGCCGTTGACGGAGACGGTCAGCACGACCTGCTCCTGCGCCGACATCTCGATGTAGCGCTCCTGGGCGAGCTGGAAGCTGCCGGAGGTCGTCTCTTCGGCCTCGGCGTCCGCTGCCGGCTCCTCGGCCGCAGCTTCGCCGGCGACCGCACGACGCATCTTCAGATACGCCGAGCGCTCGTCGGACGTCGTCTCGACGTGGCGCAGGATCGCCAGCGAGATCACCTTGTCGCCCTCGGCAAGCGCAATGCCGCGCACGCCCATCGAGGTGCGCCCGGTGAACACGCGCACGTCGGTGACGGGGAAGCGGATGCACTGGCCGCCGGCGCCGGTCAAAAGCACGTCGTCGTGCTCGGTGCAGATCTGCACGTCGACGATAGCTTCGTTGTCGTCGAGCTTCATCGCGATGATGCCGGAGCGGCGGACGTCGACGAAGTCGGACAGCTTGTTGCGCCGGACGTTGCCGCCTGTCGTGGCGAACATCACGTCGAGATTGCCCCAGGTGGACTCGTCCTCCGGCAGCGGCATGATGGTGGTGATGCGCTCGCCCTGCTCCAGCGGCAGGATGTTGATCAGCGCCTTGCCGCGCGCATTCGGCGCGGCCATCGGCAGGCGCCAGACCTTGATCTTGTAGACCTGTCCGCGCGAGGAGAAGAACAGCATCGGAGTATGCGTGGACGCCACGAACAGCCGGCTGACAAAATCCTCGTCGCGGGTCTGCATGCCGGCGCGGCCCTTGCCGCCGCGGCGCTGGGCCCGGTAGGCCGACAGCGGCACGCGCTTGACGTAACCGGCGTGCGAGACGGTGACGACCATGTCCTCGCGCTGGATCAGGTCCTCGTCCTCGACCTCGCCTTCCTGCTCGATGATGACGGTGCGGCGCGGGGTCGCGAACTCGGCCTTCACTTCGGCGAGCTCGGACTTGATGATTTCAAGCACGCGGTCGCGCGAGCGCAGGATGTCGAGATAGTCGGCGATCTCGCCGGCGAGCTTGTCGAGCTCCTCGCGGATTTCGTCACGGCCGAGTGCGGTGAGGCGTTGCAGGCGCAAATCGAGAATGGCCCTCGCCTGCTCCATCGACAGCCGGATCGTGCCGTTCTCGCTGATGCGGTGGCGCGGATCGTCGATCAGCGTCAGCATGTCCTCGACGTCCCGGGCGGGCCAGTCGCGCGACATCAGGGTGTCGCGCGCGGTCGTCGGGTCGGGCGAGGTCCGGATGACGCGGATCATCTCATCGATATTGGCGACCGCGATCGCCAGACCGACCAGGATATGGGCGCGATCGCGGGCCTTGGCGAGCAGGAACTTGGTGCGCCGCGTGACGACCCGCTCGCGGAAGTCGACGAAGATCGCCAGCAGGTCCTTCAGATGCATGATCCGCGGACGGCCGCTGTCGAGCGCCACCATGTTGACGCCGAAGCTCGTCTGCAGCGGCGTGAACCTGTAGAGCTGATTGAGCACCACATCCGGCACCGCGTCGCGCTTCAATTCGATGACGACGCGGTAGCCGTCGCGATCGGATTCATCGCGCAGGTCGCCGATGCCCTCGATTTTCTTTTCCTTGACCAGTTCGGCGATGCGCTCGACCATCGTCGCCTTGTTCACCTGGTAGGGAATCTCGCTGATGATGATCGCCTCGCGCTCCTTGCGGATGGTCTCGATCGCGACCTTGCCGCGCATCATGACCGAGCCGCGGCCGAGGTGATAGGCGGCGCGGATGCCCTGCCGTCCGAGGATGACGCCGCCGGTCGGGAAATCCGGTCCCGGCACGATGTTGATGAGCTCGTCGATGGTGAGCGCGGGGTTGTCGATCAGCGCGACGCAGGCATCGATGACCTCGCCGAGATTGTGCGGCGGGATGTTGGTCGCCATGCCGACAGCGATGCCGCCGGCGCCGTTGACGAGCAGGTTCGGGAACTTGGCGGGCAAGACCGACGGTTCGGTCTCGTTGTTGTCGTAGTTCGGCTGGAAGTCGACGGTGTCCTTGTCGATGTCGGCCAGCAGAGCCAGCGCCACCTTCGTCAATCGGGCTTCGGTATAACGATAGGCAGCCGGAGGATCGCCGTCGACCGAGCCGAAATTGCCCTGGCCGTCGATCAGCGGCACGCGCATGGAGAAGTCCTGCGCCATCCGGACCATGGCGTCGTAGATCGACTGGTCGCCATGCGGATGATATTTACCGATGACGTCACCGACCACGCGGGCGGACTTGACGTACTTCTTGTCCGGCGTGTGCCCCTGCTCGTTCATCGAGTACAGGATGCGGCGATGCACCGGCTTCAGACCGTCGCGGGCGTCAGGCAGCGCCCGCGCCACGATCACGCTCATGGCGTAGTCGAGATAGGACTTCTTCATCTCCTCGAAGATGGAGACGGGGCGAATATCCGAGGGTTGCGCCGGCTGGTCGCCGGGCTTGTCGTCGTCGTCAGCCAAGGGGAAATCCGGTGAGGTTTTATCTGGGAATCATATAGCGCATCGAGCCTCTGATAACCACCCTCGCGGCGATCTGGGAAGCGCTTTTTCCGCCTATTTTTCCAACAACTTAAGCCCTTGCGAGCGGTGTCTCGGACAGCCCCTGCATCGGCCTTGCAAAATCGCCGCTCACGCGTGGAAAATCGCGCGGCGAGTTCGCCCCGTCAGCGCGCTTGCCAAGCCGCAATCGGAGCTCACCCCAAACATGAAGCGGGCCCGGAAATCCCGAGCCCGTCCTGCCGATTAGTGCGATTTTCTGACACGAGATGAGAAGCACCGCCATCCGGCCGGCGCGTCCGCATCGAAACGCCCGCTCTTAGAACGGAATCGCTCAGAACGGGATATCGTCGTCCATGTCGCTGTTGCGGCCACCGCCGCCGGCGGCAACGGGACGGCGCGGTGCGCTGCTGACCGGACCGGAGGAGCCGAAATCGCCGCCCGGCTCGTCGCCGAAGCTGCCGCCTCCCCCACCGCCGCCGCTACGACCGTCCAGCATCGTCAGGGTCGAGTTGAAGCCCTGCAGCACCACTTCGGTCGAGTACTTCTCGACGCCGCTCTGGTCGGTCCATTTGCGGGTCTGGAGCGCACCCTCGACGTAAATCTTGGCGCCCTTCTTCAGATACTGTTCGGCGACCTTGCAGAGCCCTTCATTGAAGATCACGACGCGGTGCCACTCGGTCTTTTCCTTGCGCTCGCCGGTGGCCTTGTCGCGCCACGTCTCCGAGGTCGCGACGCTCAGATTGGCGATCGGCCGCCCGTCCTGGGTGCGGCGGATTTCAGGATCCTTGCCGAGATTTCCAACCAGAATGACCTTGTTGACGCTTCCCGCCATCTCCGCTCTCCGCTCCGAATGCCACTGAATTCAAGAAGGCCGGTCCGCTCCCCGCGTTCCGCCGTGCCTGTTGAGGCGACCCTATACGCTCGCCGAACGCTTGCGGACGACGATCAGTCCGTCACCCCTCCGGTTATCCCCACATATAGCATCGACCTCCCGTTCGTTCCAGATTTGTTCTTAGCGAAACGACCGCATCGATGTGTGGCGTCGATCGGCCAATGTAGTGCGGGAATGCGCGCAGCGACTGGAACCTTTGTAGGCTCCCGAAACGATGGAAAGAACTTAACATTCAATAAGTTATGGATACTCGCCCTGCCCACGTTCTTGTTGCATTTCGGAGGACGGATTTTGCCGCCGCATCTTCCTCGGCGACCGCACGATCGGCTTCACAACGCCCGAGGGGGCGGCATTCGGCAGCGACCGGATTCGCCAGGATGCGACATGGGCCTCGTCCGCTTGAACTATCGCTAGGGCGGTCCGGTGATTGCGAAATACTGATCGAACTGACATCCATCAATGCAAGGCCGGACTCGCGCCGGCCTTTTTCGTTGCTGTTCCCATGGGGAACCAAAGGTCGGTAATTGCACCATTTTCAGGCCGCTGTGGCTTTCCAGTGACACAACTTGCGGCTTCAATGGTGTAAGTACGGCCTCAGTTGGGCAAGTGAGTCCGATGCCCTTCCCTATCGTGGAAGGCACAATCAGAAACTGGGACTGGGATTAGTTGAAAATGAAAAAGATTTGGTTGGCTTCGGCCTGTTTGTTCGCTCTCGCTGCCCCGGCCTCGGCCGCTGATCTGGCGGCGCGCCCCTACACCAAGGCTCCGGTGGCCATGGCTTCGGTCTACAACTGGACCGGCTTCTACCTCGGTATCGTCGGTGGCGGCGCCTGGGAAAATTCCTCGACCGACCCGAAGATGAAGGGCGGCTTCGTCGGCGGTACCGCCGGCTACAACTGGCAGACCGGCAATGTCGTGTTCGGCATCGAGGCCGATGGCGCCTGGGCTGACGTCAGCGCGTCGGTCACCGGCCCCGTTGCCGTCCCAGGCTTCGGCCTCGTCAGCACCACCCTCAGCTCGAAGACCGATGCGATGGGCACCGTGCGCGGCCGCATCGGCTACGCCGTCAACAACGTCCTGTTCTACGGCACCGGTGGTTACGCCTGGATCGACAACAAGCTCAGCATCAGCGCGCTCGGCGTGACCGTTTCCGACAGCAAGTGGCACTCCGGCTGGACCGTCGGTGCGGGCGTCGAAGCGTTCTTCGCTCCGCAGTGGTCGGTCAAGGGCGAGTACCTCTTTCGCAGCCTCGGCGGCGAGACCTACTTCTCGGGCGCCCTGCCCACCGGCACGCTCGAGTTTCACACCGTGCAGGTCGGCGTGAACTATCACTTCGGGGGCCCGATCGTCGCGAAGTACTGATCTTCGCTATCGACACCATCGTGTTACGAAAGGCCGGCCTCGCGCCGGCCTTTTTGTTTGCCGAGCACGTTACTGCGCAGTTCCACCCGCCCTGCTCCTGCCAGATGCCGCCAGCGCGCCAACAATCGGTTGACGATTCGCAAGTCCCACTGGAAATCCGTCCCCGTTCTTCCTACGTTCACTGGCATACCCATCGGCGCCGATCCCGGTTCCGGGCGAAGCGCGCCTGTTCAGTTGGCGCGATCGCGCGCTTTTGGATTCCCTGAGGACCACCAGGATGGATGAAGTGATCAAGGCGAAGCGCCAACAACAGAACGTGGGATCAAACCTGCGCGCAATTACGATCCGTGGCGCGCGCGAGCACAACCTCAAGAACGTCGACGTCGAGATTCCGCGCGACAAGCTGGTGGTGTTCACGGGGCTGTCGGGCTCCGGCAAGTCCTCGCTCGCGTTCGACACCATCTACGCCGAGGGCCAGCGCCGCTACGTCGAATCGCTGTCGGCCTATGCCCGCCAGTTCCTGGAGATGATGCAGAAGCCAGACGTCGACCAGATCGACGGCCTGTCGCCGGCGATCTCGATCGAGCAGAAGACGACGTCGAAGAACCCGCGCTCCACCGTCGGCACGGTGACCGAAATCTACGACTACATGCGCCTGCTGTGGGCGCGCGTCGGCGTGCCCTATTCGCCCGCCACCGGCCTGCCGATCGAGAGCCAGACCGTCTCGCAGATGGTCGATCGCGTGCTGGCGCTGCCCGAGGGCTCGCGCCTCTATCTGCTCGCGCCGGTCGTGCGTGGCCGCAAGGGCGAGTACCGCAAAGAGCTCGCCGAATGGCTCAAGAAGGGCTTTCAGCGCGTCAAGATCGACGGCGCCTTCCATGAGCTCGCGGAAGCCCCTGTTCTCGACAAGAAATTCCCGCACGATATCGACGTCGTGGTCGATCGCATCGTGGTGCGCCCGGACATCGGCCAACGCCTTGCCGAAAGTTTCGAGACCGCGCTGAAGCTCGCCGAGGGCCTCGCCGTGATCGAATTCGCGGATGCGCCGGCTGCAGCAGCACCCGCGGAAGAGAAAAAGAAGACGGCGAAGATCCACGACAAGAGCGGACCCGAGCGCATGCTGTTCTCGGAAAAATTCGCCTGCCCGGTCTCCGGCTTCACCATCCCCGAGATCGAGCCCCGGCTGTTCTCGTTCAACAATCCCTATGGCGCCTGCCCCGCCTGCGGCGGCCTCGGCGTCGAGCAGCATGTCGACGAAGACCTCGTCATCCCCGACAAGGAGCTCGCCATCGGCAAGGGCGCGATCGCGCCCTGGGCCAAATCCTCGTCGCCCTATTACATTCAGACGCTGACTGCGCTCGGCAAGCACTACAAGTTCACGCTGACCACCAAATGGAAGGATCTGCCCAAGAAGACGCAGAACGCGATCCTCCATGGCTCCGGCGAGGACGAGATCAAGTTCTCTTACGAGGACGGCGTCCGCTCCTACGACACCAAGAAGCCGTTCGAGGGCGTCATCACCAACATCAACCGCCGCTATCGCGAGACCGAGAGCGAGTGGGCGCGCGAGGAGCTGGCGAAGTATTTCCACGACGTGCCCTGCGAGGCGTGCCACGGTTTTCGGCTCAAGCCCGAGGCGCTCTGCGTCAAGATCGGCGGCAAGCATATCGGCGACATCTCCGAGATGTCGGTGAAGGGCGCCGGCGCGTGGTTCGAGACCGTGCCGGAGGCGCTGAACACCCAGCAGAACGAGATCGCCGGCCGCATCCTCAAGGAGATCCGCGAGCGCCTCACCTTCCTGCTCGACGTCGGCCTCAACTATCTCACGCTCTCCCGCTCCTCCGGCACGCTGTCCGGCGGCGAGAGCCAGCGCATCCGCCTGGCCTCGCAGATCGGCTCGGGGCTAACAGGCGTGCTCTATGTGCTCGACGAGCCCTCGATCGGCTTGCACCAGCGCGACAACGCGCGCCTGCTCGACACGCTCAAGAGACTTCGTGACCTCGGCAACACCGTGATCGTGGTCGAGCACGACGAGGACGCGATCCTGCTCGCCGACCACGTGCTCGACATCGGCCCCGGTGCCGGCATGCATGGCGGCAACATCATCGCCGAGGGCACGCCCGCCGAGATCATGCGCAACCCCAACTCGCTCACCGGCAAATATCTGACCGGCGAGCTCGAGGTCGAGGTGCCGGAGCGGCGTCCGCCAAACCATCGCCGCACCATCAAGGTGGTCAACGCGCGCGGCAACAATCTCAAGAACGTCACGGCCGAAATCCCGCTCGGCCTGTTCACCTGTGTCACCGGCGTCTCCGGCGGCGGCAAGTCGACGCTGCTGATCGACACGCTCTACAAGGCGATCGCCCGCAAGCTGAACAATGCCAGCGAAGGCGCGGCGCCGCACGACCGCATCGAGGGCCTCGAGCACATCGACAAGATCATCGACATCGATCAGTCGCCGATCGGCCGCACGCCGCGCTCCAACCCCGCGACCTACACCGGCGCCTTTACGCCGATCCGCGAATGGTTCGCCGGCTTGCCCGAGTCCAAGGCGCGCGGCTACGAGCCCGGCCGCTTCTCCTTCAACGTCAAGGGCGGCCGCTGCGAGGCCTGCCAGGGCGACGGCGTCATCAAGATCGAGATGCACTTTCTGCCCGACGTCTACGTCACCTGCGACGTCTGCAAGGGCAAGCGCTACAACCGCGAGACGCTCGAGGTGCTGTTCAAGGGCAAGAGCATCGCCGACGTGCTCGACATGACCGTCGAGGAAGCCGCCGAGTTCTTCAAGGCGGTCCCGCGCGTGCGCGAGACCTTCCAGACGCTGCATCGCGTCGGCCTCGATTACATCCATGTCGGCCAGCAGGCCACGACGCTGTCCGGCGGCGAAGCCCAGCGGGTCAAGCTGGCGAAGGAGCTGTCCAAGCGCGCCACCGGCCGCACGCTCTACATTCTGGACGAGCCGACAACCGGCCTGCATTTCCACGACGTCAAGAAACTCCTGGAGGTGCTGCACGAGCTGGTCGCGCAGGGCAACACCGTCGTCGTCATCGAGCACAATCTCGAAGTCATCAAGACCGCCGACTGGGTCATCGACCTCGGCCCCGAAGGCGGCGACGGCGGCGGCGAGATCGTCGCCTGGGGCCCCCCGGAAGACATCGCGAAAGCGCCGCGGAGCTACACGGGCAAGTTCCTGGCCCCGGTGCTGGCAAAGGCACGGAAGCCGAAGCGGAGACGCGCGGCGAGCGAGGCGGCGGAGTAGGTTACGCCGCGGGAGCGTGCCGACACATTGTCTGAGGGAGACTGAGTTTGCCTGCCGGACTTGTGCAAACCTATCGTGCGTTCGCCCACAATAATGCTTGGGCAAACCACCGGCTGCTCACCGCTTGCGCCGCGCTGTCTCAGGCTGACTTCGAAGCCGCACGAACCGGCTTCTTTCCAAGCCTGCAGCGCACGCTGAACCACATCTATGTCATTGATCTCTTCTATGTCGATGCGCTTGAAGGCGGATGGCTGGGACCGGCGGCTTGGAAGAACGAGGTGCCCCACCCTTCCCTTGCCACGCTGAAGCCCGCGCAATCCGCGATCGACAAGCGCTTGATTGCCGTCTGCGATGCGCCGACGCCCGAGCTGCTCGACGGTCTCGTGCGGATCAACCGCGACACCCGCGTGCAGACCGAACGTCGCGACCGGCTGCTTATGCATCTGTTCCAGCACCAGATCCATCATCGCGGACAGGCGCATGCGATGCTGTCCGAAACGCACGTTCCCCCGCCCCAGCTGGACGAGTTCTTTGCCGAGGGAGAGGCGCCGCTCAGGGGCACCGAATTCGACCAACTCGGATGGACCGAGGAAACGGTGTGGAAAGCCTAGCGGTGTAGCTTCGTCCCCATGCCCTATTCCCTCGCCATCTTCGATCTCGACGGCACGCTGGCCGACAGCTTTCCGTGGTTCCTGCGCACCATCAACGACGTCGCCGATCGCTTCGGCTTCTGCCGCGTCGCCGATGAGGATGTCGAGGGGCTGCGGCATGCTTCGTCGCGCGAGATTCTTAGCCGGCTCGAGGTGCCCCTGTGGAAGCTGCCGGCGATCGCGCGGCATGCGCGGCGGCTGAAGGGAGAGGCGGCGGCGGAGATTTCGCTGTTTGCGGGCGTCGAGGCGATGCTGCGGACGCTGGCGGAGAACGGCGTGCAGCTCGCGCTGGTGACCTCGGACAGCGAAGCCAATGCGCGCGAGAAGCTCGGTGATTGCGCAGCGCTGTTCGCCCATTTCGATTGCGCGGCCTCGCTGTTCGGCAAGCCCGCGAAATTCCGACGGGTCATGCGGCGCGCCGGCGTGGCGCCGGGCAAGGTCATCGCGATCGGCGATGAGGTGCGCGACATCGAGGCGGCGCGAACCGTGGGGATCGCCTGCGGAGCGGTGGGCTGGGGTTATGCGGCCCCGGCGGCGTTGCGGGCGCTGGCACCGGATCACATGTTCGAGCAGATGGATGAGATCGCATCGACGCTGTGCCCCGGTGCAGTAGCCCGGATGAGCGAAGCGATATCCGGGAACGCCGGTGGATGAGAAGAGCCCTGTCCCGCATGTCGCTCCGCTCATGCGGGCTACACGCCCCTACTCCGTCCTGCGCAAGAACGCCCCGAACGCGCGCGGGCCGTCGCCGGTCTTGACCTCGCCGATCACCTTCAGCTCGATCGCGTCGATGATGTCGAGCGTGTTGCTCTCCCAGCAGGCGACGACGATGCGCTTGCCGTCAGCGGTCGCGGCGATGCCTTCGGGATAATCGCCGACATTGATGCGCTTGACCGGCTTCAAGGTCGCCAGATCGAACACGCTGACGGTGCCGCCATACTGATCGGTGACGAAACCGCGGCCCTGCGCCAGCGCCACGGCATAGGGACGCATCCCGACCGGCACGCGGCCGATCTCGTTACCCGCGGCGACATCGATCACGGAGACGTCGTTGGAGCCGACATTGGCGGTGTAGGCGCGCTTGCCCTCGGCATCGATGGTGACGCCGAACGGACGCGTTCCGACCTTGATGGTCGCCCTGCGCTGGCGCGTCGCGGTGTCCACCACCGAGACGTTGTCGTCGTCGCGGTCGGCCGAGAGCAGCAGCTTGCCATCCGGCGTCACTGCCAGGCCCGACGGCGAGGCGCCGACCGCGATGCTGGCCGTGACGCTGCGCGAGGCTGCATCGATCACCCGCACCGCCGCCGCATACCAATCCGCGACATAGACGGTCTTGCCATCGGGCGCGACGGCGATGCCAAGCGGTCCGCCGCCGACCTCGATCCGTCCCGTAATCTGCCGCGTTGCTGCGTCCACCACCGTCACGGCCTTGGCATCCGGGCTCGTGACATAGGCGAAGCGTCCGTCCGCACTGACGGCGACGCCGGCCGGCTTGCCGCCAATCGGGATCGTCGCAACGCTGCGCGCCGCGGCGAGATCCACCACCATCAGATCGTCGCTGAGCTGGTTGGTGACGAACGCCTCTTCAGCGGACGCATGCGCGATGCCGGCAAGGCAAAGGCTGGCGGCGAGCGCCGCCAGGACCAGCGCCCGCACCGTCAGCTTCCGCTCTCGATCTTCTTCTTGAGTGCCTCGAGACCCGCCTGGTATAGCCCCTTCACCGCCTTGACCGCCGCCTCGTCGCTCAGCTCCGGCGGCGGCTCGTTGTTGGGAAAGCCACGATAGAACGCGCCGGCCCATTCCAGCGTCGAGCCCTTGCCGTCGGCACTCGGCGTCACCGTGAGCGTCGAGGAATAATTGGTGACCGGCAGCACCTTCACGTCCACATTGGTGATCCGGTAGGAATAGCTCATCGCGGCAGCGTCGAACTTGTAGAGTTCCTCGTCGACGGTCGCGCCTCCCGTCAGCGTCAGCTTCCGCGTCGCGCCGATCTCGTTGCCCTTCTCGCCCTCGGTCTTGGTGACCGGCGGCAGCCAGCTCATGTCCTGGAAATTGCCCATTGCGGCCCACACTTTGGCCGGGGCAGCGTTGATCTCGATGGATTCGCGCACCTTCTGCCGGGTCGGGCCGTGGGCCCAGGCCGATGTCGAAGCCGGGCCAAACGCCGCCGTCAAAGCCGCCGCGCCCGCGGCAGTCAGCACCGCGGCCAGCACCGTGCGCCGTCCAATCGTCACCCTCATCTCGTTTCCTCATGCGTCTCGTTGATCATGCGCGACTTGAAGCGCGCTGGGATCATGGTAGCGCATTTTGCGGCCGGGGGGAGACCCGTTCGTGGCCGCGTTGCGGCGGGTGTCCGCGTGCCCCACAACCCCTTGCCGCCCGGCGGGCAAAACACCCAAGCAGAGGGTCAATCACGGCGCGCAAAAATATTTCTCTTTATCCGCATTTCGGATTATCATATAGAGAGCCATCCCAACCCGGCCGAGGGGCGGATCGCGATGGTCACGAACGCGGGATGGGACGTGGTGGACGTGGGCCACACCGGCGCGAAGGCTTCGCAGGGCGGGCAACCGTGAGCGAAAGTATCGCGCACACGACCGGTGCAGCCTGCGTACGGCAAAATCGTGTGGTCCTGGCGCCCGGGGTCTGTGCGCCAAGTGTTGCGGTGATGTGGCGGCCCGACCGGGCGTCCGCGTCAGCCATCCGCAAGGCGACGGGGGCAATAGTGCATCGCTCCCCGGGGAGAGCGCGACATAAGCCGTAAAACCACTGCGCAGGGAAGGCCGTGTGTTGGGCTTCACCTGTATGCCGCTGTGCAGCCTCTTGTAGCGCAACCTTCGCACAGTGGACCGTGGGTGCCAGCCGGTACCCGGCCTTCCCTGCGCCCTCGGCATTTTTGAGGGCGGAGAATACCGCAAAGCTCGGGCCGCAGAGGCCGCGAGAATGCGAAACCGCGCGTATCACGGGAATAGCACTGCCAAATGAATCGATCTCGCTGTCGGGACATATCCGGAACGCAACCCTCGCGAAAGCTGCATCTGAGAAACATGCAGCAACAAACCCCGACACACGTGGCGAGGGCAAAATGGCATCTGGGATTGCGGTCCGAAATCGCCTTGGAGAAGCTGGCTCTGAGACAGTTTGCTGCCATGAGGCCAGTCCCCACCTCGCGACCCCGCAATGATTGACGGACGTCCGGGACCGTAAGAGCCGCGAGGAGTGCGCGATGGTATCGACCTATTTCAGTTACAGCTACATCACGCGCAATCTCAAGCAGTCCCTCACGCGGGTCGAACAGCAACAGGACGTGGCGCGAGAGGCCGCCTACTACAAAGCCCACATCGGCAAGGTGAAGTCCGTCGACGACTTCATGAAAGACTACCGCCTTTATCACTATGCAACGAAGGCGTATGGCCTGGAAGACATGGCCTACGCCAAGGCCTTCATGAAGAAGGTGCTGGAGAGCGACCTCTCCGACGCAAACAGCTTCGTCAACAAGCTGGTCGACAAGCGCTACCGCGAGTTCGCCGCCGCATTTTCCTTCAATGGCAGTGCCACGCCGGTTGCGCAATCGGAGAACCAGACCGATGAGATGATCGGCCTGTACACGGCGACCAGGAAGAGCCAGGTCGATGCACTTGCCAGCGACTCCAATTACTACAGCGCCGAAATAGGCAACATCAGCAGTGCAGACCAGCTCCTGAACAACGACCGCCTTCGCAACTATGTCTATTCGGCGTACGGGATCGATCAAGGCAAGTGGTCGCGTGACACGATAAGCCAGGTCTTGCGCAGCGATCCGTCCGATCCCAACAGCTACGTCAACACCACCTTCGCCTCTCAGTTGAATGGCCTCAACGCCGACCTTGCTCAGGCCCGATCGGATGTCACCGCGGCCAATTCAAGGATCGCCGACTACACCGCCCAATTATCGCAACCGGGCGCGAACGTGACCCAGTTGAACGTCCAGATCCTGGTCGAAAAATATCACCTGGAGTCATATGCGAGCAGCATTTCCAGCCTCAGCGACCAGATAGGGACGATCGGCGGGTTCGTCGACCTGGCCGGTGCGTTCGAGTTTTCCTCCGACGGATCGCTGCCGTCAGGTGTGTCGGCGCAGACTGCTGCAAATGTCACGATCACGAAACAGAAGTTCGACGACAGCAAGTCCGACGTCTATTCGGCGGCAAGCCCGTTGAACGAAGCTTTTGCGATCAGGCAATTCAGAACTGCCATTCTCAAGATCAATTCAGTCCAGGCGTTCGTATCGACACCGGGCGTTTATGATTTTGCGCTGGGAGCCGTTGGCCTCGATCCCGGAAACGTCTCGCCGGCGACTGTCACGGCCGTGCTCGAAAGCGACCTCAACGACCCCAAGAGCTACGTCTATACCCTCAAGGACAATCGATATCTGGAGCTGGCACGCGCCTTCAACTTCGACGCAAAGGGCAATCTGACGACCCCCTTGGTGGCTCAGGATTCGGCTGAAGTCCTCCAGATCGCGAAGGACTATGTCGTTGCAGCGGTGAAGAGCGCAAGCACCGCAACTCCCCAGCAGCAGGCGGCAGTTCGGGCACAGGCCACGAAGGATGCGTCGGAATATCAGCAGGCCATCACCGGGATCGACAGTGTTTCCGATCTTCTCGCAAACAGGCCGATGGTCGATTTCATCCTCCTGGCAAAGGGCTTGGATCCCAGGAAGGTCAGCACGGAATTTCTCAAGAAGATCTTCAGCTCCGACCTGAACGATCCAAAGAGCTTCGCGAACACCGAGAACGATCCTCGCTTTGCCGAAATCGTCGCGTCGTTCAATTTCGACAGCAAGGGCAACGTCGCGCGCCTTCCGATGATGGGTCCGCAGAAGCGGGATCAGTTTCGGGAAACACAGGCGAATTATGTCGAACAAAGCCTGGAGCAGCAGCAAGGGGATGCGAATCCCGGCGTGCGCCTGGCGATCTATTTCCAACGGAAGGCGGGGGACATCACGTCCGCGTACGACATCCTTGCCGACAAGGCGCTTTCGGAGGTGTTCAGGACCACCTTCAATCTGCCTGACTCGATGGCGGCGATGCCGATCGATCAGCAGGCCAAGTTCGTGGACAGATTCATGAAGATCAAGGATCTGTCCGATCCCGCGAAAGTTACAAAGCTGCTGAGCCGTTTCTCCGCCATGTATGACATCAGAAACAGCCAGAGCACCGGCCAGGGTCAATCCCCTCTGCTCAACCTGTTTCAGGGATCCGGTTCGGGGATCAGTGACTCCACGTACTTGGCCATTGCCAAGCTACGCACCCACTGATGATCGCTCCCCGGGACTAGTCCAACACCTCGAGCACCAGCTCCATGGTCATCAGCACGGGATTGTCGCCACGGATCAGCCGGCCCTCCGCCATGCCGCCGGTGTAGTCGATCAGGGCGACGTCGAGTGCGGCTTCGAGCGCGCCGGAGGAGCCGGCCGCAATCGTGCCGGCTGTTACCGCAAGTTCGGTCGCGAAGGGCTCGGTCACGCCGCCATGGGTGAAGCGGGCGCCGATGGTCGAACCGACGCCGCCGTGGATTTTCGCGCGCGCGATGCCGTGCGCGCGGCAGAAGTCTTCGAGACAGAAGGCGAAATCCTGATTGGGGCGCAGCCGCAGCGCGAAAGCGCGGCTGGTCGTGCGTGCGCCGGTGCTCGCAGCCGCCACCGGCCCGAACAGCTTGAAGTTGGTCTCGGGATCGGGCTCGGCGGCAAACATCGCACCATCGATGCCGAAGGCCTCGACCTCGAAGGGCTCGGCGACATCGGTCTCGTCCGGCAGCATGTGGCCGCCACTGTCGCGGCCATCGGCCTCCGTCCACAGTCCATGGCAATGAAAGAACGGTGCGCCATCGCGCATGCCCAGCGTCATGCTGCCGAGCCTGGTGCGCGTCACGCCGCTTGGCCGGAATGTGTCGCTATAGAACGCGGCGTTCTCGCTGGTCTTCGACAGCGCCGGCATGACATAGCCGAACGGCCCGAGCGCGCCGCGCCCGAAGCTGAGCACGCCGCCGGAAAATCCCTCCGCGGCAAAACCGCGGCGCGCCGCTTCCAGCAGCGGCAGACCTGCTTGAAGCGTGAAGGAGAAAGCGCGTCCCCTCGCCTCCACCCATTGGATGGGTTCGGCGACCGGCACGCCGGGCTGCTTGATGCTGCGCATGACCTTCGCTCAGCCCGCCCGAGTCTTGTCGAGATCGAGCAGGCCGCGCGCCTCGAGCTCGTCGCGAACCATCCGTTTGGGAATCTTGCCGTAGCCGGATTTCGGCAATGCCTCCCAGAAGAAGAACCGCTTCGGCATCTTGTAGCGCGGCACCTTGGGGCCGAGGAAGGCCGCCATCTCCGCTTCGCTCACCGGCTTGGCGCCTTCGCGGACGACGCAGACGGCAACGCCGACCTCGCCCCAGGTCGCATCGGGGACGCCGAGCACCGCGACCTCGCCGACGCAAGGATGGGTCAGGATCTTCTCCTCGATCTCGCGCGGGTAGATGTTGGAGCCGCCAAAGATGTACATGTCCGAGGCTCGTCCCGTGATGTAGACGAACCCCTCCTCGTCCATGTGGCCGAGATCGCCAGTGCGAAACCAGCCGTTGCGGAACGCCTTCGCATTGGCTTCGGGATTGTCGTAGTAGCCGGCCAGCACCGCGGGGCCGATCACGCAGATCTCGCCGCTCTGGTTGGCGCCGAGTTCACGGCCCTCGTCGTCCTGGATCGAGACCTGCATGCCGGTACGCTCGAAGCCACAGGTGCCGATCTTCGCGTGCGGCCCGTCCTCGGGATCATGCAGCGCCGCCGGCAGCACCGTGATGTTGCCGGTCACCTCGCCGAGGCCGAAATACTGCACGATGACCTTGCCGAGCTTCCTCAGCGCAGCCTTCTGGTCCTCGCGATACATCGGCGCACCCGCATAGATCACCTGGCGCAGCGAGGAATGATCGTATTTGTCGGCGGCGGAATGCTCGACCATCATCTTCAGAATGGTCGGCACCACGAAGAGATTGCTGACCCGATGCGCCTCGATCAAGCGGAACGCCTCGTCGATGTCGAATTTCTCCGTCGGCAGCAGCACCGTGCAGACGCCGCGCGCGGTCTGCACCAGCTGATGCACGCCGGCGCCATGCGACAGCGGCGCCACCACCAGCGAGGCATCCGCTTCGGTGACGCCCGGCGTGAGATCGGCGAGATGGTTGGTGACGACAAAACCCATCTGGCCGTGGGTGAGCACCGCAGCCTTGGAGCGGCCGGTGGTCCCCGACGTGAAGAAGAACCAGCAGGGGTCGTCGTGCTCGACCGCGACGTTCTCGACCACCGTGCCGGCGCGCGACGCGACGGCATCCGCAACCGACGTTTCGGCAAATGGCGCCCGGCCGTCGATGCTCCAGGTGAATTCCAGCGCGCCACCCTTCACCGCCGCGGCGTGCTCGGGGAAATCGACGTGGCACAGAAACGCCTTCGCGCCGGAGGCCTGCGCAAGATAAGTCACTTCGTCCGGCATCAGTCGGAAATTGGTGGGTACCCAGACGGCACCGAGCCGGAACGCCGCGAACATCGAGAAGAACATCTCGTCGCCGTTCTTGGAATGGACGAGGATGCGGTCGCCCTTGGCGATGCCGCGCGCCGCAAAGGCTGCCGCCAGCGCCGAGACCTGCGCATCGATCTCGCGCCAGGTCCAGGATCTGTCACCCCAAACGAAACCGGGACGCGCCCCATGCCGCCGCGCATTCTGGGTCAGCATGTGAGCGAGATTCATGACGCGGCGGGACATGCGCAGGGGCTGCATCGGGCTTCCTCTTCGGCGGCGGGTGGCACGCGAGCCGCCCGCTCATTGCAGCCCATTTATCGCCATCGCCAGGACCCCTGCAAGGCCGTCGGCCGCACGCCTGCCCTACGGCTGCTTGAACGCGAACGGCGTAGCCGTGATGGCCTTCTCCTTGACGCAGGCCTGCGCACCAAAGCCGCCGCAATAGCTGCCATGCAGATCGAAGCGGATGGTGCGCCCCGCACCCCGCTTCGTTGGCTTCGACTTGATCCCGTAGCTGCGGACATGGCCATCGAAGACGGGTTGCACACTGCCGTCCGGCAACGTGACCAGGATGTTCATGACGCAGCCGCCGGTTCCGCAATAGGTCGTCTCGCGATCGCCGCATTTGGTGTCGCGGAAATCGACGATGTAGTCATCGCGACCGTCACCGGTCAGGTCGATCCTGCGCACCGTATCGACCGCAAAAGTCACCGCGTCGCCGCCCTGGCTCTCGCATTCCTCGTAGGCGTAGCGCACGGCCTTCTGCACGCCGGCCGGATAGTCGGCGGGATTGAACGGCTTTGCGTTGTCGGCGCGCACAGCGGTTGCGAACAGGACGAGCAGGAGGATCAGATATCGCATTGGCATTGGTCGTCAGCGCAGCCGCGATCGTTCAGGAAATTTTAAACATGATCGGCGCAACCTTCGTCAGTTCTCGCGTACAGAGTGCCGCATCATGGTCAAAGCGCCCGCCCTCCTCCTGTTATCGCTGGCGCTTGCCGGATGTGCCGTGGGCCCACAAGCGCACCTCGCCTCCGATCCCGCTTTCAAGCCTGCGCGTTACGCCTGGGACGGCGCCGGCGAAAATCCCAATCGCCCGCGCGCGGCCTCAGAGCCAACACGGGTCGCCCGATCCGAGCGCAACAGGTCGCAAGCCGGGCTTCAGCCCTATTCGAAGGAATGGTGGCAGGCGCAGGACGGCATCGAGGCGGAACAGGACGCCAGGGTCAACCGTTCCCTCGTCATCTGCCAGGGATGCCTGCGCCCGCAGGCGCAGCCGGAGGATTCCAGGCTCGCCAAGGCGACCGATTGAAGCATCCGGAGTCCCAGGACCTGATGGAGGTGCAGCCCCGTCGTCGCGAGAAGCGGCCGAGAGCTACAACGCTCCGAGCTTCCGTAATGACTCCTGCGCCGTCGCCAAGCCCGGCTTCAGTTCCAGCGCCTTCCTGAAATCGGCGATCGCGCCCTGTTTGTCGCCGAGCCGCAGCTTGGCCTGTCCGCGGTTGTTCCACGAGAACACGTCGGAGGGATCGTATTGCAGCGCCTTGTCGTAATCGGAAAGGCTGCCCTTGCTGTCGCCCTGATAGAGCCGGATCATGCCACGATTACGCCAGCCGCGCGCGTCGGTCGGCGCAACACGGATCGCCTCGCCATAATCGGCGGCGGCGCGATCGAGCTGCTCGCTGTCGCGATAGACGTTGCCGCGGTCGATATAGGCGAGCAGATCGGGCGCAAACTTGATCCGCACGGTGTAGTCGGCGATGGCGTGCGCCATGTCGCGCCTGCGGTAATACACCAGTGCGCGATTGGCATAGGCCATGGCGTATTTGGGATCGCGCTTGATCGCGGCATCAAAGTCGGCGAACGCACCGTCGAGGTCGCCCTTGTTGAACCGCGACTCGCCGCGATTGCTGTAGGCCAGCGCCAGCGACGGGTCGAGCTTGATGGCCTGGTCGTAATCGGCAATGGCGCGATCATAGTCGCGCTTGAAACTGTAGACACGGCCGCGATTATTGTAGGCGCAGGCATAACCGGCCTCGAGCCTGACCGCCTCGTCGAGGTCGGACAGCGCCGCGTCGAGCTCGCGCTTCTCCGTCAGACCATGACCGCGATTGCAATAAGCGCCGGCGAGCCGGGCTCCGCTCTCGCTCTTGGTATCGATCACGGTCGAGCAGGCCTTGATCCGTTCGTCCGGCGTGCTGGCCAGTCCGACGCAAGCCTCCCAGGCCGGACCGCCTGCCGCCGACGCCGGAGCCGGCGAGATCAGCGCGGCGAGCAGCGCGATGAGGCTGAGCGGGACACGCATTTTCCGGATATCTCCCCTGCGGCAACCTCTCTTGGTCGCACCTTGGCAAGGGCCGGTTCAGACGCCTAGATCAAAGGCAAGCAGCAGGTCGGAAGGATTTTCCATGGCGCCATCGGTACGGGACAACAAGGACAGAAGCCGCTTCGAGCTCGATGTCGGCAGCGAAATCGCCTTCGCCAATTACCGGCTGACGCCGTCGGCGGTGATCATCACCCACACCGAGACGCCGCGCGCGCTGCGCGGCCGGGGCATCGGCTCCGAGCTGGTCAAGGGCGCGCTGGAATTGATCCGCCGCGACGGCAGGAAGGTGATCGCCGGTTGCGGCTTCGTCGTCGACTATCTCGACAGACATCCGGAAGATGCGGATCTCGTCGCCTGAATGCAAAAGGGCCCGCGCGATCGCGGGCCCTTGGATTGCGACCGGGCGATCGGTCAGTGCTTGATCTCCGGCGGCAGCTTGCCGCCATTGGCGGCGAGCTTGGACATCACCTGCTTGTGCAGCCAGACGTTCATGGTCGCGGAATCGTTGGTGTCGCCGCTGTAGCCGAGCTCCTTGGCCAGGTCCTTGCGCGCAGCGAGGCTGGAATCGATGTCGAGCGCCTTCATCAGATCGACGATCGAGGTGCGCCATTCCAGCTTTTCGCCCTTGTGCGCAGCGGCCGCCGCGTCGACGATCGAGGCAACGTCCACCGTCGCCGCGGGCGCCGATCCGCTCGGCGCGGCCCCTGCGGGCGCGCTGCCCGACGGTGCGCTGCCTGCGGGCGCGGCGGAAGCTGGCTGGCTACCGAAGATCGCGCCCATAATTTTCCCGAAAATGCTCATGTCTGCTCCCCGAAAAGGACCCGCTGGAGGGCCTTGAGTGGCACTTATAGACCAAGTTGCGTCGTTGCACCCGCAAAGTTCCGCGGACCAGCAAGCAGCATCAGCTTATCTACGGCGAAATGACGACCGAATGACATCATCGAGGTTGCGCTGCGGCATCGAATCTCACCCAAGCGTGAGGGACAGGACTCGCAAATGGGCGTACGCTTGACGTTCAGTTCGCGATGCCATCCGGAATTCGCGTCTGGTTGGGGATCGCGAAACTCAGAATAGCGGCCGCTTGCGCCGTTTGCTGGCGCCAGATGCGGCCGCATGGCAAGGGAGCTAGCGACCATGGCCACACTCTACCCGGGCAATGTCCCCACCATGGCCCAGACCGCAGAAGCGGCTGGACCGGTGATCCGAACGATCCAACTCTCCGATCTGCACGATGCGCTCAAGCGCGGCTGGGACGATTTCAAGGCGGTGCCGAGCCACGCCATCATCCTCTGCGTGATCTATCCTGTGCTGGGCCTCGTGCTCGCCCGCGTGGTGATGGGCTATTCAGTGCTGCCGTTGTTGTTTCCGTTGGCCGCGGGCTTCGCGCTGATCGGCCCGTTCGCGGCGCTCGGTCTCTACGAGCTCTCCAGCCGGCGCGAGCGCTATGAGGAGGCCAGCGCCTGGGATGCCATGGAGGTGCTGCGTTCGCCCTCCTTCGGCGCCATGCTCGGTCTCGGCGCGCTGCTGCTGGCCCTGTTCGTGACCTGGGTTGCGACCGCGCAGGCGATCTACGTCGCCGCTTTCGGCTATGAGGGCGCGTCCGGGATCTCGGATTTTCTGACGCGCGTGCTCACGAGCCGGCAAGGCTGGTGGCTGATCGTGGTCGGCTGCGGCACCGGCTTCCTGTTCGCCCTTGCCGCGCTCTGCATCAGCGCCGTGTCGTTCCCGCTGATGCTCGATCGCCATGCCGGCGCGTTCGAGGCAATGGTGACGTCGCTGCGCGTCGTCGCGAAGAACCCGGTGCCGACGGCGGCCTGGGGCCTGATCGTGGCCGTCCTGCTGGCGCTGGGCACGATTCCCGCCTTCCTCGGCCTTGCCGTGGTCGTCCCCGTGCTCGGCCATGCCACCTGGCATCTCTATCGCAAGGTGATCGCGGCCGATCCGGGCGCGCGTCCGGTGCCGCCTCCGCCGCATCGTCCACGCAAGCCGGCCGCCGACTTCCCCGCCAACCTCTTCCCCTGGCGCAATCGGACCGACGCCTGACGATTTCGTGACGTGCGATCCTGCCCCGGAGCGGGCAGGATCGCGCACTGTCATACGCCTTGCTTTGGCCGCGGTTTCCATCGAGATTGCGCCCGCCGGTCAGATCACTTCACGGAATTTATTTGCTCGAATGACCCCGACGATTTCTCGTCTCGCCCTCGCAGCCTTAGCCATCACCGCATCCATCCTATCCGCTCAGCCCGCGCTCGCCGCGGTTGCCTGCGGCTCGGGCAATTTCGACGCGTGGCTTGCAGACTTCAAAACCGACGCCGCGGCCAAAGGCGTCTCGCAACAGGCCATTTCCGCCGGGCTCGCCGGTGTGACGCTCGATCAGGGCGTGCTCAACCGCGACCGCTCGCAGAAGGTCTTCAGCCAGACCTTCGAGGAGTTTTCCGGCCGCATGGTGCCGCCGCGCCTAACGCGCGGCTCCAACATGATGAAGCAATACGGCTCGGTGCTGTCGCGGATCGAGCAGACCTACGGCGTGCCCGGCGAGGTGCTGGTCGCGATCTGGGGTCTCGAGACCGATTTCGGCGTCAATACTGGCAAGTTCGCGACCATCCGCTCGCTGGCGACGCTGGCCTATGACTGCCGGCGCTCCGAGCAGTTTCGCGCCGAGCTGTTGGATGCGCTCCGCATCGTCCAGCGCGGCGACCTCGCACCGGCCGACATGAAGGGCGCCTGGGCCGGCGAGCTCGGACAGACCCAATTCATGCCGTCGTCATGGATGAAATACGCCGTCGATTTCGACGGCAATGGCAAGCGCGATCTCCTGCACAACGCCCCCGACGTGCTCGCCTCCACCGCGAACTATCTTGCCGGATATGGCTGGCAGAAGGGCAAGGATTGGCAGCCGGGCAGCCCGAACTTCGCGGTGCTGCAGCAGTGGAACAAAAGCGAGGTCTACTCGAAGACCATCGCTCATTTCGCCACCCAGCTCGCGCGCGCCCCTTAGCAGCCCCTCGTCAAAAACGCGTAGGGCCGATCGCCCGCGACCGGCCCTCTCTGTGCGTTTTTACCCCTATTTGCCCATGGTGGCGTGCATCGCCTTGTTCAGATGCGCGCCGCACGCCCCCATTTTGCCGTTGAGCAGCGAGTCCTGCGCGGCTGCGATCTCCTTTTGCGCGACGAACTTGCCGTCACCATCGGCCATGTTCTCGATCGCGGTCTCGGTCTTCTCCAGATTGGCCGAACTGCAGCCGCCGGCGGCGTGCTTGGCGGCTTGGGCCGGCGCGACGGCGAACGCGACAGCGGCAATAGCGATAACCCCGAGTAACTTCGTCATGACGTTACCTTCCTTCTCTTGTTCTTGGGCCAGAGCCAGCGACATTGCCGGATTCTGCGACATCACCTTCCTCCGGGCGCGGCAACTTGACGCAATGAATTCCCCGCGAGAATTGCGTGATGTTGCGCGCAACGCAGAGCCACATGCAAAATTTCTGATTTTCATTACACGTTTGTAATCAGCGCCGCACGTCCGGCGTGTGTGCACCGCGCGCAGGCGGCGGTTGGAGCGGACCATGCGGAATGGATTCGTCTCTTGGCCGCCGTTCGTCACATCGAATCCGCCGGCGTCAGGTGAATCGCTGGCCACAGTGGAAGAGGTCCCGCAGGCCGGAAGATGAATATATATTCACTTTTTATGCACCACCCACCATGCGATTCGCGCATGCGAGATTTGGGTATAGAAGCTAGTCAATCATCTTGCGATGACCGGAAAGCAGCCTATTTCACCGCTGAATGGAACCGGCCGAGCTAAGACAAGCCCGTGAATTAACGGGCATTTTCAGCGCTCTTTTCCCTGTTTCGCCCACCCTTTGGGCGGGAGTGCTGCTGGGTTAATCGTCCGTTACCAATGCCATGCAGCCAGCGCTTAGCTGCATCGCAACATCGGAACTTTCGCACTGCACCACTCTCACCTATATTCATTTCAACGATGAGGCTCGGGCAAGAGCTGAATCGAACTACAGGAGACTACCAATGCTGCTCTCGCTCATCCGCATGATACAGGCTTTCCGGGACTATCAGCGCAATGTTGCCGAGCTGTCCCAGCTCAGCGATCGCGAATTGGCCGATATCGGCCTCGATCGCTCGGACATTCCGCGCGTTGCCGCCGGTCAGTATCAGGGCTGATATCGTTCAGCCCTTAGCCGGACGAACCGATAGCGCCCGCCTCGTGCGGGCGTTGTCGCATCCGGAGGCAGAAAACTCGATCTCGGCGATTCCACTGACCGCCGAAAAGCGCTACCTGTCCGCCCCATGACAGGACCCCAATCAAATACCGTGCACGTGATCGGCGCAGGCCTTGCCGGCTCCGAAGCCGCCTGGCAGGTGGCCAAATCCGGCGTGCCCGTGGTGCTGCACGAGATGCGGCCGACCCGCATGACCGAGGCACACCGCACCGACGGGCTTGCCGAGCTCGTCTGCTCCAATTCGTTCCGCTCGGACGATGCCGCCAACAACGCCGTCGGCCTGCTGCATGCCGAGATGCGCCGCCTCGACTCGCTGATCATGCGCGCAGCCGACGCCAACCAGGTGCCCGCCGGCGGCGCGCTGGCGGTGGACCGCGACGGCTTCTCAGCGGCTGTCACCAAGGCGCTGAACGACCATCCGCTGATCGAGATCGCCCGCGGCGAGGTCGCAGGCCTGCCGCCGGCCGAGTGGAGCAACGTCATCGTTGCGACCGGCCCCCTCACTTCGGCGCCGCTGGCCAACGCGATCCGCGACTTGACCGACGAGAACGCCCTCGCCTTCTTCGACGCGATCGCGCCGATCGTGCACCGCGAATCCATCGACATGTCGGTGGCCTGGTTCCAGTCGCGCTACGACAAGGTCGGCCCTGGCGGCACCGGCGCCGACTACATCAACTGCCCGATGACGAAGGAGCAGTATGACGGCTTCGTCGCGGAGCTGGTCGCCGGCGAGAAGACCGAATTCAAGGAATGGGAGACCAACACGCCCTATTTCGACGGCTGCCTGCCGATCGAGGTCATGGCGGAACGCGGCCCCGAGACCTTGCGCCACGGGCCGATGAAGCCGGTCGGCCTCACCAATCCGCACGATCCCACCACCAAGGCCTATGCGATCGTGCAGCTGCGCCAGGACAACAAGCTCGGCACGCTCTACAACATCGTCGGCTTCCAGACGAAGCTGAAATACGGCGAACAGCAACGCATCTTCCGCACCATTCCGGGGCTGGAGAAAGCTGAATTTGCCCGCCTCGGCGGCCTGCATCGCAACACCTTTCTCAACTCGCCAAAGCTGCTCGACGGCCAGTTGCGCCTGCGCGCACAACCACGACTGCGCTTTGCCGGCCAGATGACGGGCTGCGAGGGCTATGTGGAATCCGCCAGCGTCGGCCTGATTGCCGGCCTCTACGCGGCAGCGGACGTGCGCGGCGAGACGCTTGCGAGTCCGCCGGTCACGACGGCGCTCGGATCCCTGCTCGGCCACATCACCGGCGGCCATATCGAGACCATCGAGCCCGGCACGCGCTCGTTCCAGCCAATGAACATCAATTTCGGCCTGTTCCCGCCGCTCGCCAGCGCACCGACGAAGAAGCCCGACGGAAGCCGGCTGCGCGGCAACGAGAAGACAGTGGCCAAAAAGCAGGCGATGAGCGCGCTGGCGCTCGCCGATCTCGATCGCTGGATCGCCGATCACCTGCGCATTGCCGCTGCGGCGTGAGTTTTCGATGAACCTTCCCAAAGACGACGCCGCAACACTCTCGGCGCGCTGGACCGAGGGCGTGCTGCTCAAGCGCGACGTGTTCTCGACCGTCGAGCGCGGCCGCTTCCGCGACGATGACGGCGAGGTCGACGCGGTGCTGCGCCGCCTCGACGAGGTGCCGTGGTGGTCATTCCTTTTGGCGCGCCATCTGTTCGCCCGCGAGAAGCATGCGCTGGCACTCGCCAAGGGACTTGATGTCGGCCCCGAGCTGCTGTGGGCCGGACGCCGCGCGCTGGTGCGCAGCTTCGTCGATGGTGTCGCGCTACATCTGGCGAAACCGCATGGCGACCTCGCCTATTTTCGCTCGGCCAAGGCCGCGCTGCGACGGCTGCGCCGCGCCGGCATCTGCCACAACGATCTTGCCAAGGAACAGAACTGGCTAGTCGGCCGCGACGGTCGCGCCTACGTGACCGACTTCCAGCTCGCGGCGTGCTTCGACCGGCGCGGCCGGCTTTACCGCATCCTGGCCTATGAAGACCTCCGGCATCTGCTCAAGCACAAGCGCTCCTACGCGCCCGAAGCGCTGACGCCGCGCGAGCGAAAAATCCTGGCGAAGAAGTCGTTCGCCGCCAGCCTCTGGCTCGCCACCGGCAAGAAGGTCTATCGGGCAATCACCCGCGGCCTGTTCAACTTCACCGATCGTGAAGGCGGCGGCCGCCGGCTCGTCAACGACGCGCCGGTGCTGGCGGAATTGATCCGCAAGAACCCCGCCGTGCGCGACACCGCCATCGTCGCCTTTGCCGATCGACGCTCCGGCGTCGGACTCTATGCCTTCGTCGAAGCCGATCAGGCCGCGCTCGAGGGCCAATTGCGGAACGAGCTCACCGCCGCCAAGGGGCCGAAGCCGCCAGAACACATCCAGGTCGTGCACGCACTGCCACGCAATGCCGACGGCAAGCCACGCACGGAGATCCTGCAACTGGTCGCCATGAACCAGCTCGACCTGATCGAGCCGATGATGAAGAGCGACCAGGACCGCGCTTTCCTCAAGGACATCCTGGAGCAGCGCAAGAACCTGCGCGACCGCTTCAATTTCGAGGCCGACCTGCCGGCGGGCTAGGGTGGATCACGCCTTGAAGCGTCCACATTGGCGATAGAGAAGCGATCCGATAATTCGAGCTTGGCGGGGGACTTGGCAGGGTCATGGGCACTCGGGGGACGATGATGCATTGTGCGGCTGGCGGCCTGACCGCCGGCCTTCTGCTGCTCGCCACCACGTCCGCAATGGCCGAGTCTCCGGCCGAACTGATCTCCAGCTTCCGCCTCAAACATGGAGAGGTCCGCGTCCTCCGCGATTCGACCCTCGACCGCATCGCCATGGAACAGGCGCGCGCGATGGCGACGAAGGACGACCTCAGTCACGACGCCCTCGGCCCGTTCAACCGCCGCGTCGCACCGGCCGGCGCAGGCCGCGCCGCCGAGAACATCGCCTACGGCTACGACAATTTCGAGAAGACCCTCGGACAGTGGATCGACTCGTCGGGACACCGCAAGAATCTGCTGCTGCACAACGCGTCCCGCGTCGGCATCGCAAGCGCGAAAAACGCCAGCGGCAAGCGCACCTATTGGGCGATGGTGATCGCCGGCGACTATGAGTCGAAGGGCAAAGGCAAAGGCAAGAAAGACGGGGAGCCTTTGGTTGCCGTGAAGCGCGAGGCCGCGCCGGCGAGCAAACCGAAATCCAGCGGCTGCCACATCAAGCTGCTTGGCCTCTGCATCTGAGGTGAGATCAGATGTTGCAGCCGGCCTCTTGTCCGCATTCCTCGCCGGTCTAATCTATCGGGACGATCGCGAGAGCAAAGGCGGCGCACTTGATCAACATCGAGCGAATACGTGCCGACACGCCAGCTACCTCCCGGCTGGCGTACCTGCACAATGCGGGAGCTGCTCTCATGCCCGTTCCCGTCGTCGAAGCCATGAAGCAGCATATCGATCTGGAGAGCGAAATCGGAGGCTATGCGGCCGCCGACCGCGAGGCGCGCCGGCTTGATTCAGTCTACGGCTCCGTGGCGCGCCTGCTGAATGCCGCGCCTGATGAGATCGCGCTCATGGAGAACGCGACGGTTGCCTGGCAAATGGCATTCTACGCGCTTCAGTTTCGCGACGGCGATCGGATCCTGACCGCGGAGGCGGAATACGCGGCCAACTATGTCGCCTTCCTTCAGGTCGCCAAGCGAACAGGCGTTGCGATCGAAATCGTGCCGAGTGATGCCAGCGGCGAACTCGAACTCGACGCGCTCGGACGCATGATCGACGAGCGCGTGAAGCTGATTGCGATCACCTGGGTTCCGACCAATGGCGGGCTGGTCAATCCGGCTGCAGCCGTCGGCAAGATCGCGCGGGCGCACGGCATCCCCTATCTGCTCGATGCCTGCCAGGCGGTCGGACAGATGGCGGTGGATGTCGAGGCTATCGGCTGTGACATGCTGTCCGCAACCGGGCGTAAATTCCTTCGCGGTCCGCGCGGCACCGGCTTTCTCTACGTCCGCCGCGCGACGCTGCAGGCGCTCGAACCGCCGATGATCGACCACTTCGCCGCACCCTGGGTCTCCCGGGACGCTTATCGGCTGCGCGACGATGCGCGCCGTTTCGAGACCTGGGAGAACAACTACGCAGCCCGGCTTGGGCTGGGCGCGGCGGTCGATTATGCCCTCGATATCGGGATCGGCCGCATCGAGCAGCGTTGCCGCATGCTGGCCGACCGCCTCCGGGGCGGCCTTGCGTCCATTCACGGCATCAGAATTCGTGACCTCGGACGCGCTCCGGGGGCCATCGTCAGCTTCACGGTGGAAGGGTACGATGCGGAAGCGGTCGTCAGCAACGCGGCCACCGCCGGCATCACGATCGGTGCCTCAGATCCGTCGAGCACGCGCATCGACGCCGAAATTCGCTCGTTGCCGCCGGTGGTGCGCGCCTCCCCGCATTACTACAATACGGAAGCCGAGATCGATCGGCTGATCGCCAATTTGGCAGGTTTGACGCCGCGATAGCGGCGAGCATGCACGGCTCAGGTACAGCGCGCACTCAATCCCGATGCGCCAAGCTTCGCCATGACCTCGTCGAGATGGGCGCTGTCGCGGGTCTCGATTACCAATTGCAGCAGCGTCGCCTTGGCCGGAAGATCCGAGAAGGTGCGCTGGTGCGAGACCTCGATGATGTTGGCACCGGCCTCGGCCAGCAGTGCCGCGACCGCAGCCAGTTGGCCGGGCCTGTCGGGGATGTCGAGCGACAGCTGGGTGAGCCGCCCCTCACGCGCCAACTCACGGGTCAGGACCGATGCGATCAGCCGCGTGTCGATATTGCCGCCGCTCAGCACCAGCCCGACCTTCTGGCCGGCGAAACGGGACGGGTCGGACATCAGCGCGGCGAGACCGGCGGCGCCGGCGCCCTCGACAACCGTCTTCTCGATCGAGATCAGGGTTGCCACCGCGCGCTCGAGCTCGGCTTCGTTGACGAGCGCAATGTCGTCGACAAGGCGGCGGACGATTTCGGTCGTGAGCTTGCCGGGCGACTTCACCGCGATGCCTTCGGCGAGTGTGTCGCCACGCGCCGGCAGATTGCCGTCATGGATGGCATTGTACATCGAGGGGTAGAGCCAGGCCTCGACGCCGAGGATCCGCAGCGACGGCTTGATCGATTTAGCGGCAATGGCGATCCCGCTGATCAGGCCACCGCCGCCGATCGGGACGACCAGCGTATCGAGCTCCGGCACGGCCTTGAGTATTTCCAGCCCGACCGTGCCCTGCCCCGCGATGACAAGCGGATCGTCATAGGGATGGACGAAGATCATGCCATGGGCTTCGCCGTGGCTGCGCGCATACGCGGCCGCCTCCTCCAGCGTGGCGCCCGTCACCACCACCTCGGCACCGTGATGCCTGGTGTTTTCGACCTTCACCATGGGCGTGCCGACCGGCATGACGATGGTGGCGGGAATGCCGAGCCGCTTGGCGTGATAGGCGACGCCCTGCGCGTGGTTACCCGCCGACATCGCGACGACGCCGCGCGCGCGCTCCTCCGGCGTCAGCGCGGTGAGGCGGTTGAGCGCGCCGCGCTCCTTGAACGAGGACGTGAACTGGAGGTTCTCGAATTTCAGCCAGATGTCGCAGCCGCAGATATTGCTCAGCGTGCGACTGTAGCTACAGGGCGTCTCGACGACGGCGCCGCGGATGGTCGCGGCGGCGGCACGGATGTCGCTCAGCGAGACCGGAAGGACGTTGAGATCGGTGGCGATGCTTTGGGACAACTCGGCCATGGGACAGCATAGGGCATTTGGCAGTTTGAGGCGATAAGCCAACCGCTATTTGGTAAACTCCCGGGAACGCGAGGCCCGCCACAGCGTCCACAACGTACGCAGCCGCGGCGATTGCTCCGGCTTGAACGGATTACGCCCGGGCTGCGACAGGCGCTTGAGGTCGGCCCGTACCTGGCTCAGCGGCAGAAACGCTGGCCGAGCCGACACCGGCACCTCGGCCAACAGCGACAAGGCCGTCGTCAAATGCTGCCTGGCCTCGCCGGCGAGCTGGTCCAGCACAGCGCGCAAATTCGGCGTCTCCTTGCCGGCAAACACGTCCTCCATATTGCAATTGTGGCTGGTCAGCAGCTGCTGCGGCAGGAATAATTGCCGATGCGCCGCATCACGCGGCAGGTTCGTGATGACTTGCGCGATGCCTTGGGCCAATCCGGCATGCCGCGCGAGGTGCTCGGCTGGGTCCAAGGGTGACGCCATGATCTGCGCCGCGAGAGCAAACAACGCCGAGCAGGTCGCGGCGAGATAACCTTCGAGAGCCGTCATGGTCGGCATCGGGTCGTTGTAGAGATCGAATTGATGCTCATCGACGAGCAGCGACAGCGGTTCGACCGGCAGGTCGAAATCACGGATTGCGCGGAGCAACTCCGCCGCCACCGGATTGCCCTCGGCGCTGCCATGGACCTGGCCCGACAGCATGTCGGTCCACCATTGCAGGCGGATTTCACCAGGCAAGGGCTGGCTTACCTGGTCGCGGACGCGGACGATCTCGACATTGAAGGCATAGAGCGCCAGCAGCGCGCGGCGCTCGGCAGCAGGCGCGAACAGGGTCGCGGCATAGCGCGGAAAGTCGTGGCTGCGCACGAGGTCAGCGCAGAACGCGGCAGAATCCGGCGCCGGCGCGGAGCCACTCATGGCACGGCGATCAGCGCGGCCGCGACGCGCCGCCGTTCGCCGATCATGATGTTGTAGGTACGCACGGCGGGACCGGTCTGCATCGTATCCAGAACCACCCTCGCCGCTTTGAGCGCTTGGCGCAGTTCCGCCAGCGGCAGCCAGACCCCGGTTCCGGTGCCGATCAGGAGCGTGTCGATGCTGTTGGCGGACTTGAAGACGCGATCCAGCGAATAGCGGTCGATCTTCGCGGGGTCGGTAATGTCCCAGGCCCAGATCGCGTCGGGCAGGCAAAGCAGCGATCCCCGATGCGACATGCCGGCAAAGGCAAAGCCGCCCTTGCCATAGGCTTCGATCGGCGCCGAGCGGGGGAAATGCGGTGCGTTGGGATCGCCGGCCATGAGCTTCGTCCGAATGAGCTTACTGCCCTCGCAAACTCCTGCGAGGGCATGCGGTTCGGATCATGCCTTGCTTTTGTTCCCCGGCGTAGCCTTATCGACCGCATCTTCGCGATGCTCGCCGACACCGAGATAGATCAGGATCGGGGCCGCAATGAAGATCGAGGTATAGGTGCCGACCAGCACCACGCCGAACATCATGACCGCGGTGAAGCTGTGGATGGCATGACCGCCGAACAGCAGCAGCGCCAGCAGCGCCAGCGTCACGGTGAAATGGGTGATGATCGAGCGCGACAGCGTCGAGTTGATGGATTCGTTGAGAAGCTGCGGCATCGGCATCTTCTTGTAGCGCCGCAGCATTTCACGGATGCGGTCGTAGATGACGACGGTGTCGTTGAGCGAATAGCCCAGAATGGTCAGAAGTGCCGCAATGCTGGTCAGGTCGAAATCGACCTGACTGATCGACATGAAGCCGATCGTCAGCACGATGTCGTGCACGTTGGCGATCATGGCGCCGAGCGCGAACTGCCACTCGAAGCGGAACCAGAGGTAGACCAGGATCGAGACGATCGCCAGCATCAGGCCGAGCATGCCGTAGCTCAGCAATTCGCCGGAGACACGCGGCCCCACCACCTCGACGCGGCGATAGTCCACGGAGTCGCCGAGGGCAGCGCGGACCTTGTCGACGGCTGCCTGCTGCGCCTTGTCGCCGCCCGGCTGTTCGGCAACGCGAAGCAGCACGTCGGCGGGGCCGCCGAATTGCTGCAGCTGGACTTCGCCGAGGCCCAGACTACCCAGGGTGGACCGCATCTGCGCAATGTCCGCCGTGCCCGACTTGGCACGCACCTCCATCAGGGTGCCGCCCTTGAAGTCGATGCCGAAATTCAGGCCGTGCGTGAAGAACAGCACAATGGCGAGGATCGAGAGCGTCGCCGAGATCGGGAACGAGATGCGGCGGAACTGGGTGAAGTCGAAATGCGTGTCATCCGGCACGATGCGCAGCGACGGCAGCAGCCCGAGCACGCTGACCACGGTCAGCACGGCAATGACGACGCCGAGGGAGATGAGAACGATTTGAGTAGTGGTCACAGCCGGCCTCGAATGGTCAAATCGGCACGGTCTTCGGCCGCTTCCACTGCACCCACCATGCGACGATCAGGCGGGTCATTGTGAAGGCGGTGAAGACGGTGGTGATGATGCCGATGCCGAGCGTCACTGCGAAGCCGCGCACCGGACCGGTGCCGATCATGAACAGCACTGCAGCGGCGATGAAGGTGGTGATGTTGGAGTCGAGAATGGTGGCAAGCGCCCGTTTGAAGCCTGCGTCGATCGCCGATATCGGGCTTCTCCCGCCGCGCAATTCCTCGCGGATGCGCTCATAGATCAGCACGTTGGAGTCGACCGCGATACCGACCGTTAGCACGATGCCGGCGATGCCCGGCAGGGTCAGCGTGGCGCTGAGCAGCGACAGCAGGCCGAAGATCATGGCGACGTTGATACAGACGGCGATGTTGGCGAAGACGCCGAACAGCCGATACGTCAACAGCATGAACACGACGACCATGATCGAACCGACATAGGCGGCAAGCTCGCCCTTCTCGATCGAGTCCTGGCCGAGGCCCGGGCCAACGGTGCGCTCCTCCACGACAGTCAGTGGCGCCGGCAGCGCGCCGGCGCGCAGCAGGATCGCGAGATCGTTGGCCGACTGCACGGTGAAACTGCCGGAGATCTGGCCCTGGCCGCCGGTGATCGGCTCGCGAATGACCGGCGCGGAGATCACCTTGTTGTCGAGAATGATCGCGAAGCGCAGCCCGACATTCTCCTGCGTGGCCTGCGCAAACTTGCGCGCGCCCGAGCTATTGAACTTGAAGCTGACGACCGGCTCATTGCTACGCTGGTCGAAGGTCGCCTGGGCGTCGGTTAGGTCGCCGCCCGCAACCAACACCTGCTTCTTGACCACCTCGCCGGGCGGCGGCGGCGAGGCGTTCGGCAGATACTCGGTGTCCGGCGGCAACGTGCCCTGCTGCGCCTGGTCTGGCGGCACCGAGGGATCGACCATGCGGAATTCCAGCTTCGCAGTCTTGCCCAGCAGCTCCTTCAGGCGGGTCGGATCCTGAAGGCCGGGGACCTGCACCAGGATGCGGTCGTTCCCCTGACGCTGGATGATTGGCTCGACGGTGCCGAGCTCGTTGACGCGCTTCTCGACGATCTGGATCGACTGCTCGATGGTCTTGCGCAAACGGTCGAGCATCGCGCCCTGCGGGATGCTCAGGCGGATCAATCCCCCCCCGGCGTCAGTCACTTCGAGGTCGCGCTGACCGCTGGATCCCATCAGGCCGCCGAGCGGCTGGGCCAAATCACGCAGCTTGGCCAGCGCCGGCTGCTGGTCGGATTCCTTGGTGATGCGAACCTCGACCGCGTCGTTGCGCACGGTGACGCCGCCGGTAAAGCCGATCTTGGCCTCGCGCAGCACGCGACGGACGTCGTCGCGGATCTGATCGAGCTTTTCCTTCTTCACATAGTTGGAATCGACCTCGAGCAGCAAAGAGGAGCCGCCCTGGAGATCGAGGCCGAGCACGAGCTTCCGCTGCGCCCAGGCGGGCCAGGTCTTGACCTGCGCTTCGGAGAAGAAGTTCGGGACCGCGCAGAGGCACACGATCAGCGCCGTCAGGATAATCCCGAGCGCCTTCCACCGCGTGAAATACAACATCGACTGGACCTGTCAGATCAGGGGATTTCAGAGACTCGCGGAAGCGCTCACTTCGCCGCGGCGTCGTCCTTGGCGCTATCCTTGGCGCTTTCCTTGGATTCCTTGGCCGGCTCGCCCTTGGCGCGCACGCCGGAGACCATCGAGCGCATCTGCCGCACGCGCACGCCATCGGCGATCTCGAACTCGATCTGGTCGTCGTCGACGACCTTGGTGACCTTGCCGACGAGACCGCCCGAGGTCACGACGGTGTCGCCGCGGCGAATGTTCTTCACGAGGTCGGCGTGGTCACGGACCTTCTTCTGCTGCGGACGCAGAATCAGGAAGTACATGATCACGAAGATCAGGGCGAACGGCAGCAGCGACATCAACATGCCGCTGGTGTCGCCGGCGCCCGCAGCCTGGGCATACGCAGGGGTAATCAGCATTCGGACGATCCTCGTGAGAACGGGGGAAAACCGGTCAGGCCCAAATGGCGACCGGTTCGGTCAAATTCGCGCGGACTATAGCGGCCATTGCCCCAATTGCAACGCTGCCAGACCGCCCTTTTAGCCACCTTGCGGCGCGCGCTCAGGCCCGATAAGGCTGCATTCTCAGGAACTTCGGTCATGCCCCAAAAACCAAGCAAAAGCCCGGCCGGCAAAGGCCCCCGCACCCCTGCCGCGAAGCCAGCCCGCGTCGCGGCAAAACGTCCCAAGGCAGCCCTCAGGGCAGCTTCCAAGACCATTTCCAAGGCGCCTTCCAAGCCCAACCAAAACGTCTCCCAGGAGCGCATTGTCCGCGCGCTGGAGACGATCGCGGCGCATCTCTCCGCTCAAGGCAAGCCCGCCGCCGAACGCGAATCGTTCAAGCAGGCGGACGCTTTCGTCTGGCACCCGGACGGCCGCCTTGCGGCGGTGCCGCGGGTCAGCCGCGTCGAACTGTTCCTGCTCAAGGGCGTCGACCGGATGCGCGACATCCTGATGGAGAACACCGAGCGTTTCGCCAACGGATTGCCCGCCAACAACGCGCTGCTCTGGGGCGCGCGCGGCATGGGCAAGTCGTCGCTGGTGAAAGCCGCGCATGCGAGCATCAACGCGGAGCGCAAACCGGCCGACAGACTGAAGCTGATCGAGATTCATCGCGAGGACATCGAGAGCCTGCCCGCCCTCATGGAGCAGCTTCGCGCCTCGTCCTTCCGCTTCATCGTGTTCTGCGACGACCTCTCCTTCGACGGCAATGATGCGTCCTACAAATCGCTCAAGGCGGTGCTCGAAGGGGGCATCGAGGGTCGGCCGGAGAACGTCATCCTCTACGCCACCTCCAACCGCCGCCATCTGCTGGCGCGCGAGATGATCGAGAACGAGCGCTCGACCGCGATCAATCCCGGCGAAGCCGTCGAGGAGAAGGTCTCGCTGTCGGATCGCTTTGGTCTCTGGCTCGGCTTCCACCGCTGCAGCCAGGACGAATATCTCGCCATGGTGCGGGGCTATTGCAGCCATTTCGGCGTCAAGGTCGACGACGACGCGCTGGAGCGCGAGGCACTTGAATGGTCGACGACGCGCGGCTCGCGCTCCGGCCGCGTCGCCTGGCAGTTCGTGCAGGAGCTTGCGGGACGGCTCGGCGTGAAGCTGACGGCGACGTAGCGAGCTGCCGCCACTTCCCTGACCTGTCATTCCCCGCGCAGGCGGGGAATCCAGTATTCCAGAGACGGGTTTGATCGATCGAGACGCTGCGGAGTACTGGGTCGCCCGGTCAAGCCGTGCGGCGACACCGCGTTTGTGGCGATGGCGCGCCCTACTTCAAGCTCACGCGCCGTTCAGGAATTGAAGCGGGTCAACCGGGCTCGATCCCTTACGGATCTCGAAGTGGAGCTGCGGCGACGCCACCTCCCCGGATTGACCCGACTTGGCAATGACCTGGCCGCGCTTGATGGTATCGCCGCGCTTCACCATCAGCTCACTCGCATGGGCATATGCGGTGACGTAGCCGTTGGAGTGCCGAACCAGGACGAGATTGCCATAACCTTTCAGCTCGTTGCCGGAATAGGCAACGACACCGTCTTCAGCCGCCTTGACCGGCGTACCCTCGGGCACCGCGAGATTGATGCCGTCGTTGGACTTGCCATTGGTCTTGGCGCCGTAGCTCGTGACCACCTTGCCGCGCACCGGCCAGCGGAAAGTCGGCAGCGCGCTGGTGGTCTCCGCAGCTTTCGCCGGAGCGTCCGCAGCCTTGTCTTCGACATTGGCCGTGGCCTGGGCCAGGCGCGCGCTCTGGACTGGCGCGGCGACGGCCGCCATCTTAGTGGCGGGCGCAGGTGCGGCCGCAACGGGCTGCAGCGTTCCCGCGACGGGAGCGGCTCCGACCGGGGCCGCGGCAAGCGGTGCCGCGACAGCGGCGGTCTTGGCGCCGGGCACGGCCAGCTTGGCGCCGAGCTTGAGTTTTGCAGAGGGATTGAGGCCGTTGGCGCGGGCCAGTTCGGCCGCCGAGATATGGTTCTTGCGGGCAATGCTGGCGAGCGTGTCGCCGTGGTTCACGAAGTGCGTGCTCGACGGCGCGGCAACGGCCGCAACCGGCCTCGCAGCGGGCGCCAGCGCGGGGGCAGCGGCAACGGGAGCCATGAGCGGCGCGGGCGCAGCGGCTGTAGCCTGGTGCGGAATGATCAGTTGCTGGCCGGGCGAGAGCGCGCGCGGCCCCTTATAGCCGTTGGCGGCGAGGATCGCCTGCGGCGTGACGCGATAGCGTTTGGCAAGCAGGTCGAGCGTATCGCTGGTGCCGACGATGATCTTGGTTCCACCGACCGGCTGGGCGGCTGCAACCGAGCGCGGCGGCACGGTGGCCGTGGTCTCGAGATGCGGCTGCGCCGGGGGTGCGTAGGAGCCAACACCGCGGCCGCCTCCGGACACGCCGCCTGCTGCAACGGGGTAGGATTGCGGCGCGGACACCGCCGGCGGCAAAGGCTGCGACTGATAATAACCGGACTGCGTCTGCGGCCGCGAATATTGCGGCAGCTCACGCTGCGGCGGCGGTGCCTGCTGCACCGAACCGGTCGATTCCTGCGTAAAGGGATTGGAGAAGTTCGACTGGGACATGCGCGACGACATGTCGGCGCTGCACCCTGCGAAGCTGAAGGAGATCAGCGCCAGCACCGCGACCTGCGGCACACGGCGCGAGTAAAGCAACTCGGCGGCAACGGACATGGTTACTCACTCGTACGCAACAGAACTGGTGTTTTAAGTAAACACGCGCCGAGTAAATAACGGCTTAACCCTCCCAATAAGATGTTGGCAGCACAGCCAATCCGGAGTTCTACAGCTCCCGCGCCACGCCGGGCAAAGCCGGCACGAAGCGGACCTCGACGAGTTCCTTGCGCTCGATCCCGGCTTCGGTCCGGCTCAGGCGGATCAGCGTCTGCACCCCCTGATGCGGGCCGACGGGCGCGATCAGGATGCCGCCCACCTCCAGCCGCTCGACCAGGTTGTCCGGAAGCTGCTCCATCGCGGCCGTGACGATGATGCGGTCGAACGGGCCGATATTGGGAGGCAGATTGAGTCCGTCGCCCAGCATCACCTCGACGTTGTGATAGTTGAGCTTTTCAAGCCTGAGACGTGCGGCATCCGCAAGCTTGCGGTAACGCTCGACCGCCAGCACCTGACCGGCGAGCCGCGACAGCACCGCCGCCTGGTAGCCCGAGCCGGCGCCGATCTCGAGCACGCGGTGCTTCTTCTGAAGCTGGAGCTGCTCGGTCATGTAGGCGACGACGAAGGGCTGGCTGATGGTCTGCCCGCAGGCGATCGGCAGCGCGCTGTCGCGATACGCGCCGTCGCGATCGGCGTCGTCCACGAATTGATCGCGCGGCACCTCCTCCATGGCCCGCAGGACCGCTTGGTCGCTGATGCCCCGACGCCTCAACGTGAGCTGAAACATCATCTTTTCCGGCGGGTGCTGATGGGAGGTCATTGCCTGCTTGTGCTGTCTTTACGGTCCGGGACGCCAACCTGGGGCGCGAGATTCTTGTTCCGGCTCAGGGAACCCATGATAGGCTTCGGAAGGCCCACAAATTGGCTTGCAACGGGCGAGCCGTGATGGCCATTTTCAGGCATCCGTTCGTCGAAACGCGCATTGCGTCGATTCATGTTATCTGCGAACGTTTTTGGCGATGGGCAAGGACTCGACCATGACTCCGACGGGGCTTACCGGCCGCTCTGTATTCCTCGTCGAAGACGAGGTGATGATCAGGATGATGGTCGCGGACATGCTCGAGGAGCTTGGCTACAAGATCGCAGCCGAGGCTGGCGACATCACCGAAGCCATGCGGCTCGCCCAGGCAACCGAGTTCGACATCGCCATTCTCGACGTCAACGTCAACGGCAAGGTCATCTCGCCGGTCGCCGATGTCATCAAGGCGAAGGGCTGCCCGTTCATCTTCGCCACCGGATACGGCTCCTCCGGCCTGCCCGAGCAGTACCGCGATCGGCCGGCGCTTCAGAAGCCGTTTCAGCTCGACGCCCTCGGCAAGACCATCGAAGCCGCTCTTCGCGGCGGTTAGGCCGCGTTCGAGGTCGAATTACTTCAGCGTCGCACTCAGCGCCTCGGAAAACGCCTCGTTGGTCCGGTCGAGCCTGAGCGGCGTGACGGAGACGTAGCGTTCGCGGAGCGCCGCGAGATCGGTGCCTTCAGCGGGCGTGTCCATCATCGCGGTGCGCTCGAAGCCGATCCAGAAATAGGGATTGCCACGGCCGTCCTTGCGCTCGTCAATCTTGAGGAAACCGAGATTGCGCTTGCCCTGCCGGGTCACGCGAATGCCGAGCACATCTTCCGGCGCGCAGGCCGGGAAGTTGACGTTGATCACCGTGTCCTTCGGGATGCCGGCGGCGATCACCTTGCGCAGGATGTCGGGCCCGAATTTACGCGCAGTGTCCCACAGCGGCCGGTCGCGGGTCTCGACGCTGAACTCCTGCGACAGGGCGAAAGACGGCAGCCCCAGGATGGTTCCCTCCAGCGCACCGGCGATGGTGCCGGAATAGACCACGTCCTCGGCGACGTTGCGGCCCTTGTTGACGCCGGACAGCACGACATCGGGCAGCTTGGCGCCGAGGATGTGGCGGGCGCCCATGATGACGCAGTCGGTCGGCGTGCCGCGCACGGCGAAGTGTCGCGGTCCGACCTCGCGCAGGCGCAGCGGATCGTTCAGCGACAGCGAATGCGACACGCCGGACTGGTCGAGCTCAGGCGCGACAACCCAGACGTCATCGGACAATGCGCGCGCGATCTCCTCCAGAACCTTGAGGCCGGGGGCGTGGATGCCGTCGTCATTGGTGCAGAGAATGCGCATGGGAAAAGTCGATTCCTGAAGCGGGTCTGAGCCGTTTTATCCGGCCGGGGCCGATCAGGCAAACCGGACGGTTCGGGCCGGCGGCAGGTTTCCGGCCTGGTCCTGTTAGCGACGGACGCGCCATTGCGGCAGGAAGCGCGCCAGCCGGCCCTCCGCGTGCAATTTCATCGCCGGCAGGACCGGGGTCACGATCGGCGCCTCGATGACGCCGAGCGCCTCCAGCTGTGCGACGAACGGGTCCGCCACCGGCGCCTGCGGAAAGCGTTCGCGTGCCAGCGTCAGTGCCTGGTCGAAATCGGCTGCATTCACACCGGGCTTGGCCCGCCGGTTCCGGACCAGATCGTCGTCCCAGAGCCGCTTGATCTCGATGTCGAGCACGCCGCGCAGCCGCTGATCGACAGCCTGAATGCCGGCACCCGTCACCGCCCATTGTCTGCCGACCCAGAAGATGTCGCGGTGCAAGGCCATGAACGATGGGTTCGCGTTGTCGGGTGGCCGGCAGGATAACCGGCCGCCCGATCTTCGCAACCAAACGTTTCTCCGTTTCAGATTGGCAGCACGCCTAGTCGCGTGCGACCACCTTCAGCCCGCCCATATAGGGCTGGAGCACGCTGGGGACCGCAATCGAGCCGTCCTCCTGCTGATAGGTCTCCATCACGGCGATCAGCGCGCGGCCGAGCGCGGTGCCGGAGCCGTTGAGCGTGTGCACGAACCGCGGCTTGCCATCGGAGCCGCGCGAGCGCGCGTCCATCCGGCGGGCCTGGAAATCGCCGCACACCGAGCAGCTCGAGATCTCGCGGAATGCCCCGCCGTCGCCCTGGCCCGGCATCCAGACCTCGATGTCATAGGTTTTTTGCGACGAGAAACCCATATCCCCGGTGCACAGCGTCATCACGCGGTAATGCAGCTCGAGCCGCCGCAACACTTCCTCGGCACAGGCGAGCATGCGCTCGTGCTCGTCCTTGCTCGTCTCGGGCGTCGTGATCGAGACGAGTTCGACCTTGGTGAATTGGTGCTGCCGGATCATGCCGCGGGTGTCGCGCCCAGCGGCGCCCGCCTCGGCGCGGAAGCACGGCGTCAATGCGGTGAGCCGCATCGGCAACTGCTTCTCGTCGAGGATGGATTCGCGGACGAGGTTGGTGAGGGCAACCTCGGCGGTCGGGATGAGGCCGAGGCGCTCGGTCATCAGCCGCTCCGGGTCCGGCGCGGCCAGGAGCTCACCCCTGATCGCCCAGAACTGATCGTCCTCGAATTTCGGCAACTGCCCGGTGCCGAACATCACCTCGTTGCGCACCAGCAGCGGCGGATTAACCTCGGTGTAGCCGTGCTCGTTGGTATGCAGGTCGAGCATGAACTGGCCGAGCGCGCGCTCCAGTCTCGCCAACCCTTTCTTGAGCACGACGAAGCGCGCACCCGAGAGTTTTGCCGCTGCCTCGAAATCCATGTAGCCGAGAGCGGTCCCGAGATCGTCGTGCAGCTTCGGCGCGAAGCCGTAATTGCGCTTGTTGCCGAACACATGGTGCTGAACGTTGCCGTGCTCGTCGACGCCATCGGGCACTTCGTCTAACGGGATGTTCGGAATCGCGGACAGCTCTTTCGTCAGCTCCTCGTCGGCAGCCTTCGCGGTCGCCTCGAGCTCCGGCATCGTGGTCTTGAGCTCGGTAACTTCCGCCATCAGCTTCGCCGCGCGCGCCTCGTCCTTGGCCTTCTTGGCATCGCCGATTTCCTTGGAGGCCGCATTGCGCCGCGCCTGCGCCTGCTCGGAAGCCAGGATCGCCGCACGCCGGGTCTCGTCGATCGCAAGCAGCGACGCCGACAATGGCTTCAGGCCGCGCCGTGCGAGGCCGGCGTCGAAGGCTTGCGGGTTGTCGCGGATCGATTTGATGTCGTGCATGGCCGAGGTCCTGGGGCAGCGCGTAAACATACAACGGCGAACGTCGTCAGTTTACATCAGCGCGTCTCCTAGCACGGCTGTCATCATCCGCGAAGGCGGATGATCCAGTATTCCAGAGACGTCAGTGATTCCCCCGAGAGGCCGCGGCGTACTGGATTCCCCGCTCCAGTGCGCAATTGCGCACAAGACGAGGAATGACAGGGGAGTCGGGCGCCCTATTCCGCCGGATTGGCCGGCGTCGATACGTCCGTGCCTGTGGTGGCCTTTGACGCTGCCACCTTCTTCTCCACAATTCCCACCGCGATGATCGAGCCCTCGTAGAGCGCGAGCAAGGGGATCGCGAGCGAGCACTGGCTGAGCACGTCGGGCGGGGTCAGAACGGCCGCGATGACGAAGGCGACGACGATGAAATAGCGGCGCTTCTCGCGCAGCATTTTTGACGTGACGATGCCGATGCGGCCGAGCAGCGTCAGGATCACCGGAAGCTGGAAGGCGATGCCGAAGGCGAAGATCAGCGACATCATCAGCGACAGATATTCGCCGACCTTGGGCAGCAGCTGGATCTGCGCGGTCTCGTCACTGCCGGCCTGCTGCATGCCGAGCGAGAAGCGGACCAGCATCGGCAGCACGACGAAATAGACCAGTGCGGCACCCAACACGAAGAAGAACGGGGTCGCGACCAGATACGGCAGAAAGGCCTGCTTCTCGTGCTTGTAGAGGCCCGGAGCGACGAACTTGTAGATCTGCGTCGCGACGATCGGGAACGAGATGAAGCCGGCGCCGAACAGCGCGAGCTTGAGCTGGGTGATGAAATATTCCAGCAGCGCGGTGTAGATGAATTTCGAGTTCTCGGGACCCGCGACCCACACGAACGGCCAGACCAGCACGTTGTAGATCTGCTTGGCGAAGAAGAAGCAGAAGATGAAGGCAATGCCGAAGCCAAGGAGCGCCTTGATCAGCCGCGAACGCAGCTCGATCAAATGGTCCATCAGAGGAGCTTTGCTGGCCTCGATATCGGCGGCGCTCATGACGCTTTGGCGTCCTTGATCGCCTCGGCCGGCGCAGTGTCCTGGATGACCGAATCTTGCGTGACCGAACCTTGAGCGACCTGCGCCTGCTCGACCTCACGGGTGATGGCGAGCGGCTCGTTCACGGCCGCATGTGCCTCGGCTTCCACGAAGGTTTCGGGCGTCGGCGCTTCCGGCGTGGTGGGCGTCGTCAGCGCTTCGCTTGAAGTCGCCGGCAATTCGCTTGAAGTCGCCGGCGGTTCGACAGCGGTGGTGGTCGAGGTCTCGGCCGACTTGTCCAGCGCATCGAGGCGGAGCGCGTCGCTGACGTCCTTCTGGAGCGAGGTCATCAGATTGTTGCCGGCGAAGCCGGAAGCCGCTTCCTTGACCTCGTCGAAGCTCTTCTTGAGGTCGGCCATTTCGGCCTCGCGCATCGCTTCCTGGAATTGGCCCTGGAATTCGGCGGCCATCTTGCGCGCCTTGCCCATCCACTGCCCGACCATGCGCAGCACGCCCGGCAGCTCTTTCGGGCCGATGGCGATCAGGGCCACGACCCCGATCAGGACCAGTTCACTCCACCCGATATCGAACATGAGGTCTTCCGTTCACGCCAGCCGCAGCCGGCCCAATCCCTCGCGCGCAGGATCGGGCGCTACCCGCGTCTCGCGTGCTCTCTGGCTTAGACGGCCTTGCTGCCGACGTCGGACCGTGCCGCGGTCGGCGCGGCATTGTTGTGCTCGATGGACTTGGCCGGCTCGGGCTTGTCGGCGACCTTGTCGTCGTCCTGCATGCCCTTCTTGAACGCCTTGATGCCCTGCGCCACGTCGCCCATCAGATCCGAAATCTTGCCGCGACCGAACAGCAGCAGGACCACTGCGATCACCAGGACCCAGTGCCAAATGCTGAGTGAACCCATCCTGCAACCCTCCAAACGCGCATGGCCGGGGACCGGCCGATCTTCACCGAAACCTAGGCTTGGCAGGTGTCAAAAACAAGGACCAAGGCAACGCCAATTCGCTGTTGGCGCTACGTAATTTTGCTAGTGTTAACTGGTCGCAGGGGGCCACTAAAAGGCCCGGACGTCAGTCCTCGCTGCCGCCCTCGCCACCCTCATGGCCGCCTTCCGACGGCGTCTCGGGCTCGACAGCAGGCGCCAGCGCGAGATCAAGGTCCTCGCCCGGCTCCAGCGGATCCTCGTCCTCACGCAAAGTCGGGTCATCCGACGGCGTCGGCACGCTGAATCCGGTCGGCAGGCGCGAATCCAGCAGGCCCGTGCCCTTCAGCTCCTCCAGACCCGGCAGATCGCCGAGCTGTTCCAGCGTGAACTGCGACAGGAAGTCCTCGGTGGTTCCGAAGGTCAAGGGACGGCCCGGCGTCTTGCGACGCCCCCGCGGCTTGATCCAGCCGGTTTCCAGCAGCACGTCCAGCGTGCCCTTCGAAGTGACGACGCCACGGATCTCCTCGATCTCGGCGCGCGTCACCGGCTGGTGATAGGCGATGATCGCCAGCACTTCGATCGCGGCGCGCGACAGGCGGCGGGTCTCGGTGCTCTCGCGGGTCATCAGCCAGGCGAGATCGCCCGCGGTGCGGAAGGTCCATTTGTTGGCGACCCGCACGAGATTCACGCCGCGCAGGGAATAGTCGGCCTGCAACTGCTCGAGCGCAGCCTTCACGTCCACGCCCTCGGGCATGCGCTTGGCCAGCGTCGCGGTGTCCAGCGGTTCATTCGAAGCGAACAGCAGCGCTTCCAGCAGCCGCAATTCTTCGGGACGTGCCTGGGACTCGTTCTCCATCGGCTCGGCCTCTTCTACCCGCACTTCAGCCAGGCTTGCCATGGCAGATTCTCCTTGTTGCACTTAAGCGACCGGCGCATCGGGCGCAGGAGCTGCGTCCATGACCGGCTTGGGGCGCCCCTTCCGGAAATAGATGGGCGCAAACGCCTCTTTCTGATTCAGCTCGAGCTGACCTTCGCGCACCAGCTCGAGCGCAGCCGCGAAACTCGAGGCGAGCACCGTCGCGCGCTGCGTCGGATCGGCGACGTGCTGCAGCAGAAAATCGTCGAGAACGCCCCAATCGTCCTGCTCGCTGATGCTGCCGACCAGCCGCTCCAGCGTGGCGCGCGCCTCGGCGAGCGACCACACCGTGCGCTTGGCCAGATGCACGCTCGCCAGCACGCGCGACTGGCGCTGCGCGGCATAGGCGGTGAGCAGGTCATAAAGCGTTGCGGTGTATTTCGGATGCTTGATCTCGGCGATCTGCTCGGGCTCGCCGCGCGGGAAGATGTCGCGCAGCAATTGCTGCCGGTTCATCAGCCGGTTGGCGGCTTCACGAATGGCCTCCAGCCGGCGCAGGCGGTTGGCGAGCGCCATCGCCATCTGCTCGGCGCTGGGGCCTTCCGCACTCGGCGGCTCCGGCAGCAGCAGGCGCGATTTCAGAAAGGCGAGCCATGCCGCCATCACGAGATAGTCGGCGGCAAGCTCGAGGCGGATCTTTCGCGCGGCTTCGATGAAGTGGAGATATTGGTCGGCCAGCGCCAGGATCGAAATCTTGGCGAGATCGACCTTCTGCTGCCGCGCCAGCGCGAGCAGCAGGTCGAGCGGACCTTCATAACCCTCGACGTCCACCACCAACGCCGGCTCACCCTCGGCGAGCTCTGCGGGCCGCCCGGTTTCAAACGATAGGATTTCTGCGGTCATGCCGATGCCGTGTTTGCCCGTGCGATCAATGCGTCCAGTTCGGCGCGTGCGGCCGCGCGATCGAACGGCTGCGGTCCCTTGCGCGCCGCGAGGGCGGCATTCGCCCGCTCCAGCGCCCTGCCCGCCAGTTCGGGTGTCTGGCCGGCGACCTCACGCATTTCCTCGATCTTGCCGTTGCAATGCAGGGCCATGTCGCAACCCGCCGCGAAGATGGCGCGGGTCCGCTCGGCGATATTGCCCGACAGCGCATTCATCGACACGTCATCACTCATTAACAAACCCTGGAACCCGATTGTGCCGCGAATCACCTCAGCGATCATTGTCGCAGATGTCGTCGCCGGATGGGCGGGGTCGACCGCGCTAAACACAACATGTGCAGTCATGGCCATCGGCAAATCCGCCAAAGGCTTGAACGCCGCGAAGTCGGTGCGATCCAGCTCGTCTCGCGGCGTGTCGACATTCGGCAGATTGAAATGGGTATCGGCCGTAGCTCGGCCATGGCCGGGGATGTGCTTGAGGACCGGCAACACGCCCCCCTGTTCCAGGCCCTCGGTGACCGCGCGGGCGATCGCGGCGACCTTTCCCGGTTCGGTGCCGTAAGCCCTGTTCCCGATGACGGCGTTGGCGCCAGCCACCGGCACGTCGGCCAGCGGCAAGCAATCCACGGTAATGCCGAGATCAGCGAGATCGGCCGCGATCAGCCGGGCACTGAGGCGCGCCGCGGTCAGCCCGAGCGCCGAATCAGTATCGTAGAGGCCCGCGAAAATAGCGCCCGGCGGATAGACCGGCCAATGCGGCGGGCCCAGCCGCTGCACCCGGCCGCCCTCCTGGTCGATCAGGACAGGGGCATCAGGAGAGCCCGCGGCCGCCCGCAATTCCGCAACGAGTGCAGCAACTTGAGCTGGCGTCTCGACGTTGCGCTTGAAGAGGATGAAACCCCATGGGCGTTCGCTCCGGATAAACTCCCGCTCGGCGGCGGTTAGTTCCGTTCCGGAAACGCCGGTAATGAAGGCCCGCGTGCTCATACGGCCGATTAACCCCGACCCGCGAGAGGGTCAAGGAAACGGCCGTTAATTCCTCTGGACGAAGCAGGCAGACAGGCCCGCGGATTTCAAACTGTTGCAGGCCTGGTTCGCCTCTTCGAGCGAGCCGTAGGGCCCAGCGAAGGCGCGGTAGACGATTCCCTTGCCCTTGTCGGTCAGGTCGACCCGCTTGACCACCGGTGCGCGGGAGCCGAGCACGCTGCCGTACTTGCTCTGAAGCACCCGGTAGGAGGCGTGAGCGCTGTCCTCGGTCTGCTGCGAGGAGACCTGCACGACGTAGCCGCCGCCACCGCTGCTCGCGGGCGCAATTTGCGTCGGATTGGTCGCAGCCATCCGCTGCGGCGGCTCCGCAGCCGGCGCCGATTGCGGCGCCAGCGAGAGCGGCTGATTGGCACTGGCATTGGCCGAGGTCGGCGGCGTGCGCGGTGCAGCGGGTGCCGCAACGGGCTTCGGCGGAGCTGCCGGCTTCGCGACGGCGGCGGCTTGCGACGCCGTGGCGTCGGTCTGATCGCCCTTCACGGCCACGGTCCTGATCGCGCGCGGCGAATTGTTCGGCAGCGTGCCGTTGCTCGGATTCGGTCCCGCACTCGACAACGGAATGCTGGACGGCGAGACGCTTGCGACCGGCGGCGGGTTCGCATTCTGGTTAAGCGGCGGGAACACGACGCGGGGACCTCCCGCCTTGGCGTTGACGTCGACCGGCGCCTCCTCGCGCGGCACGATCTTCTCGGTGCCATCACCAGTGACCATGCGGTCCGGCACCTTGGCCGAGGAGTCCGACGGCGCCGGAACGATTTTGGTCGGCGTGTTGTCGGCCTTGATGATCGGCGGCTCGCCGCTGCGGGGCGAGCCCACATAGGTCTTGTAGGCGAACGCAGCGCCGGTCCCGACCACGGCAAGCGCCAGGATCGCCGCCACGGTCATCATGCCGCCGCGCTGCTTCTTCGGCTCGTCGAGATCGGCCTCGGGATAGTCGCTCTGGAACGCGTAAGGATCGTCAGGATAGGCGGGATCGCGCTGGTAGTCCTGCTCGCCCGCCTCCAGCCGTCCGTAGAGCGCGTCGTCGTAGCGCGCCGGATCGGGCTGCTGATAGGCTTGCTGCTGATAGGCTTGCTCTTGGTAAGCCTGATCGTGCTGCTGGTAGGCCTGATCCTGATAGGCAGGAGGTTGATAAGCAGGAGCTTGATAGGCCTGATCCGGATAGGCCTGCGGCTGACGAAAGTCAGGTTCGGGCTCGGGCGCAGTCGGCTGGGCTGAATACCGATGCAGTGGATGAACCGGGTTTACGGAAGCGGGATAGGCAGGCTCAGCTGGCGCCGTCTGCGGCTGCACATTGGCGCGCCGCATCCATGAGGGTGGTCCGGGCGGCGGCGGTGCGGCCTGCTCGGCATAGTCCTGCTGGTCATCGTCCTGGCGATAGCCGTCGTCCTGATAGCTCTGGGCAGGCGCAGGTGCTGCTGGCGGGTGCGCGCCCGGCCGCCCTTGCGCTGCGAACGGATCGGTTTGCCCGATCAGGCGGGCAAGTTCGGCCAAGGGATCGCCGCTCCCATGCTGATCGCCACCGCGACCATAGTCATCGGAAGGAAACGGTCTGTCCTGATATCGTTCGGCCATCGTGATGATGCGTCCCTTCGGGAAAGCCGCGCGCCCCTCGACCAAGGCACGGCTTTCGACCCACAAGGCTTTCAACCAAGTCTAAGCGATCCGGCTTCTGCCGGTTACCCCCGAAATCCCTTAAGTAGTTCGCCCCAAACTACCGCATCTCGTCCGGAGCATGGACGCCGAGGATGGCGAGGCCCGATGCCAGGACAGAGACGACGCCCTGGACCATGGCCAGCCGCGCCTTCGTTAGATCTCCATCATTATTGATAATGAAGCGTAAATAGGGCAAATCGCGCCCCTTCGTCCAAAGTGCGTGAAATTCGCTCGCTAAGTCATAGAGATAGAAGGCAATTCGGTGCGGCTCGTGGGCGCTTGCAGCCGCTTCCAGCATGCGCGGAAAAATTGCGAGCCGCTTAAGAAGGTCGAGCTCAGCCGGGTCCGACAGCCGTTCCACCGCCGACTCACCGAGCCAGGCGATGCGCTTTTCCGTTTCCTCCGGAAGTTCCGGGAACACCTCGACCCGGGCGTTGCGGAAGATGGAATGGCCGCGGGCGTGGCCGTACTGCACATAGAACACCGGGTTGTCGCGCGACTGTTCCATGACCTTGGCGAGGTCGAAGTCGAGCACCGCGTCGTTCTTGCGGTAGAGCATCATGAAGCGGACGGCGTCCTGGCCGACTTCATCCACCACCTCACGCAAGGTGACGAAGTCCCCGCTCCGCTTGGACATTTTCACCGGCTCGCCGTTGCGCAGCAACTTCACGAGCTGGACGATCTTGACGTCGAGCGTACCCTTGCCGGAGGTCGTCGCCTTCACCGCCGCCTGCATGCGCTTGATGTAGCCGCCATGGTCGGCGCCCCAAACGTCGATCATCTCGGCAAAGCCACGGTCGAACTTGTTCTTGTGGTAGGCGATGTCGGCGGCGAAGTAGGTGTAGGAATTATCCGACTTGATCAGCGGGCGATCGACGTCGTCGCCATAGGCGGTCGCCTTGAACAGCAACTGTTCGCGGTCTTCCCAATCCTCGGCCGGGGCCCCCTTTGGCGGCGGCAGACGGCCCTGGTAGATGTCGCCCTTGGCACGCAGGAAATCGATGGTCTCGGCGACCTTGTTGTTGCCGGCGTCCAGCAGCGAGCGCTCGGAGAAGAACACGTCGTGGCGGATGTTGAGCGCGGCGAGATCGTCCTTGATCTCGTCCATCATCATCGCGATCGCCTTGGCGCGTACCGCCGGCAGCCACGCGCCCTCGCTCATGGCGAGGAGTTTGTCGCCGTGCTCTTTGGCCAGCGCCTGCCCGACCGGCTTCAGATATTCGCCGGGATAAAGACCTTCCGGGATCGCGCCGATGTCCTCGCCGAGCGCCTCGCGATACCTGAGGAACGCGGAGCGTGCGAGCACGTCGACCTGGGCACCGGCGTCGTTAATGTAATACTCGCGCGTGACGTCACGGCCTGCGAACTCCAGCAGGCTCGCCAGCGCGTCGCCGAACACGGCGCCGCGGCAATGGCCGACATGCATCGGCCCGGTCGGGTTGGCGGAGACATATTCGACGTTGACCTTGGAGCCGCCGCGGGCGCGGCCGTAATCGGCGCCTTCGCGCAGCACGGTCCGCAGTGCCTCGGTCCATGCGGCCGGCTTCAGCGTCAGGTTGATGAAGCCGGGACCGGCGACGTCGACCTTCGTGATCAGCGGGTCCGCGCGCAGCCGTTCGGCGATCTGCTCGGCGAGGTCGCGCGGCTTTGCCTTTGCCTCTTTCGCAAGCACCATGGCCGCATTGGTCGCCATGTCGCCATGGGAGGCATCGCGCGGCGGCTCGACCACCACGCGCGAGAAATCGATGCCCTCGGGCCAGTTGGATTCCGCCGCGAGCGCGTGGCAGACGGCGTGCACGCGCGCGAGCACGTCGGCGAACAGGTGCAGTGCTGAGGATGTCTCGGGCATGGGCGCCGCCTAACGCAAATCCGGGGTCGAGTCAAAGAGCCGCTGGTGCTCGGTCAGGGCGAAACGGTCGGTCATTCCGGCAATGAAATTCCCGATCCGGCGGGCCCGGTCGCCCTCATTGTCCGCCTCCGCCCCGACCAGCCATTCCGGCGGCAGCTCGCCGGGCGATGTGAGGTATTTTGCGAACAGGTCGAACAGGATCTGTTCCGCCTCGCCCATCACCCGCATCACCCGCTTGTGGCGGTACATGTGCTGATAGAGAAAGCGCTTGATGGCGGCCTCCTCCTCGGCAACCGCGGCGGGGAACGCGATCAATGCCCGGCTCTGCCGGCGCACGTCCTGAGCGGATTGCGGTTTCACGGCCGCAAGGTTGGTCTGCGCCTCGGCGAACACGGCACCGATCAAGTGCGAGATCAGCTCGCGCACCAGTTCGGCGCCGCGCCTGACGTCTTCGAGATCGGGGTAATGCGCAGAAGTCTCGGCGATGATCTCCGCGGTCAGCGGCATCACCTTGAGGTCGTCGAGGTGAAACAGGCCGGCGCGCAGGCCGTCGTCGATATCGTGGGCATCATAGGCGATGTCGTCGGCGATCGCGGCGACCTGTGCCTCCAGCGAGGCGAAACTCCACAATTCGAGATCGTAGGTCTTGATGTAGTCGGCAATGCCGACGGGAATCCCGTGCTCGCGATAACGCCCGACCGGCGCACCGCTGCGATCGGTCAGCGGGCCGTTGTGCTTGACGATGCCCTCCAGCGATTCCCAGGTCAGGTTGAGTCCGTCGAATTCGGGATAGCGGTGTTCCAGCGCCGCAACGACGCGGAGCGTCTGGGCGTTGTGGTCGAAGCCGCCGAAATCCTTCAGGCAGGCGTCCAGCGCCCGCTCGCCGGCGTGCCCGAACGGCGGATGGCCAAGATCGTGGGCGAGCGCCAGGGTTTCCGTGAGGTCCTCGTCCAGCCCGAGCTGCCGCGCCAGCGCGCGGGCGATCTGCGCCACCTCCAGCGAATGGGTCAGCCGGGTGCGGTAATGGTCGCCCTCGTGGAACACGAACACCTGAGTCTTGTACTTCAGCCGGCGGAACGCGGTGGAATGGATGACCCGGTCGCAATCCCGCCGGAACGGGCTGCGGGTCCGGCTCGGCGGTTCCGCGACCAACCGGCCGCGGCTGCGTTTGGGATCGCAGGCATAGGGCGCGTGGGGGGCAGCCATTCCGACGGACACGGCGAATTTAGTCCCTATCCATTTGATTCTGCGTATGGTGGCACTTAACTATGCCGGACGCGGGATACCAACTGAATTGGGCAAGCGACCCTCAGGTGACCTTGGTGTGACCGCGGGCCTATCGGAGACGAACGATGACGACTGACGTGACCATCAGTGACAAGGCCGCACGCCGGATTGGGGAGATCCTCAAGGGCGAAGGGTCTGGCGCGATGCTGCGGATCTCGGTCGAGGGCGGCGGCTGTTCCGGCTTTCAGTACAAGTTCGACATCGACCGTGCCCGCACCGACGACGATCTCGTGATCGAGCAGGACAATGCGGTGGTGCTGGTCGATTCCGCCTCGCAGCCGTTCCTGGCGGGGTCGCAGGTCGATTTCGTCGACGATCTGATCGGCGCCTCGTTCCGGGTCAACAATCCCAACGCCACGGCGTCCTGCGGCTGCGGGACCAGCTTCTCGATCTGACGTCCAGCTAAGCCCCGGTGATCTGCCTTTCCTCGTCCGTCCAGTCCGCCTCGACCGGCATCTGCTCGGGCTGAAGCGGTGCGTCCTCGGACACCCATTGTCCGTCCAGCGCACGCAGCAGCGCCGTGACCAGCGCAGGCTTGCGCAGCGGTTTGGCGAGGAAGTCGGACATCCCCGCCTCGCGGCAGATCTTGACGTCCTCGGGGAAGGCATTGGCGGTCAGCGCGATGATCGGCAAGGCCGCGAAGCGTCCGCCCTCGGCGCGGATCGCGCGGGTCGCGGCAAGGCCGTCCATCTCGGGCATGCGCACGTCCATCAGCACGATATCGAAATCGCCTTCGGACACGGCCGCGACGGCCTCGACACCGTCGGTCGCGACGCGCAACTCGACCTCGAAGGCGCCGAGCATCTTGCTCACGACCATGCGGTTGACGGCATCGTCCTCGGCGACCAGCACCTTCAGCGGTCGATCGAGGCCCGCGATGCGCGCCTTGAGATCGTCGGCTTCCTCGCGGCCTGCGTCGTGATCGGACGTTCGCATCTGGCTCCACGGCAGCACCAGCGTGAAGCGGAAGGTCGAGCCTTCGCCCGGCGTGGAGGTGACGCCGATAGTGCCGCCCATCTGCTCGATGATGCGCCGGGAGATCGCTAGGCCCAGCCCGGTGCCGCCGAAGCGGCGGCTGATCGAGGCGTCGGCCTGGGCGAAGTCGGAGAAGAGCTGGCCGAGCTTCTCGGGCGCGATGCCGATGCCGCTATCGGTCACGCTCCATTCGACGGTGGCGAGCAGATCGCGGCGGGCCTGACAGACGGCCGCGATCGTGACTTCGCCCTCGTCGGTGAACTTCACCGCGTTGGAAGCGAGATTGAGCAGCACCTGGCGGATACGCGCGACATCGCCGCGCAGGGTCGGCGGCAGGTTGGGATCGAGCTCGACCTTGACGGCCAGCCCCTTGCTCTTGGCGCTCGCGCGCACGACGGTCGCCACTGCCTCGACCAGCGCCTGCGGCGCGAAGTCGATCACCTCGAACGCGAAGCGTCCGGCCTCGAGCTTGGAGAGGTCCAGGATGTCGTTGAGAATGCGCTGGAGATTGTCGCCGGACTCGCGGATCGTGGTGACGGCCTCGTGCTGCTCCGGATCGAGTTTTGTCTCCAGCAGCATGCTGGCAAGCCCGAGCACGCCGTTCATCGGCGTGCGGATCTCGTGACTCATGACCGCGAGGAAATCCGATTTGGCACGGCTCTCGGCCTCGGCCTTTTCCGCGCGCCAGCGCTCGGTCACGTCGCGGCCGAAGCCGCGATAGCCGAGGAATTGACCGTCGCGGTCGTAGGCCGGCTTCGCAGTGAGCGACCACAGCCGCGCCTCGCCGCCTGCGACGACCTTGAGGTTCATCTCGTGCAGCGGTTCGGCGTGCTCCATCAGGCCGACGACGTTATAGGCCGCGCTCTTGTCTTCGGGGCACAGCATGTCGAGCACGTCGGCGAAATGCGAGCCCTTCAGCAGCGGCAGCGGCAGCTGTGCGACGGCGGCGAAGCGCTCGGGCACGTCGACCAGATGCCCCTCGGCGTCGGTCTGCCACAGCCAGTCGCTGGCATTCTCCTGAAAATCCTTCAGCAACAGCGAAATGATCTCAGTCTTGCGCTCGAGCTCGAGCTGGGCCTTGAGATTGCCGAGGAACAGATTGCCTTGCGAGACGATGTTCCGCGCCATGAAGAACGCGAACAGCAGCAGAAACACCGCGGTCACGAGATACGGCCCGGTGCCGCACAACAGCAGCGCCGCGACGCAGGCGATCGTCGTCGTCGCGAGATAGACGAGGCCTGCGCGCGGGAAGGTCGAGAGCGTGAAGGCACCGCCGGACATCATGCCGACCATCAGGCAGGCCAGAACGAGCTGGCTGGTCGGCTCGATGCGACTGAACAGCGCGACTGGCAGCGTGCCCCAGATTGCGGCGAGGAAAAACGCCTGCCGCAACATCTGCCGCGCGGCGCGGGGCGAGGCTTCCTGCGGGGGGCTTTGGTGGGAGCGCCGCCACGCGCGCACCGCGAGCGAGGCGGCGGTCGCGAGGGTCATGCCCCAGATCGCGAGAAAGTCGTTCCAGCCCCTGCCCCAGAACAGGACCAGTACGACCGCGACGTTGAGCATGGTGACGGCCATCGTCACCGGGATCAGCCGTATCACCGCGTCGATCTGCTTGGCGCGGATGCGGCTCAGCTCGCGCTCGCTGAGACCGGCGGTCAGGCCGTCCTCGATCTCGTAGCCGCCGAGCCAGTACAGGAACGCGCCGATCAAGCCGTCGCGGGGCTCGGTTCGCTTCGTGGATTTGTCCGGCCGTCCCATTCGAAAAACCTTTTCACGATCAATGGCCCAGGCCCGACTTAAGCCGGGTTAATTTTGTGGGAGATTTCGCAGCGTCCTTGACGGCCGCGTTTGCATTTTGTTCTAACCATGGCCCCTGCCCGGAGCCACCAAGATGCCCATCAGAATAGCCACCTGGAACGTGAACTCGGTCCGGCAGCGGATCGACCTGCTGCTGACCTGGCTGAAGGAGTGCCAGCCGGACATCGTCTGCCTTCAGGAGATCAAATGCGTCGACGAGGCCTTCCCGCGGCTGGAGATCGAGGCGCTCGGCTACAACGTGGTCACCCATGGGCAGAAGACATTCAACGGCGTCGCCCTGCTCTCGAAGCTCCGGTTCGACGAGACCAAGTCAGGGCTTGCCGGCGACGACGAGGACGCCCATGCCCGCTTCCTCGAAGGCGTGGTGACGCTCAAGTCCGGCGTGCTGCGCATCGCATGCCTCTATCTGCCCAACGGCAATCCGGTCGGGACCGAGAAATATCCCTATAAGCTCAGATGGATGTCGCGGCTTCTTGAGTATTCGAAGGAGCGCCTCAAGACCGAAGAGCCGCTGATCCTCGCAGGCGACTTCAACGTCATTCCGCATGCCCGGGACGTCCATAATCCCGCCGCCTGGACCGAGGACGCCCTGTTCAAGCCCGAGACGCGGGAGAGTTTTCAGTCCCTGCTCGGCCTCGGCCTGACCGATGCGCTTCGGGCCGTCACCGACGAGCCCGGGCTCTACACGTTCTGGGATTACCAGGCCGGCGCCTGGCAGAAGAACCATGGCCTGCGGATCGACCATCTGCTGCTGTCGCCACAGGCCAGCGACCGGCTCGCCAATGTCGGCATCGACAGCTATGTGCGCAGCTGGGAGAAGCCGTCGGACCACGTGCCGGTGTGGGCGGATCTCGATCTTGAGGCGGCGTGAGGCCGCCTCAACCACTTACTCCCGGCGGCCCTGCACCCACTGCTCCAGCATCTGCAGGCACATGGCGCGATCATCGTCGGAGGCCTTTGCGAAGGCGCGGTTGTAGTTTTCCTTGATCCAGATCTCGTCGCTGCCTGCGCTGTCGCGCGCCAGCGTCAGCCACATCAGGCCGCGCGCGGCCTGCCGCGGCAGGCGGTCACCGTTGAACAGCATCTGGCCGAGCAGCGCCTGGGCCTCGTGCTGGCCCTTCTGCGCGGCAAGCCCAAGCCAGCGTGCGCCGTAGCGGAAATCCTCGCGCGAAGCGTCCGGTGTCTTCAGGTACAGGCGGGCGAGATCGTATTGCGCATCCGCATTGCCGAAATAGGACGCGGCATAGGAAAACATCTCCCGCGCCCGCTCCTGGTCCGGCTTGACCTTCGAATTCGGGATGCCGCTGAGATAATAGCGGCCGAGCGCTACAAAGGCGTTGGCGACGATCTGCGCCTGCGGCGCCGACGGGCTGTCCTCGGCGTGCGCGTTGGCGATCCGGGTGAAATACTCGAACGCACGCACATCGTCCTGGGCGACGCCGTCGCCATTGGCGTACATGCGGCCGAGCTTCCACTGCGCGATGGGGTGGCCACCCTCCGCGGCATATTGCAGGGCGCTGAGCGAGGTTTCCTGGGGCACGACTGGCGGTACATTGCGCACCTTGCCTGCTGCGCCCGGCAAGGTCGTGACCACCGGGATGGTCGCATCCTTCTGGCTGACGGGTGCGCCGTCAAAGGCGAGCGCCGGCGCGGCCAGCGCGGTAGCCCCCAACACAAACGCAACGATGGTACGCCTAGATGTCCGCATAGCACTGTTTCTCGTGCGCGCCGCCCGGATGGGTCACTGCCCCACCGACCGCTGGTCCAACCTGCTGAGCATATTTCCAGAGCGCGCCCGTCGTGTGGTTAGTCGCGCGAGCGGTCCATTTGGTCTTGCGCTGGGCAAGCTCCTGGTCGCTCAATTTTACGTTAAGGGCACCGGCGACCGCGTCGATCTCGATGATATCGCCGTCCTCGAGCAGCCCAATCGGGCCGCCGATGGCGGCTTCCGGCCCGACATGGCCGATGCAGAAGCCGCGGGTGGCGCCGGAGAAGCGGCCGTCGGTGATGAGCGCGATCTTGCCGCCCATGCCCTGGCCGGTCAGCGCCGCGGTGGTCTGGAGCATTTCCCGCATGCCGGGACCGCCCTTGGGCCCCTCGTAGCGGATCACGATGACTTCGCCTTCGCGGTAGGTGCGCTTCTGCACGGCCTCGAAAGCATCCTCCTCACGGTCGAAGCACCTGGCCGGACCGGTGAACCTGAGGTTGGACATTCCCGCGACTTTCACGATCGCACCTTCTGGCGCCAGATTGCCCTTCAGACCAACCACACCGCCGGTGACGGTGATGGGCTTGTCTGCCGGGTGCACCACGTCCTGGTGCGGATTCCACTTCACGCTTTTGAGGTTTTCGGCGATCGTTCGACCGGTGACGGTGAGGCAGTCACCGTGGAGAAATCCGTTGTCGAGCAGCGTCTTCATCAGAAGCGGTATGCCACCTACTTCAAACATGTCTTTGGCGACATAACGGCCGCCCGGCTTCAAATCCGCGACGTACGGTGTCTTTTTGAAGATTTCGGCGACGTCGAACAGGTCGAACTTGATGCCGGCCTCGTGCGCGATCGCCGGCAGGTGCAGTGCAGCATTGGTCGAGCCACCGGACGCGGCGACCACGGCGGCGGCATTCTCCAGCGCCTTGAGGGTGACGATGTCGCGCGGCCGGATGTTTTGGGCGATCAGCTCCATGACCTGCTCGCCCGCGGTCATGCAGAAGGCGTCGCGAATTTCATAGGGAGCCGGAGCACCGGCCGAGTACGGCAGCGCCAGACCGATCGCCTCGGAGACGGTCGCCATCGTGTTGGCTGTGAACTGGGCGCCGCAGGCACCCGCCGAAGGGCACGCCACGCGCTCGATCTCGTCGAGGTCCTCGTCCGACATGGCACCGACCGAGTGCTTGCCGACGGCTTCGAACATGTCCTGCACGGTGACTTGCTGGCCCCGGAAATTGCCGGGCAGAATCGAGCCGCCATAGATGAAGATCGAGGGCACGTTGAGGCGGACCATCGCCATCATCATGCCCGGCAGCGACTTGTCGCAGCCGGCCAGGCCAACGAGGGCGTCATAGGCGTGGCCGCGGATCGTCAGCTCGACGGAATCGGCGATGCATTCGCGCGACGGCAGCGAGGAGCGCATGCCGTCATGGCCCATGGCGATGCCGTCGGTCACGGTGATGGTGCAGAATTCCCGCGGCGTGCCGCCGGCGGATGCGACGCCCTTCTTCACCGCCTGCGCCTGGCGCATCAGGGAGATGTTGCAGGGCGCGGCCTCATTCCAGCATGAGGCGACGCCGACGAAGGGCTGGTGGATCTGGTCGGTAGTCAGACCCATGGCGTAGAGGTAGGACCGATGGGGCGCGCGCGCAGGGCCTTCCGTCACGTGACGGCTCGGCAGCCTCTGCTTGATGTTGCTCTTCGCGTCCATCGCCAACCAGTTTCCCCGGCGAACCCTTTCAGACCCGAAAAATCAGAGCCAAGATTTTAATCGACCTTTTGAATCGACCTTGGGGATTTCCCGTCGCCTTCCAGGACCACCGCTGCCGCTAAAACATTTGAGTGATTTTATTCATGTCCGGGTGTGGCCAAAAAGCGGCGTCGATGCGAACGGACAGAGATGATGGTTAAATCCGTGACAGGTGTTGCACGGACGGCACAATCGTGGCCGGCAGGACACGATTGGAGCTTACTGCGATACCCCCGGCAGGAGGACAATCCGCAACTTCAGGCTTCAAGTACGTGCCTGCGCCGCAACTTCGGCGCGACGACGAGGCGCAGCCAGGGTGAGTCGCCGCCTTCATCATCTCCCCGCGCGTGCCCTACGCGCTGCAAAGGCCTCTGCGCTACGCACCGGAGACGCAAGGGTGGCGTGTGGCGCGCACTCTCTCAAAGCGTCTTTGCGAACTGAGCGAAGCAATCCAGAATCTTCCCGCGGCGGCAGACTGGATTGCTTCGCTGCACTCGCAATGACGGAGCATGAGGCAGTAGCGCCACTCTTCCAGCTCGCATCTTGAATTGTAGACACGCCTTCGCAGCCTCGCGGCGCATTTCGCCCGAGCTTTGCCTGGTCGCTCCGCCCTCCTTGTCCAAGAGGGCGCAGGGAAGGCCGGGTGCCGGCTGGCACCCGCGGTCCGCTGCGCGAAAGCACACGCAGGAAAACCGCACAGCAGCATACAGGTGTAGCCAATCACTCGGCCTTCCCTGCGCGATGGTCGGAC